>CAXSEH010000031.1:0-21942 GCA_964236345.1 uncultured Bdellovibrionales bacterium
CCATCGGACATTTGCGCTCCTGCGAGCATGATGTTGACGACATAAATTAAGATGGAAGCCAGAAAAAAAAGGAGCCATGACAGCCAACCGCGAAGAAACCCAATGATTGAGGCAAACACGATATACAACCAAACTTCGGTTTCGACAGTGACCAATATACTATTCATTTGTGGTGGGGTCACAGGAACTAAACCATAAAAGCAAAAAAGGTTTTTTAAGTTGCCGAGGAACACGTCCGACGTATTCGATCCATAAAATAGTGCTATCGCGGTACCCCAAATCATTGCTAAAATGAAAACTGGAAATATGCGAAACAATCTTCGAACAACGAACTTTTTGATACGAGCTAATCCGAAATCGCTCGTATCTGTATTCAAATTAATGATAAATCCACTCAGTACGATAAATAGCAAAACACCGACGTGCACAAAACCATTACTAATAAAATATTTATCAAACGTGGAATTCACAGATTTAACATACACAGCGAGCGGGCCAAGACGATTTAGGTCGATGTAGCTCATAAAATGGGATTTCAATACAAGAAGCACCGCTACGCCTCGAATAGAATCTAGGAAAAAGTACTGTTTGGCGGGAATCAATTTATGTTCAGGCACAGTTTATTTTAATTTGGATAACTACACTTCTGCAAGGCAAACTTCGTTATTCACAGTTGCGGAACACCCGCCTGGGTAACTCAATCAAAGTGAGTAATAAAAAACAAGAGGGCACGTAAAAGACCTTTTTTAGTGCTGGAGGTCTGGTCTTTCAAGGAAAACACCAAGATTTTTAACATTTGAAAAGTATGAGGTTATTAATATCGAAGAATTTTTAGCAGATCGACGCATTTAAATGGATTTATGTCTGCCAAAAATTAAGCTATCTATTATCACTGCGGCAAGTCTTGGAATCACGAACGGGTCATCATCTGCTTCGTTTTGAATGTGCCTAACCAAGTTTGGGCGGTTCTTCATAGCGACTACATCTGATCTCGGAGCTTAAAACTTCAGATTCGGATTTTCTTTTGGAATCCGTATTTAGCTGGTAATTCTGCCGACAATTTTTCGAATATAAATCGGCCTCACTATTATATAACGTATACTATAAAAATATCCTCCGCATGCGCGTTACAATGCGCATTTTCAAAGAAAACGCTTTGGTTTTTTTATCGTTAAAAATTTGTTAATTCATATTCGACATAGACGATGGAAATTAGAACTTCACGATTTGACTCTCTAAAATATCAAAAGCGATATCGCATTTCCTAAGTCTTAACTTTAAAAATCGGGGTTCGTTTTTTGCCAAGATTCTAAGTAGTGAATTCGATCGGCGCAGCTTGGGCTGGATTTTCGAGTATATTTCAAAATGCGATCGTATCTTAATTGCTCGCAATTACGTGATATCGGACCCACAAGCTGCGACGGCCCCGTCACTTTTTTAATCTGGCTGTCGCAAGTTTCTTTGATCAAAGCTAGGGTTGTTTCGCACAAAGTTCGCGGCACGTTGTAGCATTCCCCTAAAAACTGAGTGGGCGAACAGGGGCCCGTGTCTTCTTCGACCGACAGTTGTGTAAGGCCTATAATTAATAAAACGCCAAGCGCCGCAAAGATTATAATATAATTGCGAGTTGAGGTTTTTTGCCAGGCTTGCTGTAAAAAAAGAAAAATTTCTTCCACTGTTTCTATTTCAGGTCGTTACTCGAGGTCTGTCAACGGCCAACTCAACATGATCCCGAAAGCTTGGGGATCAGCGAATTTTTTCTAAAATAAATATTTTTTGAAAATCGAAGTACCGACTAAGGATGACTGACTTTTGCTGGTAGCCGATTGCTTCCAATTTATTGACGACTTCTGACGATTTTGCGTTAAACACACCGCCGGCACGGCCAAGATCTCAGATTTTAAAGACGACTTTACCAAAATTATTTTTGAGGTCTCTGACGCCCCTAGTTCAGCGGCCCTAGAAGATATCTTAAATGTTTTAGACTGGCCGCTTCGTCAGATCACCAAAAGTTGGCACCCGCCCGTATGGGAAACCGGCTTTAATGGTTTAACGCAAATTCTAGCGCTGATGATTCTGAAGAAAAAAGGTTTCAATGAATAAGCCAGCTATCATCAAACATCGGGTTAATACTTTGGAACAACTTGAAACTCATGAAGCCCACTGGGGGGCCGAAATCGATTTAAGAACTGATTTAAATCACCCTCAGAAGCTTCATTTGTCTCACGACCCCTGGGTCCGCGGAATCGACTTTGAAAAGTGGCTCGATAAATTCGTCGAAAAAAAAATATCGGGAATTTTAATCTTAAATACCAAAGAAGACGGACTTGAAGCTCAATGCACCAAACTTCTTCAACAAAAAAAAGTTTCAAATTATTTTTTCCTAGATACCACAATTCCGACTCTGGCTAAGCTGGGCCAAGCTTCTCCGACTTTCTTCAGCGTTCGCTATTCTAAGTTTGAAAACTTAGAATTCGCGCTAGGTTTTAAAAACTACGCGAAATGGGTTTGGGTCGATTGCTTTGACAAACAGCCGGTCGCGGCCGACGCCCTTTTAAAATTGAAGCAAGCGGGTTTTAAATTATGCCTTGTGGCCCCCGAGCTTCAGGGCGGCCAGCTCGAAGACCCCAAAGCTTTCCAAGAAATTTTTAAAATGGCAGACGCCATCTGTACGAAATTTGAAAAGCTACTTCCTTAAAGGGAAACTTCGCCTTCTTTGTTATTCTGCCAATACTTAATATGGTTGGCGGCGACTTCGATCATCACTAAGCCTTTGGTTTTGACTCCATCTTTAAACCAAATTTCCAGATCCTTATTCCAGTGCTCCATCATCTCTTCGCGGTCTTTCGATAACCGCGCTTTTCCCGCCACCGAAACAAAAGTCTTCGAAAGAAGTCCGTTGTTCACGTACGACAAGCTGACATGCGGATTTTTTTTGATTTCGCGAATCGTGCGCGCATCCGAGTTGGTAAAAAAATACGAAGTCCCGTCATAATCGACATCCGCATTATTGCTCATCGGTCGTCCCGAGGTTACGCCCCGCCCGCCCACCGTCGTCAACATGCACAGATCGATACCCTTCATCAATTTACTGACCGCTTTTAAAGTCGTCTTTGCCATTTTTTTTCTCCCGCGATTTAGTCGCTTAATGCCCTTAAGCTTTGCGAGGTCGATGCCAATTTAGAATCGCGATAATTTGAAACTGACTGCGCTATATACCCCGCACGTTGCTTTATTCCCTAGTTCGTATTTGTTGGGGCCGTTACTCTGACTTATACATTTTAAGATTGTATAATTTCGTATCTAGAAGCCATTATTTGACGCCAATTCGTTTTATTTTGTTGCGAAGGCCTACAAATCTATTTAACTTTTTAGTTGAATACAGCCAAAGGATGGAGGACTATTCAACAATATGGTTGAACGATCCGCACATAATCTTGACTCAATATTTCAGGCCTTATCAGACCCGACCAGGCGTTCGATCTTGCGGAAGCTTTCGAAACGCGAGCGCGCCGTTGGGGAAGTTGCCGAAAGTTACTCGATGTCTTTGGCGGCGATTTCGAAACACATTCAAAGTTTAGAAAAAGCTGGTTTGGTTTCAAGACGTCGCGAAGGGAACTTTTCTTATTTAAGATTGAATCCGGACGGTCTAAGTTCGGCCGACAAGTGGATGCAGTACTACCGCGAATTTTGGGAAGATAGTCTTGATTCTTTGAAAAAATTTATTGAAAAAGAGGACGTATGAAATCGACGCCGCAATTAACCATCACCAAATTTATTAAGGGGAAGCGGGATCGCGTTTTTCAAGCGTGGTTGAAACTCGAATTAGCGGTGCAGTGGTTTAGCCCCGAGAATTTGACTCCCGTGTCTTTTAGGTCGGACGCTAAATCAGGCGGTTCATACATTCACGTCATGACGGGACCAGAGGGTACCAACTTAACGACGGTTGGAAAGTATTTAGAAATAATTGAAAATGAAAAAATCGTTTTTACTTGGGGTAAAGACGGTGTCACCCCCCCCAGAATCAGTCGTGACGGTTTTTTTACAAGATCAAGCGGGCGGCACTTTACTCACGCTAACGCATGAAAAACTTCCGGATGATTTGGTTATGGGACACGTAAAAGGTTGGGAAAGTGCACTTAGACATTTGGAAACATTCTTTAAAGGAGAAAAACCATGATCAAAATTACCGCGTTTAAATGGGTGCCACCCTTCGCGCAAGGCCTCGTCCGTGACTTACGTGTAAGATGGGCCCTAGAAGAAGCAAAAATTCCTTACGAGATCGAATTGATAGGGCCCGATGATCAAAAATCTGAAAGCTATTTAAAGCGACAACCATTCGGCGAAGTTCCCGCTTTAGTCGATGGCGATTTAAGTTTTTTCGAAAGCGGCGCCATGGTTCTTCACATCGCCGAGCGATCTTCCACGCTGATGCCGGAAGCCGCAAATGCAAAAGTACGGGCCCGTACCTGGGTTTTCGCGGCCCTTAATTCCATTGAGCAACACATTCAGAACTTAACGCAAATTGATTTATTCAATGCGGATAAAGCTTGGGCCAAAGAAAGACGCCCGGAAGTTTTAGAAATGTTACGAGGTAGATTACAAAAGTTAAATCATTGGATGAAAGATCGCGAGTACTTAGAAGACAATCGCTTCACGGTCGGAGATCTGATGATGGCCACCGTTTTAAGAAATCTTCGTAGCACTGATATCCTTGAAAAAGAATTTCCACTGCTTGCGGCCTATTTAAAGCGCTGCGAAGCTAGGCCCGCATTTAAAAAATCGTTAAGTGATCAAATGGAAACCTTTAAAGCGAACGAGCCAAAAAAATAAAATAATTTTCAGCTAAAAAATCCCCAGTCGACGTTTTTCGGCCGACCGGGGCGAATTGCGATTACTTAACGTTACACTTAAGCGTCGTGACCCGATTCTCATAACCGATTCGGTCGATATGATTTTGTTCAATTAAAACGGCAGTCTGCTCAGAAGAATCGCTCGGTAGCAAAGTCATTTGGTAAGTTTGGTAATTGTCCATGTCACCTTCGGTTCCGCCGACCAAAGTGGTGAATGCGTATGAACTGGTTTTAATATTTTTCAGGTCGATGCCTTCGTGCATGGCGCTTATGACTAATTCGCCTTTGTCGTTGTGAATAGCGAGCATTTTGATTTCAATCTTGTTATCGGCCGAGCTGCAAATCAAAGTTTGCGAACTATGTGCCGACGCGATCGCCGAAAGCATTAAAGCGGAAAGCGTTATAATAAGCTGTTTCATAGAGTCTCCTAGTTTCGGGTATCATAGCTGGTTTACCCTAGAAGTTCGCCTGTTAGGATTATTGACAGGTAAAGTCTGCCCGGCTACGGCTGCAACGCGCGCCTATAGAGCGCGAACAGTTCTTTCCACCCGCGTTCGGCGGCCGCGGCATCGTAGACCGGCATATCCGGCTTCATCCAACCGTGCAGCTTTCCCTCATAAATTTCTGATTTATAACGGACGTGGGCGTCGTCGAGGGCTTTTTCTAAACGTAACTTCATTTCGGGTGGATAGCTTTTATCTTGATCGGCGCCGGCGACATAAATTTCACCTTTTATTTTGGGAGCATATAAGTGAGGACTGGTTGGTTCATCCGAAGCTAAATTCCCGCCATGAAAACTGGCGGCGGCCGCGACGCGATCAGGATACCAGCCCGCAACCGTTAAAGCGATTCCGCCACCTTTGCAAAAACCCATCGTTCCAATTTTCAGACCCGCGACATCCGCACGGGTGTCCAAATATTTTATAAATGCGCCCGTATCTTCCGCCGCCTTGTGATTGTCGGTGGCTTCTAACATTGGACGAAGTTTTTCGCGCACTTCGCCTCCGGCAAAAACTTCTTTCGGGTTCAGCGTCGCGTAAGGTCCGCGACGGTAGAAAATATCTGGTAACAAGGCCAGGTAACTTTGGCTCGCCACGCGATTCGCTATTTCGAACATCGTGGGGCGTAGGCCGAAAGCGTCCATGTAAATAATCACCGCGGACCAAGGGCCTAAGCCTTCAGGGGTAGTCACGTAGACGGGGCAGATTCCGTCTTTTGTTTCTATTTTAATTTGTTCTTGTTTCATATGTGCTCGGGAAGAGGGATGAACTCAGTCTCGCCCGGCACCATGGGGAAACTTTTATTCTTCCAACTGATTTTTGCTTCTTCGATTTTTTCTTTTGAACTGGAAACTAAATTCCACCACACGTGCCGTGGAGTTGCAAAAGGCTCGCCCCCAATTAAAATATATTTTGATCCCTCTTTAATATCGAGCTTCGGCATTTGGCCCTGATCAAAAGTAAACATGGATAAAGAATTAAGGGCCTGACCCTCAACTTCGGCTTTTCCGTCAATCATGTAGATCGCGTATTCAAAATTAGGAGCGTGAAGTTGAATCGAATGATCTTTTTTAGAATCCACGTTCGCAAAGAAAAGCGGCGACGTGGTCTTAACCGGAGACTTAAAACCGAAAGCGTCACCGCAAACCAGGTGCACCCGTTTTTCATCGTCTTCAATCAACGGAATATCTTTTTTTTCATAATGTTCAAAACTAGGATCAATTTCTTCTTTACCATCCGGCAGCGCCACCCAAAATTGTAAACCATGTAAGTCACGGGCCGAATGTTTCAACGGAGCCGGAGTTCTTTCCGAGTGCGATATCCCTTTACCGGCCGTCATCCAGTTCACTTCACCCGGCATGATGATTTGTTCCGACCCAATGCTGTCGCGGTGATTAATCTGACCTTCATATAAATACGTCAACGTCGAAAGCCCAATATGAGGATGCGGGCGCACGTCCGTATTTTGCTCGGGCGCCGCCGTGAAAGGCCCCATGTGATCTAAAAAAGCAAAGGGCCCAACCATGCGTTTGCGACGATAAGGCAACAATCTTCGAACTTTAAATCCACCACCTAAATCATGTTCGGGACCCACAAACTGAACCATCTTTTCGTTCTCCTCAATTAGGCCAAATCAAATAACATAAATTCACTTTGCTCACGTTGCCGAATGACTCGCTTCAAACACCGCCAGCTGCGCCGCAAAAGCTTTTTTAAATGCGGGCCGTGCCTCGCCCCGCTCGATGTAGGTCAAGATGTTCGGGTACTCGTTCAGTAAGCCTGATTTTTTTAATCGGCGTAAAACCGAAATCATCATTAAATCACCCGCGCTAAAATTTCCATCGAGCCATTCATCTGCTCCTAGATATTGCGAAAGTTCGTTCAAACGTAACCGCACGTTGTTCTGTAAAATCAAATTGCGCTCGGCGTACCAGCTTTTTTCTTTTTCTAAAAGTGATGCGGCACTTAGCTCGACGATGGGTGGCTCCATCGTGCTTAAAGCGGCGAACATCCAAGTAATCGCGCGAGCGCGAGCCTTCGCGTCCACTGGAAATAAACCCGGATACGTCTCCGCGATGTGCAAGACGATCGATCCCGATTCGAAAAGAACAAGACCCGCCTGTTCGAATGTTGGAATTTTTCCAAAGGGATGAACCTTGCGATGATCTGGCGCTTTGAGTTCCTTGAACGATACTAGCCGAACTTCGTAAGGCGTGCCGACTTCTTCAAAGGCCCAACGAACCGTCATGTCACGGGCCAAGCCTTGACCCCGATCGGGTGATTTTTCGAAGGCCGTGATGGTTGCAGTCGCCGCCATATTTATTCGCCTCGGACTTTCTTAAAAAGTTTTTGCATCAACGACGAAGCGATATTTAACGTCGCCCTTGACCGTGCGGTCATAAGCTTCGTTAATTTGTTCGGCCGAAATTAATTCAATGTCTGAGAATATTTTTTTCTGTGCGCAGAAGTGTAACATTTCTTGCGTCTCTTTGATTCCGCCGATGAGACTTCCGGCTAATTTTTTACGACCGTGAATCAGCGGACCCGAACTAAACTCGGTCCCTTTTTCCGGCACACCTAACAGTACGTGGGTTCCGCCGACTTTCAATGTGCCTAAGTAAGGCGTGTAATCATGGGACGCCGACACCGTGTCGATAATAAGATCTAATTTCGCAGCGAAGGCTTCAAAATTTTTCGGGTCTTTGGTGAGCACGAAATTTTTGGCTCCCAATTTTTTTGCGTCCGCTTGTTTTTCGGCCGAGGTGCTAAACACGGTGACTTCTGCGCCCAGGCCCTTCGCGATTTTGATCGCCATGTGACCTAGGCCGCCTAAACCCACGACGCCGACTTTTGATCCTTTTTTAGTTCCGAATCTTTTTAACGGAGAGTAAGTCGTGATGCCCGCGCACAAAAGCGGCGCGACGCGATCAAGGGGAAGTCCTTTTTTTAATTTTAAAACAAATTTATCTTTGACGACGATGTGGGTTGAGTACCCGCCCTTCGTGAAACTTTTTTTATCGTACTCGTCGCTTCCGTAAGTAAAGATCGCGCCTTTTTCGCAAAACTGCTCTTCGCCCGATTTGCAATTCGCGCATTTTCCGCAGGAGTCGACCATGCAGCCGACGCCGACTTGGTCTCCTAATTTAAATTTTTTCACTTTCTTACCGATGCCGATCACCTTTCCCACAATTTCGTGACCGGGCACGCAAGGCAATTGGGGATCACCCCATTCGGCGCGTGCGGTGTGGATGTCGGAGTGACAAATTCCGCAAAAGTGAATTTCGATCACCACATCGTCAGGCTTCGGCTGGCGCCGCTGAAATTCGTAGGGGGTTAATAAAGATTTGGGGGTTTGAACGGCGTAGGCTTTAACTTTCATGGTATACTCCTGAAGGGTGAATGAAATTCGCCCTATAATTATATTTAACACATTTTAAGTCAAAGGATAGGTATTGAGCCTTGATTGAAGTCATGGCACTGTTGTTAACATGCAAAAATATTCGGAAATGAAGTCATGAGCGACCGTGATCTTTTTTTGAAATCATTTGGCTGGGACGATTTTTTTCAAGCGAGCTTTGAAGAAAATGAAAACTCGGGCCCCGCCTACGGCCGCATCGTGGGCCAAGGCCGAGGCAGCTACCAAATTCAGTTTGCCACAAACCAAGTGTTCGATGCGGTGATCAGCAGCAAGCTCCGCCGATCATCAAAGGCCGATACAAACATAGAATTTCCCGCCGTCGGCGATTGGGTGTCATTTTCATTCGAATCAGACAGCCCGCAAGCCATTATACAAAACGTGCTTAAACGCAAAAGCGTCATCCAGCGCCAAAAAGCGGGCGCCCAACATGGTGCCCAAGTCATCGCCGCTAATGTCGATTTTATGTTTGTTGTGTCTTCACTGAATGAAGATTTTGACCTCGTCCAAATGGGTCGCTACTTAGCGCTGGGCCGCACTTCGGGAGCGACGCCGATCATTCTTCTGACGAAAGCTGACTTGTGCGCAAACCCCGATCATTTTTTGAAACTATGCGAATCCGAATTTAAAGATGTCGAAACCATTTTGATTTCGAATAAAGACAGCTACTCGTTAGAAGCCTTGCAAAAATATTTTTCGAACGGAACAACATCTGTCCTGATCGGAACCTCAGGTGTCGGCAAATCAACCCTGACAAATTTTTTGCTAGGTATCGATTCGCAAAAAACCCAAGGCCTAAGCACCGAATCCCGCGGCAAACACACAACCACCGCAAGATATCTGCTGACGACACGCTGGGGTGGCCTCGTAATCGATACCCCCGGAATGCAAGATGTCGCAACGCTTGAATCTGACAACACCGAGCCCAAAGATTTTTCCGACATCGAAGAACTGATGCTTCAATGTAAATTCACAAATTGCCGACACAAAAACGATCCGGGCTGCGCTATCACGGCCGGTCTGCAAAACGGAAGTTTAAGCCAGAAAAGATGGGATGAATACTTAGAAGCCGTCGCGGATGCTGCCCGTAGCAAGAAAAGACGATAGGGTTTCGGTTTTTATCGGACACAGTCCAATAAAGCCACGTGAACCCGCAAGATCGGGATAAAATTTCCTCCTTCATTAAGCGAGATGTTTTTAAAATCACTTCGCACCGACGACCCGCCCAGATCGACCGGCGCATGGCTTGCAAACATTTTTTTTCAGTAATTTCTGGGAGAATGAAATGTTAGCAGTGGTAGCGAAAGCTCCGCAAAGATTAGGATAACGGCAGCGATGGAAGCACTTACTCGGGAAGCCCCGGTTTTTATGCAAGCCTTCAGCGCGCTTTTCCCGGTGGTCGGCCCTATTAGCACCGCGCTTTTGATCAGCCCCTTTTTTTCGAAGTTCACGGCGGCAGAACGAAAGGCCTCGGCGCTTAAAATTGTTTCCTATAGTTTCGGCTTGGGGCTCGGAACGATTCTATTAGGCAGCTGGGTTCTAAAGCTGATGGGAGTTTCGGCTTCAACCACCCAAATGGCCGGCGGAGTTATTATCGCCGCGATGGGACTGAAACTTCTGAATTCCGGGGCGGCTGAAAGTGAAAACGAAAAAACCGCAAGCGACGCCGGCCAAAATTCGCTTTTTTACCCCTTCGCTTTTCCGTTAACGATCGGTCCGGGCGCGATTTCAGTGTTGATCACGCTAACGGCAACCGCCCGCGATCTTAGTTTTTTACCAACAGTCCGCCATCTGGCCTACGTGACGATTGCGATGACCGTGGTGCTAGTCATTGCGTACTTTTGTTATGCTTACGAAAGTTTTTTTATTCAGCGCATCGGGAAAACCGGCGCCGAAGTATTGAATCGTTTGATGTCGTTTTTTGTTTTTTGCGTCGGTATTCAGATGTTGTTAAAAGGCTTTTCGGCGGCCTACCCGAATATTTTGCCCGAAGCTTTGTAAACAATTGGAGGGGCCAATCGGTTGGTACAGTTTCTGCTAACCCCTTCAACGTCATGCAAAATTCCTTCTCGGCCCATACCGTTTTTTCTGTTGGTGATGATAGATTTCAAATTTATCGATTGAACGCTTTGAAAGAAGCGGGCTTTGATATTTCACGCCTTCCTTATTGTATCAAAATTTTGCTTGAAAATTTACTTCGCCGTGAAGATGGCGTGACGGTGACCCCGGACGATATTGAAGCGCTCGCTAACTGGCAGCCTAAAAATTTTAAAACACGGCAAATTGCCTTCTCGCCGGCCCGAACGGTTCTGCAAGATTTTTCGGGTATTCCTGCGCTGGTTGATCTAGCCTCTATGCGTGAAGCCATGGCAAAGTCTGGCATGGAACCGGCGCGAATAAATCCGTTGCAGCCGGTCGAGCTCGTGATCGACCATTCCATTCAGGTGGATGAGTTCGGATCAGCCCATTCGCAAGAAAATAATTCGCACTTTGATTATCAACGCAATACCGAACGCTACTCATTCTTACGTTGGGCGCAAGCGGCTTTCAAAAACCTAAAAATAGTTCCGCCCAACCAGGGAATCGTGCACCAGATCAACTTAGAATATTTATCGCGAGTCGTTTTTACGACCGACGAAAATCCTAAAAGCTCTGAACTAAAAGATTTACCTTTTGCTTACCCGGACTCGTGTGTGGGGACCGATTCTCACACTCCCATGGTGAATGGGTTAGGCATTTTAGCTTGGGGAGTTGGGGGAATCGAGGCCGAGGCCACCATGTTAGGCCAACCGATTTCAATGCTGATTCCAGAAGTCATTGGCTTTAAACTAGATGGCCACCTTCCCGAAGGCGCAACGGCAACCGATTTAGTTTTGACGATCACCGAACTTTTGCGAAAAAAAGGTGTTGTCGGAAAGTTCGTGGAATTTTTTGGCTGTGGAGTTTCATCATTATCAATCGCCGACCGCGCCACCATCGGAAATATGTCACCCGAGTACGGGGCCACCTGCGCCATCTTTCCTCCGGACGAAATCGCTTTGCAGTATTTAAGATTCACCGGGCGTCCCGAAAAATTAATTAAACTAGTCGAAGCTTACACGAAAGAGCAGGGATTATTTCACGCGCGTGATGCCGTTGAAGCGGATTATTCTGACATCGTCACTTTGAATTTGAGTTCGGTGGTTCCAAGCGTTGCGGGCCCCAAGCGGCCACAAGATCGCATCGCTCTGCCAGAAATTAAGACGGCCTTCACGAAAGCTTTAAGTGAATTGAAAACAAGTAGCCTAAGTGAAAGTAAAACAAATTCTGGCCTTAACGATGGTTCCATTGTCATCGCGGCCATTACGTCGTGCACCAATACTTCGAACCCTTCGGTGATGGTGGCCGCCGGCCTTCTTGCGAAACGCGCGGTCGAGCGTGGCTTAGTTAAAAAACCTTGGGTCAAAACTTCGCTTGCTCCGGGCTCACAAACGGTAACGAAATATTTAGCGCAGGCAGGATTATTACCTTATTTAGAAAAACTAGGCTTTAACGTCGTTGGATATGGGTGCACAACTTGTATCGGAAATTCGGGCCCACTTCCTCGTGAAGTCAGCGACCAGATTGCTGAAAAAGATTTAGTGGCGGTCTCGGTCTTATCCGGAAATAGAAATTTTGAAGGCCGCATCCATGCCGAAGTTCAAGCTAACTTTTTAATGTCACCCCCGCTGGTCGTGGCTTTTTCGCTTGTGGGCCATATTGCCTGGGACAGTTTGCAAGAACCCATCGGCCAAGCAGGTAACGGTACTCCGATTTTCTTACGAGATATTTGGCCCTCACAAAACGAGATTAACGAAACGATGGCGGCGGCCCTTCAATCAGAAATGTTTCGAGAAACTTACAAAAATATTTTTGAAGGCGATCAGCGCTGGAAAAACTTACCAGTTCCGACAGGCAGTCTTTACGCTTGGGACGAAAGTTCATCGTATATTCAGAACCCGCCGTATTTCGACTCTATCAGCCAAGATAATAAAACAGAAACGAAGGACATCTTCGGCGCACGGGTTTTGGTTTCCCTCGGCGATTCGGTCACCACCGATCATATTTCGCCGGCCGGTAGCATTAATAAACAATCGCCTGCGGGAAAATATTTGTCCGGTCTAGGGATCGAAGAAAAAGATTACAACACCTATGGTTCACATCGCGGAAATCATGACATCATGGTGCGCGGTACTTTTGCCAGTGTCAGACTTAAGAATCTACTTGTTCCGGGAAAGGCCGGAGCGTTCAACCGCGAAAGCCCGCAGGCCGACACAACTAGCATCTACGAAGCGTCAGCTGCTTATCAAAAAGCGGGAACGCCGCTTTGTATCTTGGCGGGGAAAGATTACGGCACGGGCTCATCACGAGACTGGGCCGCAAAAGGACCGCGGTTATTAGGGATCAAGTTCGTCATCGCTGAATCCTTCGAACGAATCCACCGTTCAAACTTGGTCGGCATGGGGATTCTGCCTTTGCAATTTATGAAGAACGAAAACCGTGAATCTTTGGGATTAACCGGCTTTGAAAAATTCAACGTCGTGGGCTTACATCAAGTCCTTGAATCAAACTTTGCCGGCGTTCCCGAAGTAGACGTTGAAGTTTTGGAAAACGAAAAAATCGTCAAAAAATTTCGGGCCCTTATTCGAATCGATACCCCACAAGAGGTTCTTTACTATCTTCATGGCGGAATCTTAAATTACGTTATGCGACAGATGTTGGCCGGGAAAGCCAGCGCTGACGTTATTTCTGCAGGCCTATCGACGGCCCCGCAAAAAAACCAAGCAGACCTTAACCACGTCGACGCCGACGCGAAAGTCCAACAAAGTTCGGAAGAGTCTTTCCCGGGCAGCGACTCGCCCACTTACTAACTTAAAATGACTGACAAGGATAAATATCATGAGAGATAAAAAGCGCGTCGTCATTATCGGTGGGGGATTCGCCGGCCTCAATGCGGCAAAAACATTAGCGGACAAAGATGATATCGAAGTTTTTTTAATCGATCAACGCAACCACCATTTGTTTCAACCCCTTCTCTACCAAGTCGCAACCGCTGGGTTAAACGCAGGGCATATCGCTACTCCTATCCGCGCACAATTTGCAAAAACCGAAAACGTGCACGTGCATTTGGGGCACGTTGAACTCGTCGATCGCACGCAAAAATACGTTATGGCGAGCGGGTTTAAACTTAATTACGATTTCCTGATTTTAGCCTGCGGTG
Source organism: uncultured Bdellovibrionales bacterium (assembly GCA_964236345.1). Taxonomy (GTDB): domain Bacteria; phylum Bdellovibrionota; class Bdellovibrionia; order Bdellovibrionales; family Bdellovibrionaceae; genus Pseudobdellovibrio. Next base: position 14,008 of record CAXSEH010000031.1, read on the forward strand.
CCCGGCACAGTTATTTCGCTCACCCCGAGTGGGAACCCTTCGCCCCCGGATTAAAAACCATCGAACAAGCCATCGAAATCCGCCGCCGAATTTTTCTAGCGTTCGAGATGGCGGAAAATGCATTAAACCCAGAACTACAAAAAGCCTATTTAACCTTTGCCTCGTGGGCGGAGGCCCCACCGGCGTCGAACTTGCGGGGGCCATATCTGACTTAGCTCACACCGTCTTAGTTCGCGACTTCAAACGCATTCACCCCGAAAACACAAAGATTCTTCTTTTGGAATCTGGCGATGGGGTCCTAAAGAATATGGGCCCCGAGCTTTCAAAAAAAGCTCGCGAAGAATTAGAAAGTCTCAGCGTCGAAGTGCGCACCGGTAAAGCCGTGACCAACATTAACGGCGACGGCGTTTTCATCGGTGAAGAATTTATTCCATCGAAAACCGTTTTTTGGGCGGCGGGTGTTCAAGCGTCACCTTTACCCTTCTTGCCCGAAGTTGAACGCGACCGCGCCAGCCGTATTAAAGTAAATGCAAATTTAAATATTGATGCCCATCCAGAAATTTTCGTCGTCGGCGACATGGCGGCCATCACCGACCGCGAAGGTAAGGCCGTTCCGGGATTAGCCCCAGCCGCAATGCAAACGGGTCAGCACGCGGCTGATGCGATATTAAAAAGTATTGCCGGTCTGGAAGTAAAACCCTTCGCCTACACCGACAAAGGGCAAATGGCGACCATCGGAAAAAGAAAGGCCGTCGGCATCGTTGCGGGCCAAAATATTTCGGGTTTCGTGGCTTGGCTCGCGTGGCTTTTCGTACACCTGTATTACATCATCGGTTTTAGAAATCGACTGTTGATCACCGGCGAATGGGCCTGGGCCTATGTTTTTTCAAAACGCGGAGCGCGATTGATCACCAATCACGATTGGCAGCTAAAGGCGACGGACACGCCCTAGGGTTTTTACGGGCCGGATTCTCGCCGGCCGCAAGTAATTGCCTTTGGCATCCGGGCGAAAAAAGGTTAAACGTAGTTCATGAAAAAGAACTTTAGTTTAACGTCTCCGAATCATAAACCTGATCGCCAATTAGAATTTGTGAAGCACGAAATCAATAAGTACCTAGCGCGCGAACGCCGCAAAGCATTTCCCGAGGGAGTCGATTACTGGGACTTCGACTGTCAATGCGGCGCAACCGCCGATGCCGCATCAGTAGTTCGAGTGACCGAGATCGGTAAAGCAATCGACGCGGTTGCAGCGAGCGGGGCTAGCAGTGTTTACGTCGAAATTTTAGCGAAGCCTGGAGTTCGTAAAAAAACGAGCTCGGCCCAATAAACCAGTCGTGTAAACTTCTTCATCGTAACTTAGCTCTGCATTAATTCCACAAGTTGATCAAAGGCTTTTCCCCAGCCGTCTTGAAAGCCCATCTGGTCGTGCTTTTGGCGACCCTGCTCATCGACATGGGCAATGATGGCTTTATACGTGGTACCCTTATCTGATTTCGAAAAAAGAATGGTCGCAACGAACTGAAATCCCATCGGGTCGGCAGGCACCGGACGAAATCCTTTTGTCATCATGCCGGTCCAAACTAATTTTTTGTTTTCAACGACTTCAAGATAACAACCATGGTTTTGCACCTTCTCGCCACCCGGTCCTTCAAATTGCGTATAGAACTCGCCGCCCGGTTTTAATTCAATTCGGCAATCTGTTACTTTCCAGGGACGAGGACAAAACCACTTAATCAAAGTTTGGGGATCGGTCCATCCCTTCCATATTTTTTCCAGCGGAATCGTCGTTGTTCGTTCTAATACTAAATCTAGTTTTCGGTCTAATTTTAATTCGTCTGTCATTTTAACTCCTACGAAATTCGTAGCATCATTCCAAGTTCTTTTCCAAGTTGAAACGTAAACGGTAGAGTAAAATTCACTTCGCGGTTGATCGTTACGTCGCCATGCCAAATTGAACGGCAGTCGGGGCCACCACAAGGTCATTCATATTCTTTACTAATTTCTTAATTAGATTGCGCCCTTTCCAGTGAGCCAAATCAATCACGTTTTCCATTTCCGCCGGTGGGTTTGTAGGAATCACTTTTTGCGGGATCAGGGTCATGTTCGATACATTCAGAAGCCCGATCACTTTCACTTGATTCCAATTGTATCGAGCCAAAATATTTTTCCATTCAGAATCCGCGATGAAAAAATACTCAAGTCCGCTCGGGCAAACAAGTTTAAATTCTGAATCGCGTTCACCGCTCATTTCTTTAATCCAAGGCATGATCACCCCCGTCAAATTGACCGGAGTCAAAATATTTTCCGAGTACCTTTTTTTTGACGGTATTTTAAACGAGTGTTGTAGTTTTAAAATTGGTTTCATAAAACTCTCCAAATTTTTAGCCCGCCATCTCCAACGGCGAGTGGTTATAAGGTTTATTTTTCAAGAGCGCTCTAGAATCTTTTAAATAATTTTCGTATTTTTTTAAAAAAAATCAAGAGGAGGAAATCCATTTTTTTTCAAATCTGGACTTTGATTATAAATAATTTAATTATTTTAAATACTTGAAAAATTGAATCGGAAGATAAAAAAGAAGTGGCCATTTCAATTTGAAACGGCCACTTTTTACGGGGACTAGACTTATGAGACTTTCGCGTCTTTTATTTCTTTAGGACCTTCTTTTTTAGAACCTAAAAGCTTACTCAAAAACCCGGCCTCGCCCGTTTGAATTTGAACCGGGCGCCCTTTAGCGCCTTCGGCTTTTGGTAGAGCCACGTTTAAAACTCCGTTATCGTAGTGAGCTTCTATCTTATCGGCGTTGATTGAATTTGGAAGTTCAAATGTACGCTCGAATTTTCCATAAACTCGCTCGTGACGGATCGCTGACTCGGCATTAGGTTCTTTCATTTCGCGTTGGCGTTCACTCGATATTAAAAGAGTATTCCCCTTAACCTCAATTTTAATATCTTCTTTTTTTACGCCCGGCATATCAAAATTAACCAAGTAATGGTCTTTGGTTTCGTTGATGTCACACGTCGGAAGAAAACCTGTGGTGTTCGCAAAAGTAGGTCGCATAAGGCTATCTACCATCCGGTCGAACTCTTCAAACATATCGTCGACCATAAGGGATGGCGACAAAGTTCTACGGGGCGATATCCACGGTGTTGATATTGGGCTTAACATTCTCATTTTGTCCTCCTTTTTGTTAGTCATTGTTTGATTGAGTAACCTTTTTCTATTCTTAAATTGTAATTCTCTAAAAGACTGTCAAGTTTAGCTCGCAAAAATTTACTAGGACTTTATTTTCGGAAATTTCAAAATGACTTTATCTTTTTCAGGTAACATCTGCATTTTATTTTGGTCAATATGCTCTGGTAGCGGAAATGTTCTATTAAAAGTCGATTGATAAAGGCTCTGTTCAGAAATGCCTTGTCCGGCATCTTGAGGTGAATCGTTTTTCTTTTCCGTTGTTCCCGTAATTGTGATGTAGCCATTTTCGACTTTCGCATTCACCGAAGTTGAATTCACATCTTCCACTTCAATGTCATAATAAACAAAGCCGTCATCTTCTCGCTTAGAAATATCATTCACACTTCCGCCCCCAAACTTGTCAGAGAACCAAGCGTCAAATGGGTTGCTTGCTAACTTGTCATTACCCGTTCGCCTTTCTATTTGTTCACGCATTTTTCGCATTTGATCAAACGGATCACCTTGACTCAAAAAATCGTCATTAAAAAGGTAATCAAATCCGTGCCTCATCACTTCGAGGTTTTGCTTCGCGGAATATTCATCGGCCACTTTAGGTGAAGGGCCCGCACTTAATTTTAAGCCGCCTAAAACAATCAGGCCTCCGGCGATCGCGCTTGCTGTCGGAATTAAAACTTGCTTTAAAATTGGTTTCATAAATCCTCCCATCCTCTTTTCGCTAAAAATGAGATGGCTTTTCTAGCCGTCAAGTCGGGGGAAATTATTTTAAAAAAAGTTAAGTATTTTCGAAGATTTAGACCCGGACTTGACAAAAATATTCGCGAAACCCACTTTTTAATTGGGACTATTCGGAAGGGGGTGACATAGGAAATGTCAGCTAACTTAAAGAATATCGTTACGGCCATTAAAATATTTATTTCCGTCATCGCCATTTTCTTTTCGGCAACTCGGCCGAACGCGTTAGCCATTACTGAAAATACAAGAACGGACGTCACCACTTTTGATGATGTCGAAGACTCAGCGGGCCTGACGATGGCACTGCCATAAAGCTACAGATCCCTGTTGCGACGCCTAAGGGATTCGCCGAATTCAGTGCGCAATCGAAATCCAGCTCCTCAATTGTATTCGATGGGTTTTATGCCACACTCATCAAGTTAACAAAATCTAAGGAGCAAAGATGAAACTATTTATCGCGCTATTCGTAAGCCTAATCGCAACTTTCTTAATGACCGCCTGTTCGGTTGTGGGACCCGGCGAACGCGGCGTGCGCATCTCGCTAGGAAAAGTAACCGAAGAACCTTTACCTCCGGGCGCTTATTTATGGATACCCGGCTTGATGGGTATGGATAAGATCAATGTGCAAATTCAAAAAGCCGAAATCGAATCCACGGCGGCTTCGAAAGATATGCAAGACGTGCACGCGGCCATCGCCGTGAACTGGTCGCTCGCACCTGAAAATGTGGTGCGAACCTACAAGCAAATTGGCGACGAAGCCGCGGTTGAAAGACGAATTTTAGTTCCCGCCGTCAACGAGGTCATGAAAGCCGCAACCGCAAAGCGCACGGCGGAAGAAGTTTTAACTAAACGCATGGAGATGAAAGCCGATATCGACAAAGCCTTAGTCGAACGACTGGCCCAGTACGGAATCAGCGTTTCGGATGTCAGCATCGTCAATTTAAAATTCAGTACCGATTTTTCAAACGCGATCGAAAAAAAGCAAATCGCCGAGCAAGAAGCGAAGCAGGCTGAATACATCACGCTAAAAGCCACGCAAGATGCGAAGGCCGAAATCGAGCGCGCAAAAGGAAAAGCCGAAGCGCAAAGACTTTTACAAGCGTCGATCACTCCGGGCATTTTGCAAAAAATGGCGATCGATAAATGGAACGGCAGCTTCCCGCAAGTCATGGGTTCGGGCTCGGTTCCGTTTATTAATATGAATATGCCGAAGTAGCATTACTTCGGCCACGCATAGCAAGGTGGAAGTCGATTTTCGCTAGCTACCCTTCCAAGGTATGGTGGGTAGAATTTTATATGGCATTTTCGAAAGCTCGGACAGAATGTTTTTAACGGCGGTCTCTTCAAAGCGGGCCCTGAACTCTTCGGTTTGGTAAATTCCATTTTTCAGCGTATTTTTTAAAAATGATTTTCGTTTCAAGTGATATATCCATGAAGGTACTGCGATAAACTCTAATCGCACGTTTTGTCGATAGGCCATGTATTCAAATTCGCGCTGCCCTAGAATTGAATAGTCGATATCAAAAAAATATTTCTCTGAATCTGTTAGGTTTGAATCATTTCTTGGGCCGGATTGAATCATTTTAGAAACATCGTCCAGATCGATCTTGGAAACAAAATGCCCGAGCTCTTCTTTCATTTTTTTTGCGCTCTTTATTTCGTTGCTCTTTGACGCTGGAGAATAAATGACGTCGTGATACCAAATTGCCAACTCGATACTAGGCTTATCGATGCTTTGGTTTTGGAGTTGATCCAATTCCCACAAGCAGTTTTGAATGTGCTCCATGTTATGATAGTGACGAGAGGCGTGTTGATATTGTTTGAATAGGTCGTCAGTGATCTTTACCCTATCTTCCGAACTGCTTTCGAAATTCATAGAAAGAAAATTCATTAGCCTGTTTTTCAAAACGTCTTTGTTTCGCTCACTTAAAACAGGATACTTCGCACCTCGATATAAGATGAAAATTCGGTCATCGGTGGAAGCCATGCTTTTAATGAACTGCTCCATATTGATGTCGGAAAATTGCTTGAGCCAATCAAGAAATTGTCCACCTGAAGCTTGAGGGATTTCCCAATAGGAATCTTTTGTAAAAATCAAAAAGAAGACGTCATCAACATAGGGTCCTCCTGATGTTGTCTTCACCAGAATGTATTCAACCTCTTTTGGAGTGAGTTCATCGTACTTTCTTTCCATAAAACCTCCCGATATTTCTATTGTCAGGGTAATAGATTGGTTATACAACCAATCTATGGGAAGAAAAAGTCTCAAAACTGAACGTCGAGCCGAAATAACGAAAGCGTTCGCCAGAGTATTGGCCCAACATGGCTACGCCGGAGCTACGGTGATAGCCGTTGCTGAAGAGGCCAACCTTTCGCCAGGTCTTCTTCATCATCACTTTAAAGACAAACGTGAAATGTTGTTCGAGTTACTAAATATGCTTTTAACCGACTTTAAAACCAGTCTCGCAGACCGCACGAAAGGTAGTCCCGTAACGATTGAAAACTACATTGATGCGTCTCTTAAGCTTGATGAAAAAGCCAATTCAATCGCGGCTAAATGCTGGGTTGCAATTCTTGCGGAAAGCTTGAGAGAAAAAAGTCTGATGGATAAAATAAAACATTATCTAGATTCTGAAATTCAGGCCATCGAGAATTTATCTTCTGGCAAGCTCGACGTGCAAAAGAGCAGTGCCTTACTTTCATTTATTTTAGGTGCGCTGGTCTTCGGAGCATTTGCGCCAAGAAGAGCGTCAGGATTTGCAGCCCCTATGGGAAAGAAATTTGTAAATTCGATGTTATGAACTGAACCTTTCCATGGTTATTGAGTTAAGCTCTTGGGGCTGGATGATTTCCTTTTTAAAACTTTGATCGATAAATAATATGTTTGTCTAAGTAGCTTTGGCTGAAGAGCCCGTCGCAAATTCCTTGTGCCACAAAAAATAAGATATCATTAGCACGATGAAGAACACGAACGGAACAGGCGCCCCCGAAGTGTCGCCCGCCAGTGTATGGGATGCGGTGGCTCCTAAAAAATCAAAAGCAAATCCAGCGTACGCCCATTCTTTCATTCGAGGAAGTTTTCCGGAAAGAATCGCAATTCCCCCCATCACTTTCGCAAATCCTAATATCTTCATGATGTAAAGTGGATAGCCCAATGCAACCAGGGTCTTCGCAACACTTTCCGGTCCGTTGGTAAATAGTTCGATGATTCCACCACCCGCGGCAGGCACCATGAGTAAGATCGTTAAAGTCCAATAGATGATTTTATTTCTTTTCTGCGCGTTCATTTTGAGCTCCTTAGTTACTTATGTAGACTAATATGATAGTCTGAGAGCCATCCACAAACAAGACGGCACATTTAAGTGCCTCAGTGAGTTCGAGGTAACCTATGAAAAAGATCAGTAAATCAAACAAGATACAACCAACTGCGCTGTATTGCCAAAAAGACGAAACCAAGGCGCTACGTGAATTGCTCACGAAGGTCGGCGATAAGTGGAGCATTCTTTTAGTGGTGGTCTTGTCGAGATCTCCCGATTCACGCGCGCGCTTTTCAACGTTGTTAAAACAGGTCGAAGGAATTTCTCAAAGAATGTTAACGACGACGCTGCGAAATCTTGAACGCGACGGATTTATATTACGTGAGGTTTTTCCCGAGGTTCCCCCGCGGGTTGAGTATGAACTAACCAACCTTGGAAAAAGTCTTCTAGACCCGATGAAAGGCCTCGTCGATTGGATCATGGGAAACTGGCGCGATATCAAAAAAGCACGAGAACGTTATGAGGGCCGCTCTTTGCGACGCTGAAGTGATTTACTAAACATCTGCCATCATCTTTAAAACCATCGCGATGGTCCCGGGATCAACATCAGCGCGCTTCATGAGGGCTTGAGCTTTGCCGAAATCATCGGAATCCACGGCTTCGAAAAAATCGCTCACTTTATTTATTTCTGCAAGTTTCTCAAGAACAAGGGTGCCTTCAAAATCACTTTCATCCATCTTAATATCCTTTGTT
>CAXSEH010000032.1:0-21841 GCA_964236345.1 uncultured Bdellovibrionales bacterium
TGTGACCTTCGATGATCCCAACCGTGGTCAAGGCCCGAAGGGCCCCAAGATTCTGAGCTAAACCTACCGCGGCTGCAACCCGCGAAAGTTCGTTAGCCGAATGAACATCTAAGATTTTCATCGCTAATTTAGCCGAAGGGTGAAGGGTCGTGACCCCGCCCACGGTACCAACGATGAGGGGCGCCTCAAAGGTACCAATTAATTGGGAACCCACCTTTTGCCATCGCGTGATGGACCGGTATTGGCCCGTTCGGCAAGCGTAGGCGTGAATCCCCGATTCGACGGCTCGCCAATCGTTACCGGTCGCGATCAAAACCGGATCGATGCCGTTAAGCACGCCTTTGTTATTTGTCGCCGCCCGGTAAGGATCGAGCTCTGCAAATAAAGAAGCTTCAACAATCTTTTCGGTCAGAGCCGAATCAATTTTATCAATCGTGATCGTGGCCTTCGTTAACTTTGTATCGACTAGATTTGAAAGGATACACATGGTCACATTTTCACCGGTGAAACTTTGCAAAGGATCTTTTAAAAATTCGCACACCTGGTTCATAATGTTCGCGCCCATTGCGTCGCACGGATTCATTAAGATATGAATGATGGCCATATCCGAACCGTCGCCACGATCTAACTTTCGCACCGTGAGGTCGGTAACGCCACCACCACGTTTAACTAGGCCAAACGCAACTTCGCGATTAGCTAAATCAATAAGATACTTCTTTTGCTGCAGGACCGCTTCTTCGAAAGCGGAAAACTTTTTAATTTTTGCAAACTGAATTTGTCCGATGATATCCTGGCCCACCACCTCGGTGCTAATCGAGCCGTTTTCTCGTATCCACTTCGCCGTCTTACTGGCCGCCGCAATGATCGAAGTTTCTTCGACCGCCATGGGGATCAATATATCACGACCATCAATGTTAAAATTGGTCGCCACCCCTAAAGGCATTTGGAAATAACCGATTACGTTCTCAACAAATTTTTCAGCCAAAGTGATATCTTGCAGACCGCCATTTTTCAAATAAAGCTGTTCGCCCTCATTGATAAGATCAGCGTCTTTCAAGGCCTTCAGCCTTTCTGCATAGTTCAGTTTTGAAAAGCCCAAGAATAATTTAGACAGCTTTTTTTTTATGGCTTCAGACATTGCCAAACTTTCTTGTGAAGAAAATCCTCACACCGGTTTAGGCCCATGCAAAACATCGCCACTTTTAGCTGATCATCAAATTCCTTCATCGTTTTCAAAACTTCGGCTTCGCTAATAACCGCCGCCTTCATGAGAGGCTGAGCGATCCCCACGGCACGCGTTCCTAAAGCCAAACACTTCGCGCTATCGACTCCGCTACGGATGCCACCCGAGGCCCAAATCGGACTGAATAAAACTTTTTCTTGTAATTCTAGTAGCAACTCGACGGCCGAGTAGCCCCAATCACTAAATGCCTCTGCGACCTCCGCACCAAGGCCATTCGTTTGACCGCGGGCTCCTTCAATAAATCCCCAATGAGTCCCGCCCCGTCCGGCCAGGTCGACGGCTTCAACGCCAATTTCGAAAAGTTTCGTGATGGTTTCATCATTGATTCCGAATCCGACTTCCTTAACGATGATCGGAACTTTCGATTTTTTAACTAATTGCGCGATGGCTTGCAGTCCACCTTTAAAAAGACCGTTACGTTCGTCTTGAATCACTTCTTGCAACGGATTTAAATGCACGATCATTCCGATTGACTGGGTCGCCTCGGTTAATTTTAATATTTTTTCAAGAGGCTGCGAGATAAGCTCAGATATTCCGATGTTAGATACGAACTTGACACTGGGTGCGTGTTTACGAATTTCAACCCACTCATTCGTAAACTGCGAATCGCTAAGTTCACGGCGCTGCGACCCCACGGCCATCAGCCAGTTTTTTCTTTCGGCGGCTTTCGCTAAGTTAAGATTTATTTGTAAACTTTGATGATGACCCGCCGTCATCGACGCCACAAAATGTGGAGACGAAAAATTCTGACCTAAAATAGTCGTCGAAATTTCAACGTCTTTAAAATCTATTTCTGGCAGCGCGTTGTGAACTAAACGGATACGACCGAAGTCGTTTGTGACTCGGGCTTGGCTCGCGGTATCGAGGGCCAAGCGAATATGATCTTTTTTTCTATTTTCAAAGTCGTCAATAGATTGATTCATGTCTTTATTTATACTCTTAAAAATAAAAAAGGCGAGTTGTTTTAAACTCGCCTTCCATTCGTAACTCATTCTTCTCAGTGAAGACTTTATTACTGCTTAATTGCGTGCTGACACAAAGACGAAAACGCCGTTGAATCAGTAATCGCTAAATCGGCTAAAACTTTACGATCCAAAGTAACGCCGGCTTTGATTAATCCACCAATCAATCGCGAATAAGTCGTACCGTTTAACCGGGCCGCCGCATTGATTCGTTGATTCCATAGCATACGGAAATTACGTTTTTTTACTTTTCTGTGCTTGTACGCGAACGCCATACCACGGTCATTTTTTTCAACCGCGTGAGTGTACGAGCGAGAACCCGCCGAGTAGTAACCTTTTGTTCTTTTTAAAACTTTTTTGTGGCGACGACGATTTGTCATCCCCGATTTTACACGTGCCATCGTCTCTCCTTAAAAGCCAAATTGGCGCTTCACTTGAAGCATGTTGGCAGCATCAACAAGTGTTACTTGTCCCAGCTGACGTTTACGTTTTGAACTCATGTGAGAGTTCAAGTGGCGCATACCAATTTGTTTGCGTTTCACTTTTCCGCTTTTAAGAACGCGCATGCGTTTCTTTGCACCAGAGTGCGTTTTCATATTTTGCCTTCCTCCGACAGGGCGAAAACTCAAAATTGAGTTCTTCTTTGTGGCACGACTGTCAGCCTTAATTTCGAGTCTTCTAGGATTAAGTGCTTTCCGCGCAATTGGCAAGTATTTTAAGGACTTAGACCAACAGCCTAGAGATTCTACCTTTCTAATGTCGCTATCTGCGCGAAAACGCTAAAGATTTCCGCAATCAGAGATTAAAAATGATTAATCTGCCTTTCATGTGGTTTTAAATGCGATGGGGTACTCTTAATGAGTACGCAAAACGATAAACCGATCTAAACTTAGGAGGATCATATGAAAATCGTATCAATCATCGTGTCTTTAGTAGCCGTAACTGCATTCGCTAACCCGTCTGCAACTACAACGACAACAACTTCAACTCACGCAGCAGCAGCAAGCCACGACTCTACAATGGCAGCTCCAGCTGATTCATCTGCTTCTACAACTGCACCAGCAGCTGGCGGCAAAATGACAGGCAAAAAAGTTGAAACAAAGACTAAAACTAAAACAACTGAAACTCACTAGTTTTACAAGTATAGTTTGATGGAAAGGGAGCTTTTGGGCTCCCTTTTTTTTTACCTTCACCGGAGTATTTATGAAAATTGCCACGTTTTTCATTCTGGTCATTTCCGCTTCTGCTTTCGCTCAAACCAGTACGCCGGAAGCATCTCAGCCTAAGGCACCCTATAAAAAAGGTTCCGTCGATCATAAAAAAAAATTACTTAAAAAAGTAGAGGCTTCGCAGGAAGAAAAGGCGAAGAAAGAAAAAGACGCTACGAAATAGCGTCTTTACTGATTAACAATATTTGGCGGACAGCGAAAGACGGTGGCTAAGAAAACCGTAACGACTTTTTTTTCTTCGTTCGCGGGATCGTTTGCTGCCACCGCCGGCGTCGTTGCTGCCGCCGGGGTTGCTGCGGCCGGCGCCGGAGTTGCGGCCGTCGGCGTTGTTTTCTTTGCGGTATCTGAGGTTGTTGCGGCGGAGCCGTTACCCTTATTTTTATTCAAAAAAATGATCACGTTGCCGCTTAAGGTGAAGGCCTTGTTGCGAAGCTCGACACGCGTTGGAAGTTCCATCTCGATATTAAGAGCTTGGGCCGGAGTGACGTTGTTTTCTTGCACCGCGGGAATCTCACCTAGAAAAATGCAGCCCTTCGGCTCGGTTTCGAAAACGCGGATGCGTTCCGAACCTGGCTTAATGTCGAATGATTTACAAGAAACCAAACCAAGACATAAAATAAAAACGATCTTATTCTTCGTTATCATCTTCCTCTTTCATGGGCTCTAAGACTTCGTCTTTTTTATTTGGATGAAGCTTGAGGTATTCTTTCACTTTCATCGGGTCTGGCGCAAGGATCGTAAACATATTTTTACCCTCAGTTTTTGGAGGGGATTCGACAAGCGCAAGATCTTTAACGAAATCGATGGCTTTATTCACAACCACGAGACCTGATCCTTGATGGGCCATTTCACGCCCCATGAAGCGTAGATTTACTTTTACTTTATCGCCATCAAGTAGAAAACGTCTGGCGTGTTTCATTTTAGTTTCAAAATCGTGTTGATCGGTGCGCGGACGCATCTGAATTTCTTTGATCGTCACGATAACTTGATTTTTACGAGACGCCGCGGCCTTCTTTTTTTCTTCATACTTGTATTTACCATAGTCCATGATTTTACAAGTTGGCGGTTGGGCGGTGGGTGCGATTTCAAGTAAATCTAAGCCCTTATCTTCGGCCATGCGAAGCGCTTCAGGAACCGACATCACCCCTAGCATTTGGCCGGTCTCGTCAATCAGGCGAACTTGCTGGGCGCGAATTTCGCGGTTCACTCGCAATCCGTCTTTTTCACGTTTTTTTTCGCGATCAAATTTATTAGGCGGTCGTGATGGTGGTCTTGGTACGAACGTATTAATGGCTTACCTCCGGCGTAAGTTTTCTTTCGAGTATGTTTTTCAGAATCATTTCGCGGGCAGATTCCCAAGAAATAAAATTGTGCATGGAACCGTCACGAAGACGGATAGAAACCGCTTGTTGTTCGAGATCTTTGTCGCCAACAATCAGCATATATGGTGTTTTCATCATCTGCGCTTCGCGGATTTTGAAATTCAGTTTTTCGTTACGACGATCAAATTCAACGCGAACGCCTTTAGCTTTAAGCTCGCCCTGAATTTTTTCGCAGAAGGTATTCACGCGATCCGTAACGTTTAAGATTGTCACTTGGTTCGGTGACATCCACGGCGGAAGATTGCCCGCGGTGTGCTCTAAATAAACACTGATAAAGCGTTCAAGTGATCCCAAAACCGCGCGGTGAAGCATCACGGGACGGTGTTCTTTGTTGTCTTCACCTGTGTATTTTAGATCGAAGGCGTCTGGTAAATTAGGATCCACTTGAATGGTCCCCGTCTGCCATGATCTTCCGATTGCGTCGACGAAATGCATTTCAAGTTTGGGCCCGTAGAAAGCGCCTTCGCCCGGAGAAAATTCAAAGGTTAAACCCATTTCGGTGATCGCATCGGCTAAGGCTTTTTCGGCGCGGTCCCAATACTCTTCTGTGCCCATTCGCTTTTCGGGACGCGTCGCTAAAAATAACTTATAGTTAGGCATTCCCAAGGTTTGATAAATGATGTTGAGCATTTCGATAAATTTAGAAATTTCGGATTTTAACTGATCTAACGAACAAAATATATGGGCATCATCCTGACAGAAGGTTCTGACACGCGAAAGTCCGTGTAGGGAACCCGACTTTTCGTAGCGGTGTAACCGCCCGAAATCAGCCATTCGTAGTGGAAGCTCGCGGTACGAGTGTTTTTCGGAAGCAAATAATAGACAATGCGATGGACAGTTCATCGGCTTTAATCCGAATTCGCGCTCGTCGGGATTTGTAAAATACATGTTCTCTTTATAATTTTGATAATGACCCGAAGTTTTAAAGAGCTCGATATCAAAAATTTGCGGCGTGATCACTTCTTGATAGTCGTAAGTTTGATACAACTCGCGGATGTAACGGGTCAGTTCGTTATAGATCACCGTTCCGCGGCCGGTAAAAAAAGGTGAAGCCGGCGCTAAATCATGAAACATGAAAAGGCCTAGCTCTTTACCCAGCTTACGGTGATCGCGTTTTTTAGCTTCTTCTAATTGTAAAAGGTAAGCGTCTAACTCTTTTTTATCGTTGAAAGCCGTCGCGTAAATGCGCTGAAGCATCGGATTTTTTTCGTCGCCGCGCCAGTATGCGCCCGCGACCGACATTAATTTAAACGCCTTGATCTGTCCGGTGCTTTGCACGTGGGGACCGCGGCATAAATCGAACCATGGACCTTGATGGTAAATGCCCACCGTGGTTTCGCCCTTTTTTGCGAGGTCTTCAATAATTTCAACTTTGAAACGTTCTTTCATTTCTTTGAAAGTGTCGATCGCTTTTTGGATCGGCCAGTTTTCACGGATCAATGGAAGATCCTTTTTAACGATCTCATCCATCTTTTTTTCAATCTTTTCAAAGTGTTCTTCCGTAAAGTTAAACGGAGAATCGAAGTCGTAGAAAAATCCGTTCTCGATCACCGGACCAATCGTCACTTTAACTTCAGGCCAAATTTCTTGAATCGCCTGCGCCATCAAATGCGCGGCCGAGTGACGAATGACTTCACTGGCTTCAGGAGACTTGGTCGTAACGAGCTGAAGTTTGGTTCCCGATTTTAAAGGGGTACGGAAATCGACGACCTCGTTTGCGCCATTAATTTTTGCACCGAGGATGTCCTTCGCTAAGCGAGGCCCGATTGAATTCGCCACTTCGAGGGCGGTGGGTTCATGATCGAAAGTACGTACGGAATTGTCCGGAAGGTGGATTTGAATTTCAGACATAATTATGAGAGTGACACTATAAACATTAAGACCATTGTGGCAGACCTAGCCCCTTTTTTCAAGGGAGATTCACCAAAAACTAAGCACGGACCACGGGCATTTGGCTGGTCAATGGGAATAAGTGACTGTCCCCTTAATTGTGGGCCAAATGACGCAAGGTCAAAGTGCATCGTTGTACTCGGTGTTAGTACGTGACGTGGTGATTAAGCGCTTCGTGAAGTCGCGGATCTTTAATTGCTACCAAGTTATGTTTCTTCATGAACTGAACCATCGTCATGATAAATAAACCCGCAAATCCTAAGAAGATTCCGATTTCCCAGAAACCAAATTGCGGTTCACCGTCGAAAAAGTTTGGATACACCAGCCAGTAAAGATCAACGTACTGCATGACCAAAACTAAAAATGCCGTTGAAACCAAAACCGTATCGTTACGTTTGGCTCCGCGCGGAAGCAAAACCATAAACGGTACGATAAAACGAAAGATCAGAAGCGCGAAGGAAACACCCATCCACCCGTTCAGTGAACGCATGATGTAGAATTCTGTTTCTTCGGGAATGTTCGCGTACCAGATTAACATAAACTGTGAAAAGGCGATGTAGGCCCAGAAGACCGTGAAACCTTTTAAATATTTCGCGACGTCATGTTGATGTTCAACCGTCACGTAACCCGAAGCCATGCCAGAGTTTTTAATCCAGACGACGACGATGGCCAGTAAGGCCATCGCGGCTTGGATGGCGCCAGAAAAACAATAGATTCCAAAAATCGTCGAGTACCACGTCGGTAGTAAAGACATTAATAAATCGAAAGAAAACATCGTGAAGAAAATCGCAAAAAACGCGATGAAGCCAATCGAATAGGAAACGTTCTTAAAAGTTAATTGGTGATCGCCGGTTTGATCTTGCTTCAGCGAATTTCCAACGATCATCTTTTTGAAAACCAAAACCCCGACCGCAAATATCAAAAGGCGAATCGTGACGAAAATAGGATTTAGATATATCAGACGACCGCTTCCCATTTCTGACCGCAAATCCAGGTCATTCCAAAGATAAAGTCTTTTAAAACCCAGCAGTAAAATAATCGTGGTTACGAGCATGACGGGTAAATAACTTGTGAAAGATTCGGCTAATCTGCGAATCGAAGTGCTCCAACCCGCTTTCGCCGCGTGATTGAACGCGATAAAGAACATCGCGCCTAAAGCTAAAGAGGCGAAGAAAAAGAATGACGTTAAATACGACGTCCAAAGTCGATCCGGATTTTTGATGAACCCCAGAATGAAAGTAACGAGTCCGACGAACAGAAAACCAAACATCGCCGTTTTAAGGGGCTGTGGCGTTTCAAACTTTGAAAGCTTCAATTCCGCCGTGTGATTTGATGATGCCATAATTAATCCTTTTGCAAAGTACGAATGTAGTTAACAACCTGCCAACGGTATTTGTCGGGAATGTGGGACGCGTAGGGCCCCATCACTCCTTGGCCCATTGTGATGACGTGATAAATTTGCCCGTCGCTCCACTTTCTGACTTTTTCAGAAAGAAGACTAGGAGGTTTTAACGCCATTTTTTCACCGACCGAAAGTTTTTCGCCGCCTTCGCCCTTTTCGCCGTGGCAAATAGCGCAATTAGTAACGAAAAATTTGATACCCGTTTTTAAAGTTTCTTCAGAAAAATCTCCCGCTAGCGGATTTACATTTTTCGCTGAAGCACCAAAGTCTTTTGCATAACGGTATGGCTCGTAACCTAAAGGTTGGGTTCCTTCTGGTGGGACGCGCATGCCCGAATGGTTCGGAGATGATTCGTCATACTCTTGAGCCTTAATCGCCGGAGACTCCATCATATCTTGAAGCAATTCGACGTTGGGCTGAGCGTGATCGGTACAACTTGATAACAGTGATACGGCCAAAGTGCCAGCCGCTAAAGTCATTAATAAGTTAATTGTGGATCTTTTCATATTAGTACTCCGCCACTTTCTTCACTTCAACCGCGCCAAGATCTTTCATGATGCGCTCGATTCGGTCTTCGCTGTAGCCGATATCGTTTTCGGGAATGAAGATCGCAAACTTGTGACAAGTTAAGTCTTTATCGATCACGGGCGGATCTATCTTTGGCATGTTACAGTAGTAAAATAATCCACCAACCGAACAAAGTGCCGCGAATAAAATGGTTAACTCGAACATGATTGGAATAAATGCCGGAAGCGAAAACATGGGCTTACCACCCACGTTGATTGGCCAGTCGATCACCGACGTATAATAGACAAGTGCAAGAGCCAACAATAAACCTAGGACGCCCGCTCCAAAAGTAATGTACGGAAGTGGCGATCGTTTTATACCGCATGCCTCTTCCATTCCGTGAATTGGGTAAGGAGAAATGGCGTCGAATTTTACAAAGCCCGCTTCGCGAGTCATGTAGGCGGCCTTCACGACTTTCGATTCCTCTAGAAAAATTCCGGCCATGCCGCCGATGATTTTTTTCTTACTCATGATGAGCTCCTTCTAAATCTTCCTTACCGACATGTAACACGGGCTTCATTTCGGCAATCGAAATGGCCGGAAATACCCGAAGGTAAAGCAGGAATATCGTAAAGAACATACCGAACGAACCGACTAGGATCGCCGTATCATACATCGACCAAGCGTACTGACCCCAATTTGACGGAAGAAAATCGCGATGAAGCGAAGTGACCGTGATCACGAAACGCTCGAACCACATCCCGATATTGACGAAAATAGAGACGACGAACATGACGGGAATTGACCGACGAAATTTCTTAAACCAAAAAACTTGCGGAACGACGACGTTACAAAAAATCATGATCCAGTAAGACCAGGCGTAAGGTCCGAAGGCCCGACTGACGAAGAAAACGTAGCGCTCGTAAATATTTCCTGAATACCACGCGATCAGGAATTCAGATCCGTAGGCGTAACCGACCATCAAACCGGTCATCATGATAATCTTATTCATGACTTCCATGTGATCGAGCGTGATGTAATCTTTAAATTGCGGAAATCCGATGCGAACCAACGTCATCAAGGTGATCACCATCGCGAAACCCGAAAAGATCGCGCCCGCAACGAAGTACGGTGGAAAAATGGTCGTGTGCCAACCGGGTAAACCGGAAACGGCGAAGTCGAAAGATACGATTGTATGGACCGAAAGAACAAGCGGCGTTGAAAGACCCGCTAAAATTAAATACAGCATTTCGTAATGGGACCAGTTCTTTGCCGTACCTTTCCAACCTAGAGATAGTGCGCCGTAAATCATATACCGAATTTTATTTTTCGCGCGATCCTTTAAGGTGGCTAGATCTGGAATCAAACCGATAAACCAAAAGACCGTTGAAACGGTGGCGTAAGTTGAGATCGCGAATACGTCCCACAATAGCGGAGAACGAAAATTCACCCATAAAGGGCCCCGTTGATTCGGATACGGAAAAAGCCAGAAGTCAAACCACGGGCGACCCGTATGGATCAACGGGAAAATTCCCGCCGTCGCAACCGCAAATACCGTCATGGCTTCAGCCGATCTCGCGACTGAGGTTCTCCATTTTTGGCGGAACAAAAACAAAATCGCCGAAATCAAAGTACCGGCGTGACCGATACCCACCCAGAAGACGAACGTGATGATCATCGTTCCCCAAGCGACCGGATGATTCACACCTAACAAACCGATACCGGTCGAAATGACCATCGCGATCGTCAGGATGTAAAATATAAACAAGGACTGCGCGCTGAGGAATAAAGCCATCCAGCCTTTTGACGGAAATCTTTCTACCGGCGCACAGATATCATCCGTCACGTCTTTCAAAGTTTTGTTTCCAAGGACCAAGGGATTTCTTCTTAATGGATTGAGTGGGCCTACTTGATTTGGATTCATGAGTGACCTCCCTCAGAATGGCCGGACTGGTTAGCCGTCACCACATCGTTGTTGCGAATTTTAGAAAGGTAACGAACGGCCGGCTTTGCGTGCCACTCTTCAAGAAGGCCGTAGGCGCGGGGTTCTGATTTAAAAATTTTCGCGACCCGAGAATTTTCGTCATTCATGTCACCAAAGGTGATAGCGTCCGCAGGACAGGCTACTTCGCAAGCCACTTTGATATCCCCATCTTTTAAAGGGCGATTTTCATACTTCGCTTTGTTCTTTCCTTCTTTGATTCGTTGAACGCAGAAAGTACATTTTTCCATGACCCCGCGCGTACGCACGGTCACTTCTGGATTGAGGTGCATGTGCATTGGCTTCTCGATGAGTTTTGCGTAATTGAACCAGTTGAAACGGCGCACTTTGTACGGACAGTTATTCGAACAGTACCGCGTTCCTACGCAGCGGTTATAAACCATTTCGTTCAAACCTTCAGAGCTATGAACTGTGGCCGCAACCGGGCAAACCGTTTCGCACGGAGCGTTGTCACAGTGTTGGCACATGACAGGCTGGAAAACCGTTTCGGCGTTTGCGATATCGCCGGTGTAGTAACGATCAATTCGGATCCAGTGCATTTCGCGACCCTGCATGACGTATTTTTTTCCGACAACGTGAACATTGTTTTCCGATTGGCAGGCAGTCATACATGCGGAACAACCCGTGCAAGAATTTAGATCGACGGCCATTCCCCACTTGTGCCCATTGTACTGGTGACCCGACCAAATATTCCAAATTTGGTGGTGGTGAATATTCGCGTCTTTCTGAGCGGCGTAGTCTTTATTCGAGGCTTGCACGACGATCTGTCGGCCTTCCATCGAATCGTGGCCTTGGGTCGTTACTAAATCGTAATGGCCGCCGGTTTTTTTCAATTCGGCTTTAAGGCCAGCAAAAATGATGTCGTTATTTTTCACGGTAGAAAGAAAGTAGGCGTCTTTTCCAACTTCATTTCCAACTTTACCGGCCATCGTACGACCGTAACCGATGGCGATCGCAACGACTTCATCGTGTAGTCCCGGCTGAATATGCGCCGGAATCGACAGAGTTTTTCCTTCAACCTTAACTTCAACGATATCGCCTTCTTTTAATTTCAAAGATTCAGCGGTTTTAATCGAAACGCAGGCGTAATTATCCCAAACAATTTTCGTAACTGGGTCTGGAAGCTCTTGCAACCAACCGATGTTCGCAAGCGTTCCGTCACCAAGTTGAACCGTCGGATAAAGTGCGATCTCGAAGCCTTCAGTGATTGGTCTCTTTTTGATCTGATCAAAAGCGCCACCTTTGATGGTACGCGCCGTTGATGTCGTTAAATCTCCGTGCACGCCTTTTTGTAAAAGTTCGTTCCAGAAAGATTCGAAATCTTTTCCCTTAGCTAATTTGGGCGCCATGTCTTCTTTCCAGAAAGCGCGCAAGTAATCATAAAATGTTTCGTAAGTTGTTAAACGCTTCGGTCCTTTATTCGCCATGAACGCCCAAGTCATGAGTGATAACTGAAACGAACGTGTATCGTACATGGTGCGAATCAAAGGCTGATGAACAGAGTACACCCCTTGTGCAAATTCAGCATCGCCCCAAGTCTCAAGCGCATGATTATCAACCGCGATTAAATGAGACTTAACGGCGGTCTCATCCATTTTATCGCCCGCATAAATGACCGTCGTTACTTTTTTTAGAGCTTCTTCGAAAGCTAAGTCCTTAGAAAGTGAGTAAAGCGGATTTGAGCGGTAAATGATCAATGTCTTAACGGCGCCCGCGTTCATTTTTGAAACCAAGTTTACAATCGCATCGTAAGAAGCTTTTAGATTGGCATTACCCGATCTAGCTAAGACCGTCTTACCTTCATTACCTAGTAACGAGTTTAAGTAATTAACGGCAATTTGTAATGATAAAGAATCTTCCGTACGGGTTTGAATACCGCCCGCTACCACTAAAGATTGCCCCGCATTTTTATAAAGATCGTCGGCCACTTTCGCGAAGGCGCTTGGCGCAATCTTTAAATCAGCCGCCGCATTCGCGAAAGGCTCTAGCGTTTCTTTCGAATAATTGCTGGCCACAGTTCGTAATTTCTGAACTTCAGAAATGAGTCCCATAACGACCGTCAACTGCTGCGAAGGTTTAATTCTAAAACGAACATCGGCATTGGCGCCGGTTAATGAATAGGTTGAATCAAAGGAAACCATGCGATTCATTTGTTCGATATTTTTTCGGCCCGCGGCAAATTGGCGCGTAAAGGCAACCGGAGAAATCCAGGTCCCTAAAAAATCCGCGTCGATCGAAACGATCATTTTCGCTAAGTCGAACCGGTATGAAGGCACTACGGCGTCGCCGTAAGATGCTTTTTGGCCTTCGGCTACGTCATCGTGAGCCAAGGGCTCCCACACCACGTGTTCAGATCCAAATGCTTTTCCGAAATCATCGATAACGGCTTGAGTTGCAGGCGAAGAAATATTTCCGGATAAAATGTAAACGCCACCTTTTTGAATCTCGGCAACGGCTTTTTTATCTAAGTCTTCCCACGAAACATTAACGGTTTCTTTATTAGACTTTTTTTCGTTGAACAAATTTCGCTGAGGCGCTTGCAGTCTTTCAGGATCGTACAAACTTAAAAGCGAAGCCTGCGAGCGAGTCGAAACGGCGCCTTTATTTAATGGGTGCGAAGGATTTCCTTGAATGTGAACTGGACGACCCTCACGTGACTTAATTAAAAGACCTAAACCTTCTTGTCCATCGAAGTAAGTCGAAGTGTACCAATTCGAAACCCCTAAAGTGACTTCTTCAGGTTGTCTTGTGTACGGAACAAGTTTTTGTACGGGTCGACGAATGCAGCCTGCGGCGGTCGTCAGCGCCATGGATGCGCCCATTAATTTCAAAAATTCTCGGCGAGCCCATTTATCATTATCGCCTTCTTTCGCCGCTTCCGCGCGCAAAGGAGACGACATGAATTCGGTTTCTAAAGCTTCTTTAAATTCTGGCGTATCGTTTTTGTCTTCGATTGATTTCCAGTAATTGCGGTTGCGCTGAATCGCTGGGCGCGCGGCTTTTTTGGCTTCGTCGTTATGATCATGATCATGCGTGTGATTTTTCATGTGATCTCTCTTTAGTGGTGGCAAGTCGTGCAGTTAAGAGGAGCTTTATTTTCGGGTTGGCGGTGACAGTTAATACACCAGCCCATCGATAGATCTGAGAACTGATAAACGCGCGCCATTTTTTCGATGGGCCCGTGACAGGTTTGACAATTCACTCCGCGCATAACGTGCGCCTGGTGATTGAACTGCACGTGATCAGGAAGCATATGCACCTTCACCCATTCGATCGATTTATTATCAGCGTAAGCCTCACGTAATTTTTTGATCGGCTCTTTATCTGTCGCAACTTGT
Organism: uncultured Bdellovibrionales bacterium; assembly: GCA_964236345.1. Taxonomy (GTDB): domain Bacteria; phylum Bdellovibrionota; class Bdellovibrionia; order Bdellovibrionales; family Bdellovibrionaceae; genus Pseudobdellovibrio. The sequence continues at coordinate 13,956 of CAXSEH010000032.1, forward strand.
TGGTGGCAATTCATGCACGTTGAAAGCGCCGGGATGTTTGACGTTTTCGAACGCTCGACTTGATTGTGGCAGTACTGACACTGAATCTTGTGCTGACCCACGTGCTGTTCGTGACTGAAAGGAAGAGGCTGTTCTGGAGAGTAACCATTGTTGTAGCCGATGGCGTATTTAGCGCGATGCTCGGCGTCCGGTGAATCCCACAAGCAGCCCGACATAAACAGAGCCGAGATCAAAACGATCCCGACAAAACTTTGTTGCAAAAAACGAAGTTGCATAAACATCCTTTTTTCTTTCTTAAGTCTTCAAATTTAAATGGAAAAGCGGAAGCTTGTCACGGGCCTTTTTGAAAAGTAAATGAGAAACACTTCAATGAAATCAAAACCTTAGCTGCATTTTCTTTCAGCAAAGTGATCTCGGGACAGCGGTCATGATATTATTTTTTCTAGCTTGCCAGGAAAGGCAAGCCAGTCTTCAGAGACAGAACGTTAAGTGTTTTTTTGAGTTCGAAAAATGGTGTAGGCATACAAGACAAACAGAAGATGCAACAGCACAAAAACGCTAACGTACTCGACGCCTCCAGCCCCGAAACCGTAAGAATGAAGCCCTGCGCCAAGAACGAAATTCACCCCGTACCACGCCATGATGACTAAACTGAAAGTGATTACTCCCGCCGCTAACATGCCGAAATTTTTAAGCCAGCCTACTAAGCGAGCGTGCAATATGACGATGTATCCAAGTAAAACAATCAAGGCCCAGGTTTCTTTCGGGTCCCATCCCCAGAAACGCCCCCACGATTCATCAGCCCAGATTCCGCCCAAAATAATCCCGGGAGTTAAAAACGCAACCCCGATCTGCATCGCGCGGTAAACTCCGGTCGTGATTTTTTGAATTTGTTCGTGATATTTTTTTGAATCAACAACGTAGTAAATGAGTCCGATATCGCCCAAACCAAAAGCCAACATAAAGGCCGCGTACGAGACCGAAATGGTCATCACGTGAACGATCAGCCAGTAATTGCTACGCAGAACGGCCTCAAGGGGTTGTAAGCTTGGATCTAAAACCGCGGGCGCCGAATCGGCTAGCACCAAACAAAGAATGCCCATCAGGCAACCGCCTAAGAGCATCACGCGAAATTTATAAATTAATTCGAGCACGATTGAAAACGCGATGGCTCCCCACGAAGCCCATACCACCGTTTCGTACATGTTCGTGACCGGCGGGCGCTCGGCCAAGTAAACCCGAAAGGCAAAACCCGCGGTGTGAGTTAGAAAACCTAAAGCCATAAAAAACCATGCGTAACCCATGCCCGCTTGCGCGTTTCGGGTCCATAGAAAAAGTAAAATGATCGCCGACATCAGATAGAAAATGTAAGCCCAGCGAAAAGGATGAACATCATTATAGGTCACTTCCGCTTGCACTTTCGCGCTGGCTTTGTATTTTTCAGGGTCTGACGCGCGGGCGACGTCTTCGAACTTATGAACGGCATTGTCTAAGGCCGCGCCCGCCTGGGCCGATTCGTCACCGGAAACCGCCACTTCTGTTTGGTAACCTAAAAAATTCGCGACGGTTTTGCTAATTTCAAGAAAGACTGGCTGAACGTTATCCGGAAGTTCCGCAACCGATACCCACGCATCTTGATTCGGGACGGGAAAAACTTTAAGCATTTTTCCCGAAGCAATTTCACGAAATATAAAAAATTGATTTTCTAAACGTTGGACCGCTTGGAAATAAGGATCTAACTTTTCTTTTGTTTCAAGTTTATTTTGAAGTTCCTGCATCATGTTCGCGAATTTTTCTGATTTAAAAACTTCGTCGGCGGTAAAGTATTTTCGATCTTTCGGAAGTTTTAACTGGTCAAGCACTTGGTGATGCTTCACTTCAAATAAGGGTCGCGAAACCCAGCTTTCCGGAGACAACATCCATGTTAAAATCACCCACTGCGCGTCGATTGGCTTCGCGTCCTCTTTTGATTTAAATGACCTTCGACCGTGAATGAGCTCTAAGGTTTCCTTAGCAAAGGTATCAAAAGGTTTCACGCGTCCTGCATCTTGTACCGGAAGCGATCGGATCGCGTCCCCAGGCTTCGCGGCTAGCGCCAAGTGAGAAATGCTTAATGCTATCAAAAAAACGGTAATCAAATTTTTCATAGTGCGGTCGCCTTTTTTCTGCGTTGGTAAAACAGCCAAACAATTCCCAAACATAAAATCAAAGAGCCCAGGTATTTAATGACCCGGCCCGGATCTTTATTCACGGAAAAGACAGATGCTTCAGGCTTTCCGGTCATCGGGTCTTCCTGAAAGCTGGCTTGATAAATTGTGTACCCTTCGTGCTTCATCGGCTTATTCATCGAGATCGATATTTTTTCTCGGTTCGGGTCTAAAGCCTTTTCGTTGTTTTTCAAAATGCTAACAAGGCTTGCGTATTCTTTCGCTTTGCTGGTTCCTTCATAGCGAATCACGTCGAACTGGTTCAGGTGAATTTGAAAACCTAAATCAAGCCGGCGATTTTGATAACTAAAAATATACGCGTTCTTTTCGCCAAACAATTTAACAATGTCGTTCAGGGCCAGCCAGCGAACCATGTCTTTGTGTTTAATTTTAACCGCGGCCACCGAAATATCGGTGCGCATCGTCCCCTTGACGATGTCGTAAACTTCAACGGCATTTTGAATATAATCAAGTAGGCGAAATTCCAAACCCATCCATCCGGTGCTGATCACGTCACCAATTTTCATGGTGCCCGTCTTAAAGGCCCCTAACTGATCTTTGTGAAAAATACTGAACTTTACTTTTTCACTATCGACGGGCTCGACATAGATTTGATTTCCAGATATTTTTTCGGGCCGCGGCGCACCCAAGATAACTTGCGCGGGACCTAAATTAAAAATAACTTCTTTGTCTTTTTTAGACTGCGTGATCTGTTGGAGTTGTTTCACGTTCGCGTTCATAAGCTGAAACCGGATGCTTGCGCCGGTTTGTAAATCTTCAGACGGTTTCACTTTATTCTGTAAAATGGCGTAAGGAACATAGTCGATAATTTCAATTTTGTCTTCACCGAGTTGCACGACAGCTGGTTTTTCTGCGGTCGGCCGATTTAAGAAAAAATCGACCTCACGATCGACCACTTTCGAATATCGATCACCGTCAAAAGTTGCGTACACGACTAAATCTGTTGGCGTCACCGAAACGAAACTGCTTTGGCCAGCGATCGGGACGCTAATGTTACCGTCAAGCCCGTACTTCCCTGTCATGAAGCCACCAAAAATAATCGTTATGAGACCGGCGTGCACGACGATAAATGGGTAATGAATCTTCTTCCAGGGCCAACGATCGAGTACGACGACCACTAAATTATAAACCAACAACGACATCGCTAGCCACATCATCCAGCTATCGAACACAAGTTTTTTCGCGGCCATGGAATCATTGTACTGGGCTTCGACGATCGTTCCCCAAGCCGTTAAACACGCGATCGACACTAAGATGGGAATTCCTAATTGAAACGAGCACGAAAAACGCCAGAACTTATTAAATTTTTTATTTTTAAATACCATGTCTGCTTAATTTACTGGTTCTGCACTAACTTGGCTAGCTCGGATTTGATCGTCTGCACGGCCTTTAAAATTTTATTTTGCACAAGAACATGATCCGGTTTTATTTTTTTCGTTACTTCATCCATGTACAGATTGCGGTTAAGCTCGACCTGAATTGCATGCTGACCAAGGTCGGGCTTTCCGTAATGTTCGGTGACCCTTCCGCCCCCGTAAGGCCAATTGTAACCCACTTTAAATCCCGCGGTGACGTAAGCCAAAATCACTAAGTCGCGAAATTCCTTCGAACAACTTTTGCCAAAACAGTCACTGATCACGATGTCGGCGCGTCTTTCTCCTGGATCTTTATGCATGCGGGTTCCAAGCGAAGGCATTGAATGCGCGTCCAAATGATAAACGTTTTTGTGATTTCTATTTTTAAAAAAAGTATAGTAATTACGGACGCCTTCATGAAATGGTTCAAAAATCAGTTGAGTTAATTCATCATGAGTTTCGCGGGTCATCGCTTCGGGCATCAGCCGTATTTCACTTTTGGTCATCACCCAGTGATAACCATCGGGATGCGAACCCGATTTCTTTTCCGCGTTAATGACCGAGTCTTGATCAACGTCGGTCGGAAACCGATTCAGATCAACGGCGTAACGATGCCAATCCGTTTTTTGAAATGGAATTTGCAACTGATCTAAGGTTGGCGTGTACAAAACATCAACAAACCGATCTACGTCCGACATCAAAACTTCTTCAGGTAAAGTTTTTAACCAGGGCGTTTGATTCGGGATCGTTTCCCCCGAATGCGGGATGCTGATAAAAAACGGAAGCTCTTGATGCGCAAGGTTAGTTTGACTCATATGAATTCCTTATTAAACTGTTCATATGAAAATCTACACAAAAACCGGAGATAAGGGTACGACTCGATTAGTCGACGGCTCCTGCGTCGAAAAATTCAACCCCCGCGTTGAATCTTATGGTTGCGTCGACGAACTGAATTCCGCGATTGGTCTAGTTCGAAGCCATCTAGAATCAATTCCACTCCTAAAACAAATTGCGACTCCGCTCGAAACGATACAGTCTGAACTTTTTTCGGTGGGGTCTTTACTTGCTACGGCTGAAGCCGCAACCTTCGCGAAACTTCCGCAAATTACCGAAGCTCACATTTCACAATTAGAAAAATGGATCGATACATTCTCAGCAGAGCTTCCCGAACTTAAAAATTTTATACTTCCTTCCGGGCACTTGGTTGCAAGTCACTTGCACATTTGTCGCACGGCCTGTCGACGGGCCGAGCGCAGATCGAGCGAAATTTATAAGGCCGAGTCCCATTATCAAAACGTGCTGATTTACCTAAACCGTCTGAGTGATTTATTTTTCACGTGGGCCCGTTGGGTGAACTTAAAAACCGAGCGTCCCGAAACTCTCTGGAAAAGTTCTTAATGAGCGAACGTGAACTGAAATTGCGCGAAGCCACTAAGGCGGATTCGCAAAAGTTAAATGACTTTTTCACTTCGATTCCAACCTTAGGCTCCATCGAAATTAAAATTCAGCGTGAACTGCATTTCTTTTCGTTTTACCAACGCCTGGGATTACCCTACAAAACCTACATCCTAGAAGATGGCGAAGATATCGTGGGGACCGCCAGCTTTTTGTTTCGCGAACTGCATTTCCAAAGTCGCGCCTTGCGCATGGCTCAAGCCTGTGACCTTCGCATTTCTCCTAATCGTAAGGCCATCCTTTCGTGGTCTAAATATTTTCATCCTTTGCTTGAAGAAATCCGTAAGACCGAACATTGCGACGGCTTCATGACCTCGATCAATCAAACCGAAACCCAGTCGATGAATGCCTTCATCCGCCCGAAACTGAAAAGACCTCATCAACCGCTTTACTCGCTGGCGCGTTCGTATAATTTGGTTTCGGTTCACGGTTTTTATCCGTGGACCCCGAAGCCCAACAAAAATATCCACGTTCGCCCCTACCAATCTTCAGACAAGCAACGCCTCACCGATTTTTTGACTGCGCAATTACCGCAGTATGATTTCGTGCCGATCGAATTAAAAGTGAATCTACAGGATTACATTCACCGCTCGATTTTGTACGCCTGGAGCCAATTTTTAATTGCTTTCGATCCTGATGACAAAATCATTGGTTGCGTTCAGCCGATCAGTTCAAGTCTTCTACAAGATTACTTTCCGCAAGACTATAGTGATCAGGCCCACAATTTTCGGCAATTTTTAAAGGTCGCGCAGTGGTTGGGCTTCGGCCGAAGGCTGACCCGGCCTTTTTCTAGAAGCTTAAAGCAAGAAGCTCTGCAGTTTCAACTTTTGCATTTTCTGTGTGCTAGTCATTCGGAAGTTTTAAAAGCTTTGATTTACGAAACGTATAAAACGTCGAAGCAAAATGAATTTATCATTTACGCCCATGAAAAAGAAGATTTTACGAAAAGGCCCCCGCGCGGAAGTATCTACGCCGAAATGCCCTACGGTCTTTACTCGATTGAAACCAGTGGCCGTGAAATTTTACCCGAAATGACATTGATGAATAATCGCCCGACATGGCTCGATTTTATTTGGTTCTAAAGCGTTTGGAAAGTGTCCGTCGTTTTTGCGACCGACACCCTCCTCCTGCAACCATCCCACGACAACATCCCGCTTGAATTTGAATTCCCACTTGAACTTGAATTGCAACTTGGTCACGAATCTCTATTACAAGATCGGGACCGCCCTTAGAACGAATGAAATCGCATTAAATCGAATTTTTGCAAAACTGTCGAAGAGTTCGACGAAAAAGTGACACTTTTTTGGGGCGGGCTTAGGGTCAAGAATGCAGCTGAATCCCGTTTTTCACGTCTTCCCAAAACCATCCTAGCTTCGGATCTTGTGAAATCATGTCGTAATGCGGGTGACTCTTCAGTTTTAATTGCAAGCGAAGAAATATTTCTAAATCATCGAAACCGGGTCCGATCGTTACCACTTTCAAAGTTTCAATCGTTGAAAGTTTCACGAACGTCGAGGCCAATTGAGAAAAATCCGAATAATCCTGGCGACGGATAATTAAATCGGGTTCGACGCCTTGGCGGACCCATCTTTGGAAAAGTGCGTCCTGCAATAAATTCTTTAAGTGACGCCGTTGGTGATAGTTTAAATAAGAAAAAACTTTTTGGTCCATCATCGCGATGAATAGATCGCAATTCAGAAACTCTTTTTGATTTTCGCGAAGACACTGAATGATTTCAGGGATGCGAAGCAAAGACTTGCGTATATGCAAATCTTCTATGAGTGCTCCGTCCGTGAAGTAGATGACCGTCATGGTCACTTTGTTACTCATTTAGTCTAAAGGATAGCAGGTCGAAAGCCCGGTTTCATAGTGAAACCATTCAAACGTCGGTTGATTTAGTCTAAGGTCCAGATGGGGGTCTAGATTTACGTCGGCTTCGTATTTCGACTGCCCGAGACCTTGGCCTATTGGTATCTTAGAAAAGATATGCGGCTAGGAAAAATGAACATCTCTGAGTCAACAAAAATTGCGAAGCTTTTATTGTATGCGGCGATCGTATTTGTCGCTTTCGCGATTGCGGACTTAACGGTGATTTATTTTCGAGATCGCATGCTTCCCGGCCAGGCGCCTCCTAAAAAACAAGTTCAACAACAACCTCATCAATATATGGATCGCATTCAGTTTTCGGTTGTGACGAATCGTAATTTATTTTCGTCGTTAGGAATTATCCCCGACGCGATTACGGCAAATCGCGTGGGACCTAAAAAAGATGCCGATCCGATTCCGTCGCAATTGCCGCTAGTTATCATCGGAACTTTAGTCCACTCGAACCCCGAAAAATCGATCGTAGCCCTTGAAGTAAAAAGTAAAAGCATCACCGGATCTTACGTTACGGAAGCAGACATCGAAGGCTTAGCGACGGTGGTGACCGTTGAAAGAAATAAAGTATTTATCCGCAATAGCAATACCGGCGCGATCGAGTACCTTGAAATGAATAAAGCCGGAAATAAAGTTTCTTTTGATTCGGCGAAAGCGGCCCCGGTGAAGGCCGGTACCGAAGTCGTTGCGACCGGAACGAATCAGTTTCAAATTAAAAGATCTGATTTATTAAAATACACTAACGATCTTTCAAGCGTTCTGATGCAGGCGCGCGCGGTACCTAACCGTGACCCGAACACGGGCGAAATTAATGGCTTTCGACTTTTAGACATGCAACCGGGAAGTATTTACGAACAATTGGGGCTGCAACGAATGGACGTCATTAAGGGCGTTAACGGCGAACCGATCGACAGTGTGCAAAAAGCGATGGAACTTTACAACGCATTAAAAAATGGAACTCAGGTGAAAC
>CAXSEH010000033.1:0-21783 GCA_964236345.1 uncultured Bdellovibrionales bacterium
GGAAAAAAAGCTTCACGATTTGACTCGTCTCGTGACAGAATTGTAGACCTCAAAGGTATTTTTCCAGGAGGAATGTCGTGTTTATAAAAGAGTCTGTTGTTTTTTTGTCATTGCTTTTAAACTTCGGCTTCGCGAAAGCTGCGTCGACCCAATCGAAAGTGAAATCTAGTTCGGCCATTCCTGATACGCGTATTTTTAATTTAGACAGCAAAGTGAATCCCTGTGATGACTTTCACCAATACGTTTGCGGAGACGCTGAGTCTTCATTCAAATTAAGAGATGATCGAAGCTCGCATACTTTTGCTTTCGATGATTCTGACGAAAGACTTCTAGAAAAGAAGAAGACATTCTTTAAAAATATAAAAAATGAAAAAAAACTGTCGGACAGATCGTTACAATTTAAAGATTATTACATGGCGTGCATGAATAAAACGGAAGCGATGAAAGAAGAAAAGCAGGCCGTCGCAAGTTTGATCAAAGAAACAAACGGCATAAAGACGATTGCGGATTTTGTAAAATTGAACCAAGAAAATCTGACAAACGAGAAATGGGGAATGGTTGCTTACGAAATTCTTCCAAATACAGATAATCCTTTGGTATACGATCTGACCTTCGACGTAACTTTGATGGGGCTGCCAGAGCATTCGTATTACGATAACCCAGAATTGGTCGAGGCCTATAAAATTTTAATGTCTGAATTTCTTAACACATTGTTTCCCAAAGAGTCTAAAGCCGATCATTTAAAGAGGGCTCAAGCTATCGTTGATTTCGAAAAAAGATTTAAAGAAGCTTACCCTTTCCCGGCAGAATTTCGTCAACGTTACACTCAGCCCCGAAAAGTATCGCGTGCAGATTTTTTCAAACAAACGAGCGTGATTGGCCTAGAGGAATTTTTCAAAAAGAATATTCCAGATTTTGTTCAGTTAAGAGATTTTATCCCGGAAAGTTTTGCGTTTATGCAAAAAGAAGTTAACGAAGCCAATCTTCAAGTGCTGAAGGATATGTACACTTATAGAAATGCACGTGAATACATGGATGATGCCTACCCCGAGCTTTTCAAAAAGCGATGGGCATTCCGCCATAAGTTCTTAGGTGGACCGATCAGTCGCTCAGACCGACAAGAGCGTTGTACCGGATCGGTGATGGGGGCTTTTAATCGGGAATTTGATCTTGAGATGTTACCACGCGTATTTCCGCAATTTCCGCGCGAAAAAATGATGCTCGTTGCCGAAAAAATTCGCGCTTCAATCTTGGCCGGTATTGAAAAAAATAATTGGCTTTCGAGCCAGAGTAAAAAAGGCGCGCTAGAAAAAATCCGGACGGCGAAATTGCAGCTGGTTCAGCCGACAACGGATAAAGAATGGGATTTTAAGGATATCGAAAAATACAGTTCAACAAAGCCATATTCGAATGGAAAAATTTTGGCGAATGCCTCTCACGCTCGAAGTTTCAAAAAATTAAAAGAGGGCGTTAATCAGGAAGCTTGGGGAATGGGTCCTTTAACTGTAAACGCTTATTACTCACCGGATAAAAATAAATTTGTTTTACCCATCGGAATTTTGCAGTTTCCATTCTTCGTGGCCGAAGGCGACCTGATTGAAAATTTAGGCGCCGTCGGCGCGGTTATCGGTCACGAGCTTGGGCACAGTATTGATGATCAGGGTGCTAAGTTTGATGCAAGCGGTAAGCTTAATCAATGGATGACCGAAAGTGATGTAACCAAATTTAAAGAGCGCGGAGCGCGCATGATGGACCAGTTTAATAAAATTGGACATAACGGCGCTTTAACTTTAGGTGAAAATGTGGCGGATTTAGTGGGACTAACATTCGCGTATAACGCGGCCTTCCCCGAAAATAAGGGGACTACCCCGGATAAGCAAAAATTTTTCGTCGCTTACGGGCGCCTGTGGTGCAATGTTATGCGCGAAAAGGCGCAAGAGATGCAATTAAAAACCGACCCCCACAGCTTAGGTTGGGCACGAATCAATGAACAAGTAAAACATCAGCCAGGTTTTTATGAAGCCTTCGCATGCACGGATAAAAATAAACTGTTTCTGAGCGAAAAAGATCGTGTTAAAATTTGGTAGTTTAAATCTAGGACTTCGTCCGTTTACCCCGTACCTTAAATTTTGGACGGGGCACTCGCAGACCATATTGGGACATATCATGCCCTCGCCTGAGATCAACTTTGAATTTCAAAAAGAAATTCTGACCCTTCCGGATGGAGATCAGTTGCTGATTGAATACCGAAAAGGGGGGAGTCCGTTTACCCTTTCGGTGTATCACGGGCTGGGCGGCGATTCGCGTGCGGATTACATGCGCCGATCGGCAATTATTGCGAATGAACTAGATTGGAATATCGTATTAGTTAATCATCGAGCGGCATCTTCTGAGGCGACGTCGACCAAAAGTTACCATTCAGGGCGGGGTGAAGACGCGGAATTCGTGATCAACTGGTGTCGCAAAAAGTTTCCTAATTCTAAACAAGTCGCTTTAGGATTTTCGATGAGTGGAAGTATTTTGCTTAACTTGGTGACGAAGCGGTTTGGTATAGACCAGCCCGATTTTGCAATCGTTGTAAATGCGCCACTTGATTTGAAGAAGGCGGCATGGAATTTGGCGAAAGGTTTTTCAAGGGTTTACGATTTACGATTTTTTTGGACTTTGAAAAAAATTATATTACAAAGGCAAAGTTTGAAACTGCCTTGGGTCGGTCGCACGGTGGACATCGACGAAGCCTATACGGCACCTATCAATCAATTCAAAAACCGGGATGAATATTATGAAATGTGCTCGACTCGAAATCATCTAGAAAAAATTGCGAGGAAAACATTTGTATTAACCACGAAGGACGACCCGTTTATAGATATTCATGATTATACCAGTCAAAGTTGGGGTGACTCGGTTCATTTGACGATAAACGAATTTGGAGGGCACATGGGCTACTATTCTAAGATAAAAGATCCCAAGCATGGTCGCCGATGGCTTGACCACTACTTGGAATCAGTGCTTCGCTTGATCCAAGAAAATTTAATTATTTGATATGTCGATACATCCACTGTTCATCCCTTACTAATGGCGAGTACGGCTGCGGAAAAAGTGCAGTGCGAAGGATGTTCCAGGCTAACCTCAAAGCAAGGTAAATCAGAAAAAGTATCAAGCTTAATAGCTTGACCACAATTTCAGTTAGTTTTGCGAGTTGAAGCTGTTGGGTGGCTTCCCACTCGCGAGTGTATTGTTGGACGGCAAGTCTCATAGATCCTCCTTAAGGATTGAGAATAAAAAATAGATTAGGACTGAGGCGCAAATGGCCTGAGCGTTGAGGTATAAATTTTTGTGGGGTTCTTCTTTAGAATCTTAAGTCGGAAAGAAGAATCTGCGATGTGATGACTGGCATGCACATGGACGTTTTGATAAATGTAATCATAAGACTCTCCTTTCTTTAAGTGATCTTATAAATGTCATTTATTCACGAATATTATTCAAGTAATTTTTTGTTTTGCCTGACATTAATTAAATCTATTGGTTCCAAATTGGGTGGTCCTCTACTACAGTGGTCCTATGGAAAACGTTGTCGACATTAAAAATGTAAGTAAGTCGTACCGCTTAGGCGAAACTATGGTCCCCGCATTACGCGGACTCTCGTTACAAATTAAGCGGGGTGAGTTTGCGGCCCTTATTGGATCGTCAGGTTCCGGTAAAACAACGCTATTAAATTTGGTCGGGTGTTTAGACGTAGCTGATGCCGGTGAAATTTTGATTGAAGGCGTCTCTATTGCAAAGTTAAGTGAGAATGAAAAAAGTGAACTACGAAATACGAAAATTGGATTTATTTTTCAGTCATTTAATTTAATTCCAGTTCTGACGGTTTTTGAAAACGTGGAAATTCCCTTAACCATTCGCCCGCAAATGACCGAAGGTCAACGTAGGGAGCGCGTCATGCGTGCCCTAAAAGATGTGGGTCTTGAGACTTTTGCATCACAGCGACCAGACCAACTTTCGGGTGGACAGCGACAAAGAGTCGCGATCGCGCGCGCTCTGGTCACCGAGCCATCCTTGATTTTAGCTGATGAACCTACCGCCAATTTGGATTCGACAACGGCTCACCACATTATTGATTTGATGTTTGAACTGAACCAAAAAAGAAATATGACCTTTTTCTTTTGTACGCACGATGAAAAATTGATGGGACGCGTGCAGCGAATCGTAAATATTAAAGATGGGGTCATCGAAAATTAATGTTTCTAAAGTTAGCTTATCTTAATTTATTTAGAAACAAGCGACGGACATTGTCCACCGGCCTGGCGATATGTATCGGCTTTGTCGGACTTAACTTGCTGGGAGCTTACATTTTTCGCATCAAAAAAGCGCTCGACAATACTTCCGTTTATTCGGCGCTAAATGGGCATATAAGAATTTATAAAAAAGATTCTTTAGTTCAATTTACCATAAAGCCGAAAACTTTTATTTTTAAAAAAGATGAAATTGAAGTTATTGAAAAGTTGGTAGCAGATCCGAAATACAGATTAGATTATCTTGGCCATAATTTAAACGGCTCGGGGTTATTATCGAACGGGATTAAGTCTCATCCCGTTTTATTCTTCAGTATAGAACCTGAAATTTACGCCAGATCTTTACTTCAGCCGGCACTGATGGAATGGGCCCGCGATTGGATTTTACCTTCCCAGCTAGAGAACGTTGAAAAGTTCCGCAGTAATGAAGAAGTACTTTCGGTAACACCAAAGATCGCGCAGATTTTAAACTTGAAAAGGCCATTGGGCACCAATGAAAGTTTGCAGCTTGCGGCACGTTCGTTTGAAGGGGATTTAAACGCGGTAAATTTAGACGCGGGCGCCGAACACACGACTGGAACCGAATACCTAGAAGATTCATTAATCCTGATCCCCTTGAAAAAAGCCCAAGAACTTTTAGGCACCGATGGTGTTGAATCAATGTCGATCTATTTAAAGTCTGATCAAACCCTGAATTCGACAATGAAAATCCTTGAAACCGATTTAGACAAACTTCCATTCAAGGTTGAGGCCCTGTTTTTTTACGACGAAAAAATAAACCCGGTCTACTTGGGAACCATAGGATTTCTTTCGGTGATGGGTGGGTTTATCGTTTTTCTGATTGGTACGGCAGTAAGTCTAACGATCATCAATTCTTTAACTATGGGGATCATTGAAAGAACCAAGGAAATAGGCACTCTTTTAGCTGTGGGATTTAAAAGGTCGGACGTAAAGAAAATGTTTGTCGTTGAAAGTTTATTGCTTTGTTGCAGCGCCGTCCTGGTAGGAATAGTCCTAACGTTTATGTTTTCTACGGTCATCAACCAGTTGAACATTCGTTTTGCGCCACCCGGAGTGGCTGGCACCATCCAGTTCAAGCTCGTGTGGAATTACGTCATCGCGCTAACCGTAAGCGCCTTCGTCTTCGTTTTAACCTGGGCATCTTCTGTTCTGGTGATGAATAGAAAATCCAGGATTAAGTTAATTGATTTATTAAATGACACAGGAGCGTAAATGAAAAATTTTTTATTAGCTGCCATTTTTCTGGTGAGCCTACGTAGTTGGGGCGACGACGCCACCGAACTTTTGAAGGCTTCTGATTTGGGGCGGGGCGGTTTTGCGGAAGGCATCCAATGGGATGCGCAAATTGAAACTTTTGAAAATGGGGAAGAATCTAAAAGAGAATTTTTGGTCAAAGCAAAGCAAAACGATGCCTATGTTGAAGCTACGGCACCCGCAAAGAATAAAAATGAAATATTTCTTTTTAATGACCGACAAATGTGGTTCTTCAAACCATCTTTAAAAAAACCGGTATCTATTTCGGCACGACAAAAGTTAAGCGGACAGGCCGCAAATGGCGATATTGCATCGACCCATTATGCGCGCGACTACAAAGCGACTTTGGAAAAAACGGAAGTTCTTAACGGCGAAAAATTTCATGTGTTGCTGTTGAAAGCGAACGCCAAAAATCTAACTTATGATCAAATTCGGTATTGGATCAGTGACAAAACGAAGTTAGCATCTCGGGCCGATTTTTTAACCTTGCAAGGTAAGACGTTCAAAATAGGTCAACTTGAGTACAAAAATAAGCTAATTTTAAAGGGTAAATCGATTCCATTCGTCAGTCAGCTGACCATAACGGACGCTAAATTCAATCAGAATAAAAGCATAATTCGTTATTCGAAGCCGCAAATAATTGAACCGACGGATTCTTTGTTTAATGTTAATAATTTGACCCGATAATTTGAAGGCGGCGCATGATTTTTTGGAAAATTGCTTCAAGAAATGTTAAGAAAAATTGGCGACATTCCATGTCGGCGCTGTTATCCCTGTCGGCCTCTTTCGTGTCACTTGTCCTTTTTGATGGATATATTGCAGACCTCAAATCTATGTACGAAGATTCGTTTCACCATACCCAAATGATGGGTCACCTGGTCATCGATAAGCCTGCTTTACGTGAAAAAGAGGGCCTTGCCGAGCCAAGTAAGTTTTCAATCTTCCCCGATGAACAAGAGAGCGTCGAAAAATTTATACAAAAACATCAGGACCTTATTAATAACCGGGTTCGATTTTTGGATTACCGGGGAATGATAACGAACGGAATGCAATCGACGATCTTATTAGGACGAGGTATCGATGTTGCCGAAGGACTAAAAATGCGAGGCGAGCATTGGGCTTGGAACGCTACGTTCGGGGTTCCTTTGCACGTAGCCGGTGACGAAAATTCGGTGCTTTTAGGACAGGGTCTATCCAGAAAGTTAGGCTGTCAGTTTCAGCGGGCCAAAAATTTCAACACGTTTTCGGGAGGTTATGAGCCCATTGAACGTCCCTTTATTTGCCCGACCTATGATTTGCAAATGTCGTTATTAACGGACGACGGTCAACTGAATGCGGTGGACGTAAAAGCGGTAGGCCTTTTTGATGTAGGCTACAAAGACATAGACGACCGCTACACATTTGTTTCGTTACAAACTGCGCAAACGTTGATGAACACGCCGAATATTTCGATGTATTCACTTGAGCTTAGAAGCCCCGCGGATCTTGAAAAGGTTCAAGAACTTTTTCGGAAAGAAGTAAGGGTTCCGGGCCTCGAAATAAAAAGTTGGAAGTTGCACGCAATGGGAATCCAGTATATCAAAACGATGGACTTACTTGCGATTTTTCGTAATTTTGTAATTATTGTTATTTTAGTTATTTCAACTTTGTCCGTCGCTAACACCCTAATCAAAATAATAAAAGAACGCAGCCGTGAAGTTGGAACTCTTCGAAGCATAGGTTTTCGTTCAGCCCAAATTCTAAAATTATTTATTTACGAAACATTTTTATTATCTGTAGTGGGATCGGGGATTGGCCTTATTCTAGCGTTAAGCTTAACTTTAGGTTTAAACTTTGCGGAGATCCGGTACAAGGCAGGACTTTTGTCGGAACCGGTTTTATTTAAAATCGATTTTTCACCCTTGGCGTACGTAAATGCTTTTACCATTCTAGCGTTTGTCAGCATCCTGGCTTGTCTGATCTCGACCCGGCAATCTCTTGGACAGAAAATCATCGACAATCTAAATCACGTTTAGACCTAAGTCGTATCTTGTTAATTCGGACTTATTATATTCACGTAAAAATCCGATAACTTTGGCATGAATAGTATCTATTTAAAGTATAATAATTTTGATTCATTAGATCCTTCGAAATTAGATCAGCTCATAAATCTGGGAAAAGATATTGAAGAAGATGTCTTGGGCCAACTTATTACCATTCATAAAGAAACCAGCCAAACGATGCTGCTAGAAATGCGTCAGTTCTTGGCGGAAAAAAATTACGAAGAACTTAAACGATGCGCTCATAAATTCAAATCAAGCAGCGCAAATTTAGGACTGATGCGACTTCATAAACTCTGTTCGGATCTTGAGAGTTCTTTAGGAAAACCGGAAGCCGTTGAATTTGTAGATTTGCATGAGTTTGTAGAAAGTATCCAGTATGAGTTCGGCCAGACAAATATGAAATTAAATTCTTACCAGAAGGCTGCTTAGATGTCGGTGCAAATTGCGAAGAAAAATATATTAGTTCTCGATGACAATAAGAACGACTTATTGATGGCGAAGTTTGTCATTCTGCGAATGGGATACAACCCAGTTCTATTAGAAAAACAATCCCAGCTAATGGATTCTTTGCAGTTACAAAATATTTCGTTAATTGTCCTTGATATTGATATGCCAGGACTAACTGGCTTGGATGTTTTAAAGAAAATAAAAAGGGTGAACTCGTACAAAGATATTCCAATCGTGATGTTGACTGGTAACAGCGATATCAGCAGCGTGAAAACTGCAATAAATACGGGTGCGGTCGATTACATCGTCAAACCTATTGATCCCGCAATTTTTGAAAGCAAAGTTAAAAAATTGATCGGTCAAACGGACGAGCGCAGCAAGACAAACTGGATCGAATACGAAGTTAAGAAATCACAAAACTCTGAAATGCGCTTGTACGTAGGTGGTCAACTTCAGTCTATTGGAGAAATGAGCTTGACCATGAAGTTTAAGCAACCCATTTCGATTGGTTACACCTTTTATAGCGAGGCCCCGTTGTTCACCGAGCTTGAAATAAATCCTCCTCCGGTGAAAGTCGAATCTTGTGAACAACATGGTGAGGAGTACATCGTCAAATGTACATTGATAGGACTAGCCGAGTCGGATCTTAAAAAGATTCGACTCTACAATCAATTATTAACGCGGAAATCTGTGGCGTAAATCGACTTGGATTCGAAAGCGGCGGCGAAGTATATGAAAAAAAGCGTTACGATTTCACTTACAGTTTTGGTAGCAATAATGGTTACTTACTTTTATATACGTTCGGATAAAGCGGCAAAAGTGGCGGGGGACCTACAGCGAGCTTCAACGGCAATAGTATTGACAGAGACAACCACTAAAAATAAACCGGAAAAACAAACAAAAACGGAAGTTCTGGCAGATTCGCCCGATGAAAAAATATCTAAAGCTATCGCATCAATGGACAAAAAGAAAAGAAACCCGGACGCGCAAATACAGATTGTGCCGCAAAGGGTGGAAAATAATTATCTTTTTTCAAATACAAAGTGGAAATTATGGTCAACGGCGCGGGCCATGTTGGCGGAACAAACAGCTTCGGCGGACGTTATTATTCAAAAAATGGGTCGGTATAATATTATCGAAACTGATCATGCCGAGATAGACTTCAAGAGCTTCGATAAATCAAATTTGGCCGTCGTTTACGATCCGCGGCTTCGACGAGTTGGTCTGGTGACGGGGACGATAAAAATTGTCACGCTTCAAAAAGAGGAATTGGCTAAGGCTCTGATTGGTATGCAAGCCGAAATTACTAATTCCTTCGACGACATTAATACCTATTACATATCGAGTACCAAAAACCTTTTCGATCTGGAAAACTTATATTTCTCTCTCAAAGCCCAAAGTTTTGTCCAAAATATTGAGTTAGACATTTCGGAGAGGACTTATGAAAAAAAGTACCATCAGAAAAGTAACCAAAATTTATTTTGGGGCAGTATTGCTTGCAGGTTGCGGATTAAGTAAATTTAAATCTGCGGCAAGCGTAGCTTACGACGACCCATTATTTAAGTACGCGTGGCATTTGGAAAATATTGGGCAAAGGGTTTTTGCAACCAACGCTGGAACTTCGGGCTTCGATTTGAATTTATCTAAAACTTGGAAACAGCAGATATACGGAACTGGAATTCTGGTCCAAATCTCTGACGACGGACTTGAAGATACGCACGAAGACTTGCACGATAATTTTTCTTACGCGAATAATTCAAAAAACTATACTCTTGCTGCACCATATACCTCAGCGACTTCAGCCCCCTTAGCGAACGACGACAATCACGGAACTTGCGTTGCGGGATTAGTAGCGGCGGCCGGGTGGAACGGGGTGGGCTCAAGAGGGGTGGCACCGCGCGCGCATTTATCGATTGTTAATTTTCTTTCTTCTTCGGTTTCCATAACGAGTGCTTTAAAGTTAGACCAAACGTTAGGAAGCTTTGATATTTCAAATATGAGCTGGGGAACAACCGAAGATACCATTTACGCAAGTGACCCCACTTACGACGCCCAACTGAAGTCGCGAGTAACGACGGGCCGAAACGGAAAGGGTGCCATCTTTTTAAAAGCGGCCGGCAATGATTTCGCCGTCTTGTGTAATGGGTCGGGTTCTACGTACTGTATTGGAAACGCGAATTTCGACGCCGATAATGCAGTTCCGTATATAATTACCGTTGGGGCCCTTAATGCTAAAGGTAAATCTGCCAGTTATTCTTCGACCGGTTCGAACTTATGGGTTTCTTCATTCGGCGGTGAATTCGGCGACGACGATCCTGCGATGATGACGACTGACCGTTCTGGATGCGCTAAGGGCTATTCGATTTCATCCGAGTCCGCACCGTTTGAAAAGGGAACGAATGCGGAAAATGCTAAATGCAATTACACTTCCACCTTTAACGGTACTTCTTCAGCTACTCCAGTCTTATCAGGGGTCATTGCCCTGTTATTAGAGGCGAATCCAAATCTGACCTGGAGACAGATAAAATATATTTTGGCCAAAACCGCATCCGCGGATTTTTTTGAAACAGGAGTCATCGCCCATCCACTGGGATCAACATTGCCAACCGGATACGACTGGGAGCAAAAATGGGTCACGAACGGCGCGGGTTATAAGTTTCATAACTGGTACGGGTTCGGTAGAGTCAATGTGGACTCGGCAGTAGAGATGGCCAAAACATTTCTGACGGCGCCCGTGGATTTGGGTACTTACAGTGAAACAAACTGGGCTCCTTCCGAGGCCCACACGGGACTAAGTCTACCGATTCCAGATAACAGCGCGACTGGTGTAACGAACGCGATCACCGTATCGACAGATTTGCGAATTGAAGGCGTGCAAATACGGGTGGGGATCACGCACGCGAATATTTCGGACTTAGCCTTAGAGTTAACTTCGTCCGCCGGTACTAAAAGCATCATCGTCAATGCCAGAAATTCGTTAACTACAATCGGAAACTACGTCGAAGAAACTTTCTTATCAAATGCATTTTATCAAGAAAGTTCGGTCGGGACATGGACCTTAAAAGTGATCGACGCAAAAACTGGAACCACGGGTACCGTTACATCATTTAAATTAAATTTCGTCGGTGGAATTCCTTAGATAATTTTTTTCATTAAGGCGCTCGAACGGGTTTCAAAGCGGCCGCCGGGCATTCCCCAAGCAAACGTATGTTCAATATTGTAATTTGTGAAAATGGCGAAAGTGACTTCTTCACGAAAACTGAGTTTGTCGCTCATTTCTCCGTGTGAAAAAACAATTTTTTTGGGCCCGTTCGGGGTTTCTTCAATGCGGTTTAAGTAATGCGGCGTAATGCCCGGGTGATTATTGCTATTCACGTAAAGGGCAAGTGACCCATTATTGTCGCGACCGATCCACGATATTTCATCGTGGTACGTTTCGCCATTCATTCCCTTGGCTTGAGCTTTTACAGAAATTAATTTGTTCGGAATCTCGTGCGCAAATAAACAATGTGCTTCAAACTTCTGTTTATCGCGATTAATGCCCATGCCAAAATAATTTCCAATTGCGTTGTACAGAAGCGTCCAAGCTTTTTCTGACTGACTTTGAGTTGAGTTTCCTTGCATGAATACCTCACCCATCAACTTGATCTAACACCTAGGAACAGTCAAATTATTCAGAAGGCTCATGACGAAACGCCCCGACTATAATGTCTTGAGGCGTCCATTTTTCATATTACTTAACTTTGCCGGTTTAAATTTTACGAACAAGATTGCATTTTCCTGTCGCGGTAGTTCAATATTGGGGCTCACTAGAATTTCATTCGTTTGTGGGTCAAAAAAGTAGCCCTGCTCGCCCGAGACGACCTTAATCCTGTCCGCCTCGTCTGAATCTGGTAAACCGTAAGTGACTTCGATAGATTCGATATCGGGCGTGAAATTCAGCGCAATCTTTTCGGCCGCAATACGTTGGACTACATATTTTCCAAATTCTGCTAATTTAGCACCGAAATTCTTTGAACAAAGATCTGCATAGATAGCTCCTGAGACCGCTCGCAAGGCCGGAAATGCTTGGGTCGGGCCTTTACCATCTTTAGTGCAAGTTGCATCATGATTGTTTAAATTCGGTAATGCCGTTGCAATTAGAACCTTCGAACGATCACCATTTTTTAAGTCGACTAGTCGGGCGTAAAATTCTTCGCCCGAAAGACCAGCCGTCACGTCATCGGCATCCGTTAAAAATACGATTGCCAGGTAAGCTTCCGGATCATAAAAATTCTGATTTTTTTCGGCGTTTATTTTTGGGTCTGCAATGGCCAAGGCCGGTGAAAAAGATTCTTCGGCTTCAGGACCCCACTGTGTACCGATAACGACGGTCTCTTGCAAAACCTTCTTTGGGTTTATGGTATTACGGGTAATGTAAAGTTGACCTTGATTGTCTTCTGGAGCCAAACCTTTTAAGGCAACTAATTCGCCAAGTGCATTCATTTGACGTTTACCCGAGCGATAAACCGTTTGGTCATCCAAATACTTAGAGTCATAAACGGGTACGACGCCAATTTTATAATCGATACGTTTATTTTTAAAAAAGATCTCAGAAAACAAGGCGATGTTCTGAGAAAGTTTAGCTTGATAATTTGTCATCGACCCCGAGTTGTCCACTACGAATAAAATGTTTACTTTCGGATCGCTTAAGGTTTTCGTTTCAGAACCGCGAACCGTCATGTATTGAATTTCGGCATCAGGCGGGGCCTGACGGTCTGGATTTTCTGAACCACAAGCCGCTAGTAGTGAAGACATAAGAACAGTCAGCATTAATTTATTTTTCATAACACGCTCTTTTGTTTGGCCGCGCATTTTTGTGCGCGAACCTGATATTGTCCTACTTCGTCCATCCAAACTTCATCATCCGTTACCGGAAAAATCAGTTTTTGGTTGCGATCAACCTTGCTAAAATTTAGATCGCCTGTATTTTTCTTTGGCTTATCGGCCATCAAAACATTTTGCATCATTTCGACTTCGATGATTTTCATCTTTTTCAAATTTGTCGTAATTTCCTTTAGGTCCTCTTTAGCCAGTGTTTTCATTCGATCGGCCGCCGAGTTCATATCATCTTTTTGCAAAGCTTTCACTAGTTCGTTATCGCGAAAGAAATAACGAGGGAAGATTTCTGCCTTGTTTCC
This sequence comes from uncultured Bdellovibrionales bacterium, assembly GCA_964236345.1. Lineage (GTDB taxonomy): Bacteria > Bdellovibrionota > Bdellovibrionia > Bdellovibrionales > Bdellovibrionaceae > Pseudobdellovibrio. The sequence goes on from CAXSEH010000033.1 coordinate 13,237, forward strand.
AAGTTCAACTAAACTGACCTTGGAACCTTTGATGGCCGGTATTAGCTTTGTGAACTCTTTTGATAAAGGCTGTTGATCTAATTTTTCTAAATTTTCGACCCGGAAAAGCATTCTTTTTTTGAAAGTGTTTATTTTATTGAGTACTTCTTTGTAGTCGCACATTTTTAGCGAAACAAATGAAGAAAGCATGTACGTCTCTGGACCGACCTGAGTGCTCCAAACCGGCGAGGTAATCGATTGCAGATCGGCTAATGCGTTTTCAAATTCATTAAGCCGCGTCCAACCCCAAGCCCGCTCTTCAATACTTTCTAACCAGAAGTCTGACTGCGGAGTGATTTGGGTGTATAAGTCGATTGATTTCTTAATGTTCCCTGCCGCGAATTGCTTGCGGGCGTCGGCCATGATTTGCTTATCGTTTGCTGCAGAAGCCAGTAGCGGAACGAAAATCAAAAATGTTAAAATGATTTTTTTTATGTTTACCATATTAATAATCCAACGCTTGCGATCGCCGTGACCGCGTTTTGGTTACGCTCTTTAAGATTAAGCAGATCTTTGTAACTTTCGTAACGAACTTCAAGGCGAGTTGTAACATAATTGTTAATCCAAACGCCCATGCCCAAACCGGCCGCCAGAACATCAGTTTCGCCAGAGTTTAAGGTTTTTTTACCGAAACCCAGCAACGTATAGATATCAAATTGTGCGATACCCGAGTCAAAAAGATTCATTTTTCCGTAAATTGGGTAAAAGCTTACCGTCGCCATTTTGGTTTCTAGCGGAAAATCAACCCCTGCAAATGTGGGCCGGCAAGTACCCTGTTGCTGACAAGAATAAGCTAAGTCGTACTGTCTTTGTCCTTCAGAAGAAAGATTGTTGTATGACTTGTGGTATTCGACGCCGAAAGACCAACTGGGAGTTAGGTGGTATTGAAGCTGCGCTCCTAAGTTCGAAGTTTTTACGTAAGTATCAGCGCCGAATAATGCGCCGTAGTCGAACGCCAATTCAATCCGGTTCGTACGACTGACCAAGCGATTTTGAACAACGCGAACTTTTTGTTGGCTGTCCATTTTTTTAACTCGCTCAATAACGTCTTTATTATCGCCCAAAGTTTGGAATTCTTTTTTAAGGTCAGAGTTCTCAGCAAAACCTGCCGTAGAAATTGAAAGTAAAATGAAGAGAGTGATTAGAGATTTCATTATTTCCCGCCTTCTTTTGGCTTCGCGCAAAGATCTGCACCGGCCAAGATCGTGATTTCTTTTACTTCAGTCGTCGTTTTGGTTTTAGAACCAAGTTCTGTGTCTGCTTTTAACGTCAATGACTTTGTTGAATCCGCTTTTTGACAAGTGGGGGTCCAAGTAAGAACGCAAGTTAATTCATTTTGCTTACCGGCCGCGGTACTTGAACACTCAAGATTTTTTTGGCCACTTAAACCGGCGATTTGCGTAGTCGGTTTTTTGATCGATAGCACGCTAGAAGGGTGGTCCACATTTACCTTAAAGGTAATCACGTTCTCCACGCCCGACTTCACGGCCTTCAACTCGGCGTCGTTAAAAGTTAATCGAGGCGCTTGGGCCGCGTAACGTGCCGTCGTACAAATTTGCGTCTCGCCCGATAATATTTGGACGGCGCTTTTCGCCTGCATTAAGAAACAAACCTCGACCGTCGGTGCCGCAGGTATTTCACGACCTAAACGATCGCGGTTAAACGGAAGTCGATCAAAGTTGATCACGTAGAAAAATCGAAATAATTTTTCTCCATGAACACCCGTGATGCGCTTAGGATTTTCAGGGATGCTTGGGTCTTCATCCAACACGATGGCTTGCGACGCATTGGCTCGGTAGGCCTCAGTATTCGAGCAGCGGTAAGGCGAAAACATGACTTCCGGTAATCGAGGACTTCCCTCTCCGCCATCGTCTTGAACGTCGACCGTGAATTTCGTGTCGACGCCTTCATCGATCCCAACTTTTTCGATTTTTGAGTAGCCCGTGATGATAGGTTGAATGCTGTTACGGTTCACTTCAACGGTAATGTCGCGACTGTTACTAAGATTTTTTAAGAGACCGTTTGACGCGTCCGTTACGGTAACCTTAATGGTTGCCCGAAACGGAATCGACGGTTTTCCTCCAGGAATGGTTCCGACTGGTGGGAGCCATTGAAGGGCGAAAACACCGGGTTCTTTTGTATCTACAAGGGTCGGGCGATCGACAGAAGTAAAATCGGTCATTTCGATAAAATAGCTTTTCACTTCAGTCGATTTAGAAATGACCCGAATCAAAGTTTGCGAAGCTTTACCTTCGATGAACAGACCCGGATTTTCTTCGTTAGCCCCGACAACTTGAATTTCGAAAAGTTCGGTTGGCGCTACTTTTTGATTTTGCTCGCTTTCAGGAGCCGGGTTTGTTCCTTGTAAATTCGGATATTTTTTGAGCGGGTTGGAATCATTTCCAGCGCAAGCCGCAATTAATCCGGATAACATTAATGAAGCTAAAGTTTTTTGAGTCATGTGTTTCATATTGCTAACCTCTTATGTGTCGCTAACGCGACGTAAAATGAAGGGATAGGTAACCTTAACGGTGACTCCACCTTCAGGACGTGGAAAGTTCCAAGTTTTCAAACGGTCGCGAATACAACCTTCAACCGGCGCGTGTCCAAGGCTTGATTGGTCCACTTGCGCGACCGTCACTATACCTTTCGCGCCGATTAAGAATCGGATCGCAACGCGGCCCGAAAGCTTCGGTCTATTCTGCAGACCTTTTTCATAACAAAAACGAATTTCGCTAACGTGTCGGTTGATGACCGCGGCGATTTCATTGCGATCAAGACCACCTTCAACGAAGGCTTCACTTTCAACTGGTTGGAAGTAACTATCGCCACCTTGACCAACGAGTTGAATTTTTCCGTAACCGGCTTGACCGCCGCCTTTACCTTTTGTTCCGTAACCACCGGCGCCGTTTACTTTTCCGCCGGTTCCGAGTGGTGCGGCAAAAAGACCTTTAGCATAGACTGAAGTTTGAACTCCGCCGCTGCCTTGACTTCCGCCGCGACCGATACCGGCCGATGAAGAAGCCTGATCTAGATTAAGACCACCTTTTTGTTTTGATTTGCTTAAACTTCCTAAGATCCCTAATACACCACTTGATTTTGAAGCGGTTGTTTTTTTAGCTAGGCGCACTTGATTAGTTTTCGGACGTGGTGCGCGAACTGCCTTAACAACGTGGGCGATCTTCTTTTCCGAAGGAGGTACCACGAAAGTTTTTTCGATCTGTTGGCGATCCATGACCTGAACAATTTCAAGTTCCTTTTTAATTTCTTGCTTTGGCATCAAAATGGTCACGACAACCATTAGAGCGGCTAAAAGCGCGGCCGAAAGGCTGGTCTTTTCTAGAAGCGATTTAAACTTTTTTGAATCGTCTACGCTAATTTCGACATTCATTAAAATCTGTTCAGAATCTTGCACCAAAGTGAGGTGACCGCTGGCATGTTTAACGGTGAAGCTCTTTGATTTTTTGAAATGGTCTTTCGGAACCGTATCTAAAACGCTGTACTTAATTTTTTGCGTATCATAAAATTTCAAATCGGTGATCGTTTCGATTCGGTTGCTATCATGGCGGCGAATGAAAACTAAATCTTTTTCATCCCATTGAACCGCGCGTACCGTATTTCCGAGAGAGTCTTTTAAGTAATACATGCGTTACCTCAATTGGTTCGATTTTTTTGTACGATCATTAAAGTTTTTGCGAACTCCAATTAATTGATCGATGAGTTTTTCATTTTCAACTTCAGTCAAGGTTTCAAAAGGAGCTTGTACTTGGCCGCCGACTGATTGACCGTCAAATTTAATGTCGGTACTTAGTTTACTTTTCTTTTGCTCTGCTTTTGCGTGAACGGAAACAATAATTAAAATGGAAATTAATATTGTTTTCATGTTATCTCCCCCGAGAATTTAATTCGTCTATTCTTGAATCTATATAAGCAACCATCGGGCCGCTTCCCAGCGATAATTGCAGGTTCTTCATCTTTTCTAAGTAGCTGAAATCAAAGGGACTTTTGTATATCTTCATTTGCAGGCTAGAAGCCTCTGTCAGCTTTGAAGACACTTTCTGTTTTCTTTCAGAAAGCTTTTCAAAAGCGGGGCTGGTAAGGCCCAGGTTTAGAACTGAGCCCTTTAAAAGAGACAATTCTTGTAACGCTAACTTGTGACCAGGACGATTCACCTGGGCGGCCCAAGCGCTTAATTCGTTCATCGTCTGTTGCGAAGGCTCTTGCTTAAACAATTCTTTGACTTTGTTTTCAATGGCCAAAGCTTGGGTTTGATAAGGGTCTACCAAGATCTTTAATTGTTGATCGTAAGCGATCTTTTCTTCTTTAGACATTTTCTTCGGTTTTGGAGTACTTAGAATATCTTGCGCCAAACGGTTGTTTTCGATCACGAGGACCGGAAGAAAAATAAGCTGTTCGACAATATCCTTCTTTGCAATGGAGCGGTTAGTCGCCTTTTCAAGCTGATGGATCAATTCGTTTCTTTGTACTAGGGATTTTTTAATTTGTAAGTCGTTGCCAGTTTTGAATTTTGACTGCGATACCTGACGAACTAGAAGTCTCATGTCATCGAATGACATTTTATGGCGGACAAGACTGGCTTCAGCGCTATTTTTAAATGCCCCATGAGATAGAATTCGCTTCGCAAAGTGTGAATCGTTTGTCTTTTCGAAAACAAATAAAGCAGCGGACGGGTACAAATCTTGATTTTTCTTTAATACCGACTCGTACTTGTTGAATGCCTTTAAGCTATTTGCGGAGTGAAGTACGATTTGGTGAGCCGCGAAAGCCACTTTGTTATGGTCTCGCGAAACCGACATATACATTTCATATTCCTTCGTCGGGTTTTGCGACGAAAGCTCTTTTAATAGGGCGGTCTTTAGGTAATAAGCGGCAAGATCTTTCGGTGCCGGCTGGATTTTCTTTAAGTATTTCAATGCCTCTTTGAAATTCATACGAATTTCTGAGGTCCAAGCCAAGTAATGAAACGCTTTTTGCTGGTCTGCAGGTTTTAAAGACTTTAAAGTTAAGAACTGGTTCGAATAGGAAATTAACTGGTCGACATCTTTTAGTCGATAAGCTAACTCCATTTTATTTTTTAATAATTGCAGCTTTTCTTCGCCAGCGAATGACTTCGCATTGGTTTTATTTAATTTTGCTAATTCTGATTTCAGTTTATCATCTGCAGAAGTTGCGTTTAAAATCGCTGCCGATTGGTTTAAAATTGATTTGCGAAAAATATTTAAATATTCTGACTTTTTATTTGGTATTTGGCCGGCCAATTCAAAAGAATCAGTCTCGATTCGCGCCTCATCTTTTAAAAGAACATTGGTATCTAAGCACAGATCGGCCGATTTTTCGCGAAGGGATAAAGTCATAGTTTGATCAAGAGCTAATTTCTTGAATTCGTCGCGGGCGGTTGGGTATTGGTTCTGATCGTAATACCAACGAGCAATTTGGTACTTTACTTCATTTTTTTGGGCACCATTTGGATTGAACTCAAGGTATCGACGATACGCTTGTACTTTTAACTGCGGATCTTTGGCAAATTCCGCCATTTCAATTCCGCCCACTAGCGATGCTTCAAACAGCTTTTGTTGTTGAGCGTTTTTGGAAGAAATTTCTTTCAAGATCGTAGAGGCTCGCAAATAGAAGTTGAAAGCATCTTGATGCTGCTTTCGCTTAACCGCTAAACCTGCGGCCCAGAAGTTCATTTCGTAATCTTCGAAATTTGAAGTATAGGCGTTGAACGCCGATATTAATTCTGGCGAAACTTTTCTTTCTTCAGCGCGGGCCCAGTCAGTTATTACTCGACGCAAATTCTGTTGGGCAAGGGTGCAAGTTTCATTTCCCTTGCACTCAGATTTTTTAAGCACCAGGATTGATTTATTTAATTCAATGATTATTAATGGTAAGTGGCCCAGATCATATTCGATACGGGTCATCTGGATTTGTCGTTCGACCTGATCTTCAAAAGTCAGTTGTTGTGTTCCGACTACGGCCCAAACTTTAAGGGCACTGACCTTCTTAGCGGTGCGGTCTAACTCTTGGGCCAAGAAGATTAAATTTTTCTTTTGGAGAACTTCCGGAGTAACCGAAAGGTAAGTCTTTAAGTTAGTTTGCTGCAAATCATTTCGCGCCACGAAGGTCGCAAGGTCATGGGTTGCTTCTTCAACGAAAGCTTGATCAATTTCACCATCGGCATTCTTATACAGCTTTGGCGTTTGCAGAAGAGTTAAAAGTTTTTTCTCGGCGATTAAAGTTTGACCCAGGTTAAAATGAACCCACGCTAATCGGTAGTGCGCATAAGCTTTACGTGGATTTTCGCTGTAGGTTAAGGCTTTTTCGAAGTGCTTTTGGGCAGCATCCAGATCGCCTTTGGCGAAAGTGTCATCACCGAGTTTGATTTCGGTTAAAGCCTTTGTTTTTTGATCGTAATCGCGAGGATTTTTTTCGATCAGTTTGTAAATCTTAAGGGCTTCACCGGATTGTAGTTGCAGTTCATACAGGTGAGCCGTCTGCATCAGGGCAGAACCCTTTTTTTCTTGTGGCAAGGCGGGCTGTACCCGGGTTAATGCCGCGATGGCTTTTTTACGATCGGCCGAAATCTGGGCCGCATTCTTCGTGGCTCCAAGGCCTTGCTCTTCCATTGATAGCAAACGGGCCCGTTCGGCGTAAAGGTCGGCTAAACGATAAATTAAAGATGCTGATTGCACCATAGAATCATCGGTCGAAACGCTTGCGGCAGACTCTAGCTTTTGGATAATTGCATTGTGCGCCGATAGATCAAGTTTTTCGGCTTGAGCTGCAACCGCCGACAAGAAGCAAAGTGATATGTAGATCAATCGTTTTTTCATAAGATATTCCTATCTTTCTATGTTCCCGGTAAAACTGCGAACACATACTTTTCGAAACCTGCTTGGCCGCCGGCTCTCATAATAAAAGCTATGCTTTCGTAATTTGATTTTTTATCAGCCTGGATGACCAATGGCTTTTTATCTTTTTGGTAGGCTTTAACAAGGGCTTCAACAACGACATTCTTATCGGTTAATTTGTCATCGATAAATATATCGTTTTGTTCCAAGCGAACAACTAGTCCCTCGGATAACAAATCGGTTTGCGCCGCGCTTGGTAAGCTTAATTTTTCATTCTGTTGAATGGTTTGAACTCGGCCATTCATATTTGAAAGAAGAAAAATAACCAAAATACAAAAAGCATCGATAAGGGTGGTTAAGTTTAGCGAGAAGAATAAAGATTTTTTATTCTTCATGTCACCTTCACCATTGATTCTTTTCATCGAAAGAATCGGGCTTTGCTGCTTAAGTTGTCTTAAGATACTTGCTTTCATATATATTCCTTAAATAGGTGAAAGACCGATGTTAATGATGCCGGCCTTTTTTGCGAGATCCATTATGCGGATCACCTGTTCGTACTGGGTGGATTTCGAAGGCAAAATATGAGTTGAAGTTACGCTTTGCGTGGCCGCATAGGCGTAAAATTTTTCAGCATATTGAAAGTCGATATCGCCATTTTTTGATGGAGCCAACTTTCTAGTCTCGGCTCCACTTTCTTGCTTGATCGAAACAATCAGGTTATTTCGCTCGTCGATTGTAACCCATAGACTTGAGCCTTTTACGCTTTCGGCCGCTGACTGGCCACCAAAAGCTTGCTTCGTCTCAATGGCGCGGACTTCCACCCACACCACGGTCATCAAAAGAAAGCATATACATACTGAAAGAACGTCAAAGACCGGAAGTAAGTTTAACTCAACATTCAGGTCCTTCTTATTTTTAGATCCTTGTATTACGCTCATATAACCCCCAAGGTTATTTTGTTTTAAATGCCTATGCGTTCATGTTCGTACGAGTGGTGCGCTTTTCTTTAGCGGGCTCGTAGCTGTAAGAAAGCCAGTTATAAACCATTAATGAAGTTTGATTTAAGTCTTCGGCTAATGCGTTCGCGCGATTTTGAAATACGGCAAACATAACTAAGGCAGGAATCGCCATGATTAGACCGTAAGCCGTTGCGTGCATCGCCATCGAAATACCTTGCGATAACAGATTAGCTTTTTCGACCGGATTACTGTTCGCAACCGCTTCGAAGGAGTTGATTAAACCAATGATCGTTCCTAATAGACCAGCTAAGGTTCCGATATTACCGATCGCGGCTAAGAAGCCCGTTCGCTTTTCTAATATAGAGGATTCACTTAGTAGGACTTCATCCATCTTAGATTGGATTTCTTCTTTTCCACCGAAGTGGTAGGCGGCCTGAGTTCCCGCTAAAATCGTCTTACCCAAAGCATTACCAGTCAACGATAAGGCCTGTGCACGAGTCATAACTGACTCAAGCTTTCCCTTTTTGATGTCGTCTTCGAAAGATTTCGCTAATTCACGACTATTGGTTGTACGCTTCATGTAAAGCGCGCTTGCTCTTTCGATCATGATCGCGATTGATATAACTTGTCCTGCGAAGATAACCCACATGACAAATCCACCGTGACTAAAAGCTTGG
>CAXSEH010000034.1:0-21515 GCA_964236345.1 uncultured Bdellovibrionales bacterium
TATAGATGAAAGAAGGAATTCTTATGGCTAAAGATCCAACCGGCGAAATTAAAAATTACAACCACCATATGTGGTATCAGGAAGATGACGGAATTATTACAATCGGTATCAACGAAGAAGGTTTGGCCGACATTACCGAAATAACTTCCCTTGATCTTCCACCTGAACAAGAAAAAGTGGAACCAGACGTTGCGATCGGAACGATTGAAACGGATGATGGTCCACTCGATATTTTTTCTCCCGTTGAAGGCGTCGTCATCGAAGTGAACGCGAACGTTTTAGATGATCCATCCGTTATTCAAGAAGACAGTTACGAAGAAGGATGGCTATTACGCATCGAAGCTACCGCCGAGATCGACGAAGATGAAGACGAAGAAGATGAAGAGGACGAAGACGACGACCTCGATGAAGAAGACGAAGATGAGGACGAAGAGTAATTGCTGATTCAACCTTTTCTTGATTCAGACATCGCGGCCGTAAAGAAATTTACGGACACGCAAATCGGCGAAGGGTATTACTCGGTTGCCGAACTCATCGAAAATCAGAAAAAGTCGGTGACCGAATCCGGCGAAAAAACATCCTTTATTTTGCGAGATCCCCAAACGCAAGAAGTTAAGGCGCTACGCTTAGCTTACGCCCCTGGAAGATGGACCCACGGCAAAGGTAATAAATTGCGACCTGATCTTTGGCCTTTCAAGCCAGAAAATGCCGCGTACTTTCAAAGTTTATTTTTATCAAAGGATCTTCAAGGGCAAAATTGGGGACCCCGCCTATCGCAAAAGTCGATCGAAGTTTTTAAAAAACTAGGCGCCGAAGGAATCATTACGCACAGTTGGAAAGAATCCCCAAATAATGGCTCGCTACGGTACCTTGAAAAAATGGGATTTAAACGGATCATTGAACACCCTCTTTACTGGTTTGACGTTGATTATTTTTGTACGCGTGATGGAAAGCCTTGCCGTTGCACCGCGATTGAAATGTACTTAGAGATATGACGATCTCGTACTGGCTTGATGAACCTGGTAAAAATACTAGAACCTTTGACGCCGTTATCGTAGGGGCCGGCATCGCCGGGCTTTCGACGGCTTACTGGCTTGAGAAAAAAGACCCTTCACTAAAAATTGCCTTGGTCGACAAACACGATTTAGGCTACGGCGCCTCGGGCCGGAATGCAGGCTTCGTGACCTGTGGTTCCGCAAACCATTTTAAAAAATTACAAAAAAATTTCGGTTTTGATAAAGCGATTCAAATTTGGAATTTCTCTGAAGAAAATCGAAAATTATTATTGTCCGAAATTATTCAAGATCGTGCAAACGAAGTCGATTTTTACCAAACGGGTTCTTGCACGGTAGCCTCAAGCGACGATGATTGGGATCAACAGCAGAAGATCCTTTCTAAAGATATGCTAAAGGCCGGCATCGACGTCGAACTCATTCAGAAATCCGAATTGATTTCCGAGTACGGCGTCCAAAATTTCGAAGGCGGTATTCGGTACAAACATGATGGCATCATTCACCCGGTAAAATTATTGCGACAAATCAAATCCAAATTAAAATCCACAACTTTCTTATTTGGAGAAGAGGTTTTTAAAGTTTTAGAAGATCCATCATCGGTCATCATTGAAACTCAAAAAAACCGGCTCGTAGCGAAAAAGTTGTTCGTTTGTTTGAATGGTTATGTTTCACAGTTACTTCCTGAATTTAAAGACCATATTAAACCTCAGCGTAGCCAGGCCATACTGACTGAGCCTTTACCCCCCTTTGTAAAGGGGCCCTGTTATTTAACGAAACATCTTTGTTATTTTCGCCAACTTCCTATGGGCGAACTTTTGGTTGGGGGTTTTAGAAATCACGACTTAGAAGCCGAAAATACGGCGCTTGATGAAGCGACTTCCCGGATCCAAGAGGCACTAACAGAATTTACATCTACTTATTTTAAGCAAGCCCGGGGTGCAAAGATCAAGTACCGGTGGAGCGGCATCATGGGTTTCAGTAAGGATGAACAAATGTTGGTAGGTCAGCATCCCGAGCGTCCAAACGTTTTCGTGATGGCCGGATGTGCATCGCACGGAATGGGGCTTAGTTTTAACGTAGGCCGCGTCCTGGTTGATAGTTCTTACGGGATTCGCCCGCCAGATTATTTAGATATCGGCCGAGTATTTTAATTAAATTTCTCGCAGTTCTTGGTGTCAAATTGAAACGTTACGAAATACATATTCACTTTTTCAAGCGACAGTCTAAATTTGCGTTTTTCATAAATAACGTCATTGTATTTCTCTGTCACCTCGGTGGTTGTGAACCCATACGACTTAATCGATCGAAATTCTTGTTTGGCCTCACTTTGGCAAGTTAGCGTAAATTTTGCCGAATCGAGTTTACAAGACTCTTTGGGCCAAGAAAAAGAAAAGCTATCGCCGAGTGAACTTAAATCTTCGCCCTGCATTTTATTAAAAGAAATATTATAAGTCGAGCTAGGTCCGTCGAACTGGGGCATGAAGTTATAACCCATTGGATTCGTCACTAATATTTGAATTTCATCGCTAACCTCTAAAACTTGAAGGCGTGACTCGCGCATCGATGGAACACACCGAAAGCCGACGTACGCGGGGGCGACAGAATAAAATAAAGAAAAAAATATAAATAATCTCATGATAAACTCTTTTCAAAAAGTATTTTTAGGCCCTTTGGGTCTTTCAATGTTCCAACAATCTCGAACCCGTAAGCTAAATTCAGTGACATGATCTGTTTAAATTCATTTCGGCTTCGGGTTTCGATGTACTTGAAACCCTGCTCTTTACACCAGTGATGCTGCAGTCGCATCAGTTCCGACGCAATTCCTAATCCTTGGTAATCCGTAACGACGCCGCCAAGCCATGAATAAAATCGTCCTTGATCAAGCCGGTAACCAACTTTTATTCCAATCGCTTTTTCATCTTCGTAAACAACCAGAATGTGAAAGCCTTTGTGAAGTTGAATTTTGGCAAAAACTTTTGATTCGTCGATATCCCGATTGAAACTGTTTCGATAAATATTATGAAACACATCTAGCAATTCCGGCGTGAAATGCTCGAAGCTTTTAAACGTGAACTGAACCGGTTCGAAGCGCGGCTTTTGTTGGCCTTCAATCACCACATTCTCAAAAAACATTTCTTTCGGCCGAACCCACATTCGGCCCAACTTATTTTCGTACAAAGTTTCGTAAAGAGCCATTTCTTCTAAAGTCTCGGAATGTCGAACCAAACCTAAGTAGCGATAGGGCTTATTTTTATAATGACGAAAAAATCTAGTTTTGTATGGGTTCATGAACCCTATTTAGCTTATTTGCCACTAAAACCCAACATATTAACGCGATGAACGCCGCAATGAAATAAGGAAGTCCCACCAAGAATTTTGAATTATGCTCGGATCGAACTGCCCAGTTAAACGTGACCGTGTACAGAAGTGGTGCGCAAATAGAAGAGACACTTGATAAAGATACAAGACCCCCTTGTAATTCTCCTTGCCGATCTGGCGCAATTTCTTTAGTCATCAGGGATTGCAAACACGGCATTGCTAAGGCGGATAGGCAAGATGTTAGCATAACGACGTACATCAATGATCCGTACGGGGCCAGTGCGTAAAAAAGAAAGCCAAGCATATTAAATATAAGTCCAATTTTAAGCGCCTTTTTTTCTCCCCACCGAGGAACCAACTTTTTTGTCAGAACAATTTGACTGAACACCGATACAACCCCGACGAAACTTAGAGAAAGTCCAACTTCGAACGATGTCCAACCAAACTTATATTCGGTGTACAGGGTCCAAATACTGGGATGAACGTTACCGGCCAAAAAAAGTAACGCGTAAGCTAAAATGAAATAGATGATCGATTTGTTTTCTAATAATTTTTTAATAGAACTAAAGGGATGTAATTTTTTAAAATTAATTTCACGCCGGTGTTCCGGAGCTAATGATTCAGGTAAGATAAAAAAGCCAAAAAGAAAGTTAACAAAATTCAACCCCGCTGCCGCAAAGAACGGTGCTATCGGGCTAACGTGGCCCAAAGCTCCACCCATGAGTGGTCCCGCAATGAAGCCGATTCCGAAAGCGGCTCCGATCATTCCGAAGTTGGCAGAACGATTAGAATCATCGGATATGTCCGCGATATAAGAATTGGCTACCGTTATTCCCGCACCGGTTAAGCCTGAAATCACGCGTCCAACAAATAATAAAGGCAACGTCGGAGCTAGCGCCATGAAAATGTAATCAATCGATGCCCCAAACAAAGACGAAAGCAAAACTGGCCTTCGACCAAAACGATCCGAAAGGCTACCCAAAATTGGAGAAGCGAAGAATTGCATGAAGGCGTAAGTGGCGACGAAGTAACCGAACAATTGGGTGACGTCGTTTGGATCAGTTGAAAAACGGCGTATGACATCGGGTAGAACCGGAATGATTATTCCGATACCTAACATTTCAAGGACGATGGTTGCAAATATGAAGTAAATGCTTTTTTTCCGAGATATGGATTTCATCCATTTAGGATTTGAGTATTCAGGTTTATTGTCAAACAATAGATGGATGCAAATTACTTTCAGTCTTTGGCTTTAATACTTTGTTTTGAGTTTTTACTTTTCATTTTAGCCTTTTTCGCTAAACGAAATGATTTTGCCGATGTGGGTTGGGGACTGGGTTTTGGCGCAGTGGCGCTTTACAATTTTTTTTCTAATCCCGACCCATCCATCGCGCAAAGGCTTTTGCTGACAGTAATTTTGGCGTGGTCACTTCGCCTTGCCGGATATATGGCGTGGCGGATGCGCGGCAAGGCCGAAGATAAAAGATATGCAGAGATGCGTTCCGGATGGAAAACGATGGTTACCTTACGAACTTTTTTAATCGTTTTCATGTTACAGGGTTTTTTGCTTTGGATTTTATCGGGCCCCATCGTTTTTTACCTTTCTTCACCTAACTTTGCCGTTTCAGACTTTTTTTGGATCGCCATTGCGATAAGTTCACTCGGCTTGATTTATGAATCCATGGCCGACTGGCAAAAATCAATCTTCAAGAAAACTCATCTCGAGCCCGATAGTTTTATTCAGATAGGGCTATTTAAATTTTCTCGCTATCCCCAGTATTTTGGTGAAATCACTTTTTGGGTGGGCATTGCCTTTTTTCCAATGCAGTTGAATGCGTACCTGGGTTTTCTTTACGCTCCAATTTTACTGTATGGCCTGCTGCGCTTCGTATCGGGGGTGCCGCTGTTAGAAAAAAAATATGTTAAGCGGAAAGGTTATGCAGAATACGCGGCTAAAACTCCGCTTTTGGTACCGAAATTTATAAATAGAGGCTCGACTAGGTAGGGCGTTCGTCTAGAAATGATAGACTCTTTTTGATTTCCACGGTCTCATATCGAAATACTAACTTATAATAGAAGCCATAATGCCCGCAAAAAGAAAACAATTGCTCTATTCGACTTTGACAATTTTTATGTTAGCACTGGCGCCCTTGCTTTTTAATAATTGCGCGGGTTCTGCGCAGGATAGCACTGCTTCATCTGCCAGTTTAAACACTAGAGCGGCGGGTGATATAAATACCTTTTCGCAAAATCCACCGCCACTTCAAGGTAACGAGGGCTTCCAGTTTTTATTGCGCGAATATTTTTCGGCTCATTGCGGATCTTGTCATGATAGCAAAGTTTACTTTGGTGCGCCGTATTTTGATTTTGCGCAACCTGAAAAATCTTATGACCTTTCAAAGATGGGTTTAACCAAGCAAGATATGATTAACCGGGTGACGAATAATCCATTTTGTCCCACTTGTAAACTTAACCCGAACGGAGAAGTTTACAAAGGCATCATGTATTGGTTAGATCATCGCTAATTAGCGTTGTTGTTGCTGTTGTATTTTCTTTGATTCATCCACCGACCAAATTTTATGATTAAACTTGGCCGTCATCCGAAAACCGCTATCGGAAACAAAATGGGTTGAAATTTCTAAGCCATCGCAAACCGGATATTTAGTTAAATTTAATTCATCCGGTAACGTTGCAAAATAACCTTTATTTTTACGAAATTGTATTTGGCTTGCGTAAAGCCCCGCTAAGCACGATTTTATCTTCGTGTCATCGCGACTTATTTTTTGATTGTACACTTTAACGTATTGATACTGGCTTGCATATGAATACGCAGACATTGTCATGATAAAAAATGATAGGATCACAAATTTCATATTACCTCCCGTAACTAGACCTACGCACTGAAACAGCTTATCTAAGAATAACGTATTCAGCGGGTATGCATAGTCCAGAAGCCGCTATAGAAGCCTATTCGATCTCACATGCCCCAATTTTGAGGGCACCCGTATCAAGGTAGTGATCGATGGCCAAATCAAGTTTTAGAACTCCACGTTGGCAATTTGTTTTCAGAATTGTCGCCGCGTCGTTAACGTTTGCAACCATTTCTTCGTAGTCTTTTGCCGTGAACATCAAGTTAGACGTAAAGAACGATTTATTTTCGACTACCGATGCTTGAAATTCCAGTAACTTTCGATAAGTTTTAGGGTTCATGTGTCGGATGTATTTTAAAAGTTGCGCTTGCTTCACCACGTTCGTTTTAGAAACGCCACAGTCGTTGTCTTTCAATACCATTGCTTTGATAGCCAGAGGTGCTTTTCCTGGTTTTACTAAGCCGCTTGCCTTGTCTTTTTCGAAATCCTTTAGGTCAGAGGACATCTCAATGTCGTAGCTTGTGTCATCAGTCGACTCTTTCGTTAAGTAAGCTTGCTTTGCTTGATAAGCAATATTACCGAATCGATCTTGTTGATCCATAATGTGGTCTAATAAAATAAACTCAGTTACATCTTGCATAGCAAAAAGTTTTTGTACGTTATCTTGATTCCAATCACTGCCAACAACCTTGTCTAAAGATCTTTCGTCTTTTACTAATTTGAAAATCGTATTGTTATTTAAAAACGCGATAGCGCGGTCTGGTCCTGCGTTGAAAAAATCTTTGTAAAATTCTTCTTTTTTTGGATTCACTATCAATCCGCCATAAGACTGTTGCCCATCGTCAGATAAAACCAAATCCTTGCGGGCGTGCCCTAAGCCCGAAGTAAGGATGCTGTTTAAGCCCGCCCAAGTTTGGTTGATTAAGCCTCCGGTCTTGGTGCCGCTTAAGCCCTTGGCCGCGATTTTTTTGTGAGTTTCAATATCCATTGTGCGCAAAACTGAAACGGGAACGTGGCCGATGTTTCCTAAGATTCTTGATAAGTGGTAGTAACCGATAATGGCCGGTGTATAACTGCAGCTTGTGCTATTTTTATACTTACCTAATTTGCTGCCGTCCTTGCAATTTGCGCTTTCAACCGAAGACTTCGTTTGTCCGTCTTTTAATTCGTAAACATTAATGGCCGGGTTAGTGCTGTTGAGTTTTGCACATAAAGCTGTTCCATTAACACCATCGGCGGATTCGGCGGTAGACACATCGTAAAAACTTAAGTTACAAAGTTCCGCTTCTTTTTTAATATCCTTTTTAGAGTACTTTACTTCGGGGTATTTCTTTGGAATAACGCAGACCTCTTGAACACCGCGTGGCGAATTGTGATACACATTTTTTTCGCCGCGTTCAAATGTTGGAGTTAAGGTGGCAAGCACCTGAGTTGAGGCAAGTAGACCACTTAAAAACAAGATTCCTGAATTTCGTTTCATCTTAAACTCCTTCATAGTTCATATCGCATCAAGCAAAAGGCTGACCTGCCTTTTCGTTTTTAAAGGCAGGGTATTGGTTTTAAAAGGGTTTTTTTATCTTTTGGACGAAAATGGCCTTCGAGCGTCTAAGCTTAAGACACCTAGACAAAGGTCAATAAATTTACCTAATTGACACGGTCCAAAGTAATTTAAAGGCCAGTACGGGGCGTTTTCACATTTCGGTAACAATTTTAATACGAAAATAAATGAAGCAATTAAGCACCAAAACCTATCAAGGAGGTCATATGAAAACACAAGTAATATTCAGAGGATTCGAAGGATTAGATCATCTTAAAAACTTTGTACAAGAAACTCTTGATCACTCGATCGATAAGCTAGATTTAGGAAATGTCGATGAAGTTAAAGTGATCGTAGGAACGACTCACGCTCGCCGACTTGGTCGTCCGCCCACTTTTCAGTGCGAAGCCATGATGAAATCTAGAAACCGATCTTTCTTTGCTAAAAAAATTGACCTCGATTTTCAAGGGTCAGTTCGAAAATGCGTTAAGGCACTTTCTAAATTAGTTAT
Source organism: uncultured Bdellovibrionales bacterium (assembly GCA_964236345.1). GTDB lineage: Bacteria > Bdellovibrionota > Bdellovibrionia > Bdellovibrionales > Bdellovibrionaceae > Pseudobdellovibrio. Next base: position 8,251 of record CAXSEH010000034.1, read on the forward strand.
TAATTCGACCCGCACTAAACGCGATAAAAGAAGAAGTACTGATCGACATCAGTCAGCGTACGATTTTAACCAACTTGGTACTCAGGTGGCTTAGGCCACCTTTTTTTAATTGATTTACCCTACATAGAAAGGAGGGCACAAATGGCATCACTCGACTACACGTTTCAAAATTCGCCAGAAATAACTAAGGCGCACAAAGACATGAAAGGTGAACTTACTATTCGTATACAAAGTGAACTTGCACCTTATTTAAAAAATTCCGTGATTAAGATAGATCTGAATCATGAAAATCATATTTGGACCGCCGACGTTGTTATTGATTCTACCCGCGGTTTTAAAGCTTCGCGGCGCAAAGATCAAAATATTCAAGATCTTTTCGAAAACGTCATTAGCGATTTAAGAATACAGTTCGCACTAACCGAAATGCACCGTAAAACTGAAATGTTTTTATTCGATCAACAACAAGAATACGATCACTATACGGAAACATTAAGTAACTCTCCTTTCCAGGCTCCGGAAACTTTAAGAGTTCTAGTTGTCGAAGACGATCCAACTGCCCTTCTTATCCTTGAAAAAAGTATGAAGTCGATGGGATGCGAAGTCGACCTAATGAACGACCCCGAAAAAGCCGTCATGAAAATGGCAGACAATCATTATGACCTGGTTATCCTGGATTGGTGCCTACCCTACATGAACGGACATGATTTTTTAAAAAAGGCGGATGAAAAGCTACATTTTAAAAATCAAGGGAATTTAACGACTAAAGCCGTGCCGTTAGTGATCTGTTCAAGTAAAAAATCGGACGAAATCAATTTGCCACTTGTCTCGAATTTTATATTTTGCCAGTATTGGAACAAGCAGCTGCCCTTTTCAACCGTCATAAGTTCGATCGAAACGGCGATCAAGAGCGCGAGGCAGCATAAAACGAAAGTAGTATGAAGAAGTACAAAATACTAGCTGTTGAAGATGAAGTGACCACACAAATTCTTCTTCAGCGAAGTTTGTCTCTGCTGTACGACCTTCACGTTGCTCCGAATATTGAAAGAGCAAAGGAAAGCCTTCTTAGGGTTAAGCCTGATTTAATTCTGCTTGATCTTTATCTGCCCGACGGAAATGGATTTGATTTTTTTGATTTTGTAAAACAAGATTCTCAGACAAATCGAATACCCGTTATCTTCCTGAGTCTGGAATCAGACGTTAAAACAAAGGTAAAAAGCTTTTCTGCCGGTGCGTATGATTATATTACGAAACCCTTTGACCAGAACGAATTGATTGCCCGCATCGACGCCCATTGTGCTCGGTCCGTTGAAGTGATGGCGGCTTTTTATACGCCTGAAGTATTTGACGACCTTTTTTTTGATAAAGAAGCAAAGCAGGTTTATCGCCAAGCGGACGACGGTACCCGTCACTTGCTTTCCCTTTCTCCAACTGAGTTTAAACTGTTGGAGTGTTTTATGACCCACCTTGGGAAAACGCTTAGTCGCGACCAAATAGCCAAAGAGGTTTGGAATAAAATGCACTTTCAAAGTCGCACGATTGATCGGCACATCAGCTCGCTTCGCAAGAAATTGGGAGTTACGGGCAGTCATTTAAAAACGGTCAGCCACGGCGGATACCTGCTATCGCTAGATCCCGAGGCCGGCCGATGAGCGATCAAAACTTATTCCAAATTGACCAAACTTTACTTTCATTTCCCAGCGTCGATGAAGTTAAAATTCAAGAAGTTATTTCTTATGATCCCAGCCGTGACCTGTTAGCTGAACTAGTCGAAATTTTTGATGTCGAAATGAAAGATAAAATTAGTTTGATCAAACAGTCCTATGAGGCAAACCAATCAACTGAAGTTTCAAAGCTAGCCCACCGGATTCGTTCGACAAGTTTGAATCTAGGCGCCACCCGTCTGAGCGAAATTTTAAAAAGAATCGAATACATGACTTTGGAGTCTGAAATTATTCGCAGTGAAATCGAATTTCTTATAAACGCGCTTGAAAAAGAATTTTTAACCGCTTCTCAAAAATTACATGAGTACGTGGGAAACCGAGGCTGAAGTGCGGGCTGACGAAATTTCTTACAAAGAATACAAGTACGCGGACTACTTTGTCCTAATACCAATCAATTTGGTCTTCGCGTTGGCCTTCATCGCCCTTGTAAATTGGTTTCTGGCAGCCACCGTAGGAAGCCTAGAGGTCACCACCGCATTCAAACAGAATACGTCGATTTCATTTTTACTTTGTTCGGTTGCGACCTATTGTCTTTGGCTCAAACCGAAAAAGAAGTGGTTGTACATCTTAGGGAAGACTTTTTCGGCACTAGTTTTTATGATCGGTTTTTTAACCATTTACCAAAAAGTGACTTTGATCAATTTAGGAAATGGTCAGCCCTTAATTTTAGATCTAAGCTCAGGACATGCCGACTTTTCCGGCCTTATGTCGCTGCATTCGGCTTTTATTTTCATGTTGTTGGGCGCGGCGCTCATTCTGAATAGTTTCAGCCGGTACATGAACAAGGCCGCCACTTTTCTGAATGGTAGCGTTTTTTTCATCTCTTTAATCGGACTTATCGGCTACATTTTTAATGCCCAATCATTATACCAAGTTGAAAATGCTTTGCGGTTGACTCAGCATACAGATCTTTCGGGGCTTCTGATGGCCTTTGCCGGCCTGTTCATCTTTCCCCGAAGTAAATACGTAACGATGCTGCAAAGTGAAGGGGCTGCGGGTTCCTTTGCCCGCCGAATTTCATTGGCTAGCTTAATCTTACCGGTTCTGTTTGGAAGGGTCGGCGTATTTTTCTATAATGCCGGGGTAGATAATTCGACCGCTTACGCCAGCGTCGCCATTTCGTGTTTCATTACATTAATCATGATTACCTGGAAAAGTGCGACCGAATTCGAGATCGTTGACCGGGACCGCATAGATTCGGAAAAGGAAAAATTAAAATCGACCGCCCAAATCAATTCTTTGCTTTCAAGTTCTCCATTCGGGATAGCCTTTTTTAGTACTGAAGGTGAAATGATTCGAGCGAATCAAATATTCAGCAAATATTTTCAATTAAATTCAGATCAGCAGAATATCTATACGCTAGATAACTTCCGAGAATTAATTGGATTCAGTCCCACCCAAACCTTCACCGAATTTATACGAAGCACCGGGCAAAATAAAAGTTTAGAAATTAAAATAAATTTTGACGGTACCGACCACTTCGTTAGCATGAATTTATTTCCGGTCGTCACGAAGCAAAACGAATTTTTGGGCTTAGGTATATCTTTCTTAGATATCACGCACCTAAAGCAAATCGAAAAAGAATTAATTGCCGCGCGGGACAACGCCGAAGTTTCCAATCGTTCTAAATCGTTTTTCTTGGCAAATATGAGTCACGAAATCCGTACCCCGATAGGAATTATCATGGGCTTCGTGGATATTTTGAATTCGACCAGTTTAAGCGAAGATGAAAAAAATCAAAACATGGCCATCATCAAAAGAAATTGCCGGCAGTTACTAAATATTATTGACGATATTTTAGATATTTCGAAGGTAGAGGCCGGGCAGATCAAAATTCGCAAAGAATTTATCAACACAACCGAGCTATTGCAGGATTTGAAATCTATTTTAGTGTTAAAGGCGGAAGATAAGAAGATTAACATTGAGGTTAAAGTTTCCAATAAGATCCCGCCGGTATTCTTTTCTGACAGCACCCGCCTGCGACAAATAATTTTAAATATTTGTGGTAACGCGATCAAATTTACCCGAGACGGCCAAATTACCATCGAATGTTTTTTTAAAGAAAATAAAATATACTTTCGGGTTCAAGATACTGGGTTAGGAATTGAAGCCAACCAGCTTGATAAATTATTTAAACCATTTTCTCAGGTTGATTCTTCAGCCACCCGTGAATTCGGCGGCACGGGTTTAGGGCTAGCCCTTTCACAGAAATTGGCGCGCGCATTAGGCGGCGACTTGATCTTAGAGAATACGGTAATTCGCCAGGGTAGCACCTTTTTGATTAGCGTTGAAACCGGCCACATCGAAGAAATTGACCTGATCGAAAGCCGCTTAGAAAAGGACGATTCACAAAAAAAACCAATCGAAGAATTGACGGTTTCGGAAGAACTTAAGAAAAAACGCATTCTTATCGTGGATGATTCTCCTGACAACCGGCTATTGATCAGTTTTATGCTAAAAAAGTTAGGCTTGAAGGTAGAGACTGCCGTCGACGGTCGCGAATCACTACTGAAGGTATCCAATCATACTTTTGATCTGATCTTGATGGATTTACAGATGCCGAATATGGGAGGCTATGAAGCCGTCATGAATCTTCGCCGAACTGGATTTAATAAGCCCATCGTAGCGTTAACCGCTCACGCGATGAAAGATGAAAAAGAAAAGTGCCTAGCCAACGGGTTTACAGGATACCTGACAAAACCGATCGACCGTGTACTTTTGATTTCCACCCTTGAATCAATTCGCTAAAGTTAAAAGTATTTTACATACTCGATCAATGCGGCCTTTTCTTCAGGACTTAGTCCACCAGAATTAGCTTCGCGATTGTCCGGCGAAAACTTCGTACCGAAGTAATGTCCTCGGTCGACAACGAAATCTGTACACTTACTTACTTCAATAAGCCCGGGAGCGGCGTGGGTCATAAAGTAGTTTAGCGCCGAAGGGCCTTTTAACTGTTGTTTTCGAATTTGAATTGTCGTCGTTACTAATTTAAAAAGTGCTTGGTTCAAACGAATCAAGTTTCCGACCGATGCTTCCAAACTAATGTTCGCCACGAGATTAACGGGAACGCCGGCAGGAATTGGACCGATCCAAATTTCATCACCCATTTCTTTCGCGTCTACGTTAGCTGACAACATATTGATGGATGCAATTTGGCGTTTTTCTTTTTCTTTCGGCGTTTCTTTAGATTTATCAGCAACGGTTAAGTACTCAAAACCCTTCTTTAGGAACGTCTTCTTCGCGATAGGATCGGCATCGCTTGCTTTCTTAATGATATCGAAAATAAAATTCGGCAGATAGCCACGCGGAATTTTGATAAAACTTTCTTCGGTCGTCACGTCGATATTACCTGGAAGCTGATCTCCAGAATTGGTCTGATAAAATACGGCGCGCGTCGGTCGCCCCAGGCTATAGGGCGCAACGGGATTTGCACGTTGCTCGGGATTTAAAAGCTTATTCATCGAATCGTTGAATGAAAGCATTCGTCCTTCAACCGTTCCTCGAATATCAAGCTTTCCTAAAGCATTATTTTGTAAAAAAGGAGCTGTTGACCACGCACTAATCAGCGAAGGGGGTCGTAAATAACCTCGACCACCATCCGGAATTTGGATCGTCTTACTTTTCAAGACCGAACTCATATCACCAGGGTAATTAACGGTAAAATTTCCTGCGGTTGGTAGTTGCTTGTAAGAGGTGGAAGAAAAATTATCCCAAATATCGCCCTTCAGCGCATTGGTACCGATTGGACTACAAAGCTGGCTATCGGTTAGCGAAACGGGAATACGAAGATCAGTTGAAAGGAAGTTATCCTTTAAAAAATCTTTTTCGGTCACGATTTTGGCCATGTCGCTTTTAAAATCAGGCGACTTAATATAGTTCCAGTAGGCATTCCAGCATTTCATGTAATTATCTCCACGACATGCAGCTGGATCTTTTGAATTGTTGAAATAAGAATAAGCTTTTTCTGGAAGTTTGCTTGAATGGCAACCGGCGCAGTTTTCGGCAAATACTTTTTTCCCCAGTCCTAGTTGCGGGCTTTCGATGTCTTTTAAATACGCTTTTCCGCCCGGTGCGTTTTCTAACTTGTCAGGTTTTGCGCTGGCCAAGAAGAATAAAGCTAAGTCCGGAGTTTGTTGAACATTCGCTTTCCAATAAAGGGAATTCTCGCTCGCCACTTGGATAGGGAAGGCAGATACGGTGGGTCCGCCAATAAGTGGAATAAAGTGCTTAACCCACTCTTCTCCAAAAAGACCGATGTTCACGTACACTCGGTTTAGGGCTCCTAGGGCCCCCACAGAATCAGAACCATCTTTCAAAACTCGAGGAGACAATACAACTTGCCCCTGGTCGGTATTTCTTGACGCATTTTTCAAAGGAGAATTGCTCCACGCCGTTTCTTTACCTAGCTGGCTAAATTGCATATTTCTAGTTTCATCACCCGTTAGTAACTCGCTTGAGTTAAACTTTGCGCCCACTGCAAGGCGCGCCGGAAGATCGTAAACCGCGTTCATGGTTCGCGGATTGTTGATTTGGTCCGAAGAAATCAATGATGTATCCAGCGCGCCGGGACGGGCCGTGTGAAGCAATTGATAAACAAAACTGTTTTGTCCCTTTTTCCAGTTCCACATAAAGATTCGATCGACCCAGAAATACTGCGCCCCCGGGTTAGAATTTAGATCGGCCCATTTCGGATTATTAAAATCAGCAGGCGGATGACTTGGATTAGGTCCAACGTGACATAGGGCGCACGAAACTCCAACGCGGTATGGACGAACAGTTTTAGGATCATTAAAATAGGTCGGATCTTCATAATAACGTTTAGGATCCCAACGTTTAGCGGCTTCCTTATTAAAATCAGGATTCGGAAATAATCTGAATCCAATGATGCCCGTCGCGTAACCGTAAAAAGATCCCACTTCCAGCTTCTTCATTTTGCCTTGATAAGGTAAATCGGTTCCGCGAGCTCCAACCTTTACGCCAGGATAGGCATTCGCATCTTCAAATGGATCCGGTGGACATTCGGCCGAGATAATTCTTTCATCAAGACGCAAACCCCAACGGTCTTCTCGTCCCGTTTTAGATTCTTTAAAGCAAGGTTCATTCACAAGACCTAAAGTTTCCCACCGATTGCTTCGTGCCGAAGGCAAAAGTGGGTGCGATGAAAGTGTCTTCAAGAAATCAAGTCCGCCAAAAGTGGCGTGGCCTAAGCTGTTCCAAAAGTTGTCGTTGCCAAACGTCCAAACAATCCAATTGTTTCGACCTCGGGCCATTCTGTCGACCGCTTCTTTTTCGCTAATTCCCGGCATGAACGGGCTTAAAGTTTTCTGTAATTCTGCGGGTCTCATCGTGAAGCCGTTATCCATTTCCCGAAAAAAATCAACCGAAGATCCGGCCATCAATTTCTTGTATTGATCTTCGGTGATGAGCCCTTGTTCCAGAGCAATTTGCGCTTCATCCTTTTGCGACAAAAACGGTTGAGTGGTTTTTGGAAATAAGTCATGCAGGATGGGAGTCACTGGGTTTAGCAATTTATCGAATATGCTTTCAGCTGATGCTGGCGATGAAAATTGAAAGGCAACTAAAGTCAAAAAGCCGAAACGAAGCCAAGCTACGTAATTCATAGTAAAATCTCCGAAATTAAAGTTTCATGTCGATACAGCCCATCATAACAAGATACTTAGCGGTTTGATCAATTATCACTTACTTAGATACGACATATAAACAAAAACTAGAGCATAGTCTAGGCGCTTGGATAGATTCACTTCACAACTTGTTTCACTAATATTCCTTGTTCGGATCGACAAATTTTTGTATCTATTAGCCCTATGACCATCCAAAGCTGGGAGCACTATTTTAAGCCCGAAGTTCGAAGCAGCGGTCGCGTGCTCGTCGGTCAAGGAAAGGTCATGGCCACTCGTCTTTCGGATACCGAAATTCAAAGCTATGTTCGAGCTTCAACGGCCGTAAAGATTACTTTAAAATCACCGACGATTGATAGTAAAACCATCTTTGCAGACTGCAACTGCCCTCTTTCAAAGAAAGGCCAATTCTGCAAACATATCTGGGCCACGCTCATAGTCACGGAACAAAGGTTTCCTGATTTTATTGAAGAGAAAACTGACCTTGAAAAAGCTAGCGCGGTTTTTACAGACGTTAATAAAGCACCTGCCCAGAACCAAGCGAAGCTCGAGTCCCAAGAAGCCTACAAACTGAAGCAGAACCAATATCGTAAAGAACAATATCAGAGACAAAAGCAACGACTGAAAGATCAAAAAAATTCGGCAAAAGACCCTAAAAGAAAATCCGTACTGGACATGCAATTTCCGGCCGCCGTAGAATCAGCGCTAAAATATTTTTCGCAAAATGGATTTGAACTTAAAGAATCGATCACCGTCGAGGCCGTCGGTCATGCGAAAAAAAAACTTTCACGAGTATTCCACCCCGACGTTGGTGGAACCCACGACGAAATTCAAGAACTGAACAAGTTTGCAGAAATACTAACTAAATATTCTAAAAGCTAACTTACTTTCTTTTAATCGAATAAAGCACCGAATCTTGAGCGCCCTTTGGAAACGTTTTTTCTAAGTAATTCGAACGAAAGGTCATCCCGACTTTGGTCATAACATTTTGCGAGCCTTTATTGGATTTCATCGCTTGTGCGCAGATTTCCGTTGCGCCAAATTTGGTAAATGCTTTTTGTATTAAAGCTTGTGACACCTCGGTCGCGTACCCTTTTCCCCAAAATTTTTTCTTAAGTCGATAACCCAGATACAGAGTGTTGAAATCTTTAGGATCTTCCCGGGGCGGAAATAAATGAAACCATCCTACAAAGTTGTTAGATTCCCTTTCGATTGCCGCCCAAACTCCGTAACGGCCCCGACTTCGTTCAATTTCGGCCGCCACTCTAAACATCAGCTGTTGAATCTGTGCTAGATCGCTTGGTCTTCCTTGGGTCAAATATCGCATGACCTCGGGGTCACTATCCAATTCAAGTAATTCGGTCTGATCCTCGAACGAAAATTCGCGTAAATAGATGCGGGGGGTTTCAAGATATTTTTTCACATCAGCGTCCTAACTGAAGTGTAGGCTGGTTGAGGGTCTACACCAAGTAATAATCACCTTAAGAGTGACAATTTGTGACCGCTGTCAAAAGTCTAAACCTCGTAAACGGATTAGTCTCAATTCGAGTCGGTCTTTAGATTGCTGTTACGGCTATTCATGAAAAACTCAATGTATGTCCTTCGCACTTTGTTCATGGCGATTACTTGCGCCTTTTTTATTGCTCCTGCCGCAAGCTGGGGCCAAGCCAGTTGCGTACAGCTCTTTGCGCCACGCATTTCACAAACCATCGGTGACGATCCCGTCGCGCAATTAATGCTTTGGGAACAAACGTCAAATCAAGTCCGATGGTATAAACCAACCGAGAACGTTCAACTATCTTACCTGAAAATCGAAGCCGACGATGTTGTTGTGCGAACCGAAACATTCACTCCCAAGATTATCGAATCATTCTTTAATATGGGTGAAAATGTTCGTTGGTTACGTCACCCTTTAAATACTTCTGAAACCGTGCCTTATAAAGATGAGCCGGCGCAAGGTCGCAAGAAAGCTTTCTATTCGGCATCCCGGTCTATGTTTACGAAAATTAAAGGCTCATTATTTACTTTTAAACTTCCGACTGATCATCCTCATCCAAACGCGGCGGCCCAGTCCGGAAAAGCAGATTTAAATAATGACTCGATCATCTCAATGCGACGATCAAAGCATATCCGGGACTACGATCAATTAAACCCGCTTTCGCGTGAGCTTTACGTTTTGACCGAAGTTATTTCGATCGCAAGTAAAAAAGGTAATGCGTTTTCCGTTCGTGATCTAAGACCTTTGCAGGATGGCAATTATTATCTTCCCGCATTTAGCATTCCGTACGCGGGTCGTGAAATTGCCGAGATTAACAAAACAGCTTTTAACGAGTTTTGGGAAAAAAATTACGGTACCCTGTTAGGTCAAGCTAAAGCGCAACTGCTATTACGTTACGGACTTCAAATGAAGACGCCCAACGCGCAAAACTGGTTGATTCAGCTCGATAAAAATATGAAGCCTACGGGACGTATGTTTATGCGTGACGTAGCTGATTCAAATTACGTTGCCTTCGTGGCCGATCATGTTGGAAGCGCACGGGAAGTTCAGGCTGATAAAGATTCAAACTTCACAATTATGAACGATCTTGAACCTTTCTGGAGTAACTCGGCTTGGCAGATGGATGAAGGCGGAGTATCGCGTACCGCTTTAAATTCTTGGGGCGAAGCCCATGACCTTGCTTACGTTAAAACCATCGTTCAGACATTAAACTTAAGCCAAGATTTTTCGACCATCGAAGAACTGCAGGTTTTCTTAAAATCCAAAGCCGGAATGAACGCATTAGAAAAATACGAAGCGACTAAAAAACTAGAAAGCCATCCACGGTCTAACGAATCAAAAGAAGCGGCATAATTATGAAAAAATTAATACTGACTTTAATATTAGTCGCGTCTCAGGCCCAGGCCGTCAACTTATGCGTAGATTTGTTTCAGAACAAAACCGACTATTTATTCGGGCTTGAATTCACGTTTACGAATCAAATTTTAGTCGACGAAGGAAATCGTAATCCCCAAGACCCTAGCCTTGAGGGTAATCCACTTAAGGCCGCAAAATGGTTGAAGTGGTTAGACATCGTCAAAGAAAAATGTAAAGGCAGCGCTGATTGCACGACCGAAATGACCTACGATAAACATGGCCAAGCTCTGGCCGTTATTTTTCGAGATGAGTTTCAGTTTACGATCGGAATCGATTCGGCGGCACTTGAAGTTAACGCTACCCCTAAATCTAGAACCGGATTCGAAAAATACAAGGATAGAATGTCTGAATACGTTTTCGAAACCGCGCTGCAGGCAGGTTTACAACCGCACATTCGTGCCGGCCAGGGCCATATCCATATATCAACAAAAGCTTTTAACGAACGCGGATCCGTACTTAGAAACTTTTTCGTAGACTTCCAAAACAGACCAGAAATTATTTATGGTGCGCTGGGAAATCATTTACTGAACAGTCCGCCCTTAGCCGCTCAAGCGCCTGCACAACGCGAACAATTGACGAAGGCCCTCGAAGAACTTGATCGAGGTTCAAAATATTATTCGCTCCAAAGTTTTGCCGACATGATCAGCGAGAAAGTTTATACTCAGACCGTTTCCAAAACGTGGGGCGGCGTCGATTATTACCAGGCTTTTAACATGACCCGAGTTGACCGCAAGCCTGAAAGCGCGACCATAGAAATCAGAAGTTTTAGACCCCAACCAAGCCCAGAAATTTTTGAGCTTCAAACAATCTTGTTAGAAAAATGGGTCGAGAAATTAAAACTTATCGATCAAAATATTCCGTACATCAATAAAAGTAAGTACCAATACTCTCCGCAAGAGATCGTAAATGGATTTCACCAATTGGTTTTGGACCTTGAATTACCGTGGAATACATTCAAAGTACTACTTCCGGTTGAGCTTCAAGAAATTTCTCCGAATACAAGTTTTGTCTCGGTGGACTATAGCCTGAAAGAATTGGCGGCAAAACCTAAAAAAAGTTTCCTTGATTCTCTTTACCAAAACTTTTTTTGAAATTAGACTAACTTTTTAGTCATTATAAGTCGTACGTAATCTATATGGCCCCTTAGAGAATAGAACTGATCGGCAAAGGCGGCCCGCACTTTCATTTTGCCGATTTCATTGTCGATTCGATCAAAACTGCGACGTAAGGCGGCCAAGCGCTCGTGGTTGGTTTCGTTCCTAAATTTTTCCTCTAAGAGTAATAATTCCCGATAGCGGCTGCGAATTTTCATGCGGGCGCGCCACCGAAATAATGAAGGTACCGCTCTAACGGCTGGAATAAGCAAAATAAGAATCGGTAAAAGCACCACTACGAAGCGACTCATTAAGCTCGCAAGCCAAAATGGCAGGTAGCGATATAGAAATGATTTTCCCGATTTATAAAATCTGAGGGCATCCTCACTCATTTGAATGGAATGTTCAACGGGTTGGGGGAATTCACCGCGCTTTTGAAACATGCCCGGTCGAGAATGAATTTCAGTGGCCGCGTCTAAGATAAGATCCGAAAGTGCCGGATGCAGATTCTCAACTGCGATCAATTCGACCATTGGACCGACCAACAATAAATCCTTATCTGGGATATTTAATCCTAAATCGATCGAGCCCTGGGGTAAGTCGAGCACATTTAAATAATCAATCTTTCTGACGTAGGCCGCCGCTTGCTTGAAATTCATTAAATGAATTTCACGAGATCGCAATAGTTTTCTAAGATCACCGTTTGAAGCATTTTCGCTCATAATAAATGCGGCGTCGATTTTTTTGGATTCTAAAGCTTCCGTGGCATCATCTGCGTCCATGTTTAGAAGTTCGGTTTTGCCTAACTCTTTTTCTTTGATCCCACGGTTTGCAATTCCTCTAAGGGAACTTGAAAGGTACCCGACAAATAAAGTCGGTCACTTTTTGCATCCAAATCTAGGTGTAAATTTTTAAGCAATGTCGACTTGGCCGAGAATATTTTTATTTGCTCGTTCAAAAAAGTTTCTGAAATATAAATATTCGCCACACGCCGCATGATCGCGGCGTTAGCGTCCTTCTCGAGGTCCGGTTCTGCGGCCAGTAGACTACCGGCGTGCAGAAGAACGCATAGAAAAAACAGAGGTCGTAATGTCATCGATCTAGGGTATAGCTTTGATCCAAAACCGCCAAGAATTTTCCGCTAGGCTTTGGCCTAGTTACGTTACTTCCTAAAATCGAATAGACCAAATATCCACAGTGTCAATAGTGGCAATTTGCCCCATTTGGAAAAATAATTTATTTTTGCTTTACGATTTATAGAAAAAACGGAATTAATTACGTTAACAAACGTTCAACAAAGGAGTTCGTATGATTTGGGCTTTTATTATCGGTTTATTCGTAGGTATCGTAGCTAAATTTTTAATGCCGGGAAGAGATCCAGGTGGATTCATCATCACGGCGTTAATCGGTATCGCAGGTTCGGTTCTAGCACACTGGATTGGCGCTTCTGCGGGAGCTTACCAAGAAGGTCAACCGGCCGGTTTTATCGCATCGGTTATCGGCGCGATGGTTCTGTTATTCTTGTACCGTGTTTTATTTGTTAAAAAAGGCGTCGCGTAAACTCAAGACTACTTTTCAACAGCGGGGCATGCAAATGCCCCGTGATTTTATGTGGCCCCATCAAACTTCTCTCTGCCAAGCTTCATTTCGCCTAGTGTCCAATAAATTGACACTCCCAATGCCCCGCAACCGTCCCAACCCTTCTCCACTCGGAATCAGAATTGCTGTTTAGAACTCTACAGATTCTTTGGAGCTCTGAATGAAATTGTTCTGTATTATTATTTTAGCAGTAAGCGCGGCCCAGGCCGGCGAAATCAATCTTGGGATCAAGGCCCAAGAGCTGGCTCTTCTCACTTGATGGTGGAACGCAAAGTGTCATGAATGGATAAAAGAATCC
>CAXSEH010000035.1:0-21286 GCA_964236345.1 uncultured Bdellovibrionales bacterium
TCGGCAAATCAGGCCGCCTCCACGAACGCTACATCTACACAAAATCCGGAAGCACCTGGCTCCGCTCCCTCCGCTCCCCCTGAGGGGAGGGGGGAGGGCGGGGAGGGTGCCAGGCCTTTTTTCCGCCAAAAGGTGCCAGATATAAAATAAGGCAAAGAGGTGAATTTGAAAATTCTGGTGACGGGCTTTAAACCTTTCCTGGGTGACAAAATGAATCCCAGTCAAATTCTAGCCGAGAATTTGGCGCGATCGTTTTCAGACGTCGACGTTTTAATATTACCGGTGGAGTTCGGTAACAGTACTGAAATTCTGGAAGATCACGTTAGAAAAACCCAGCCTGACTATTTGCTCATGCTGGGTCAAGCGGCCGGTCGACACAATATTTGTTTAGAAAAAGTTGGTTTAAATTGGATTCAATCTCTCGTTGCGGATGAATCGGGGAGGACGCCGCCACCAGGAAAAATTTTTGCACAGGGTGACTTGGCTTTGATGTCACAATTTCCGATTGATAAAGCCTTCTTGGAATTAAAAACCAAGGGACACGCCATTGAAATTTCTTTTTCGGCCGGAACGTACGTTTGTAACGAACTCTATTATAATGCTTTACTTTCTTTTAAAACTTTAAAATCGGTTTTTATTCACTTACCATTGTTACCCGAGCAGCTTAAACAGAATGACGCGTGCCCAGCTCTTTCTTTACCAGTTCAAACCGAAGTTCTTGAGTCTCTGGTCAACTTTTTAACTAAAGTGAGCGATGGTCAGCCATAATCGGCTGCCGCTCACGTTTCGATTTAAAATACGGGTGTTTTACGGCTGTTCGGAAAGCTTCAACCAGCTCTGGATTCGAGGGAGTATTAAGCCATTCCAGAATGCCACATGGATCAGAGTGAAAACTAAGATCCTCGGCGAGGTCAAATAACTTTCGTTCCGGATGCATTAGAAACTGAAGCGTGCTGTAGGGATAACTCTCGACCTTCGCGCAGATACCCGCACCGACGGGATTTCGATAGTTGTATTTGTAAGCGCTCATGTAAAAGTTTTGCTGTTGAAGAATGCATTTGTAATGTCTTCCAGCGAACGTTTCGTTGACTCGGTTTCCTAATCGCGAAAGCCGCCGACTTGTCTTTCCCATGAATCGTTGCATGCATTGACTAATATTTGCTTTGGGGGTCGAAGCGATCAGGTGAAAATGATTGCTCATCAGTACGAAGCTATGCACGACCAAACTAGATTCAGTAATGCAGTCTTGCAATTCTTCGGTGAAAACTTTCCAAACAATGTCCATCGGTAATGTGAACCACTCGTGATTGATGCATCTCGCAGAAATATTGTAGGGAAACTCAGTTTGAAGAATGGCTTTTGCTCGAGGCATAAAGAGATGCACTGCAAATAATCTGTAAGTCAGAGAACCCCGGGAGCAGTAAAAAGCCAAATTGTTCGTCCGGCCATTGGATTTGCGTAATTTTTTGTCTGGCACCTTTTGGCGGAAAAAAGGCCTGGCACCGTCGCCTTCCGCCGTCGCCTTAGCCGAAGCGGAATGAGGAGGTGTAGAAATTCCAGTTACTCATTTTTTCGTTGTAGATGCGCGTAGAATTTTCGTTTGTTGCGGCGCCGGTGACGACCATCAGGGGTAAGAGGTGATCTTCTCGCGGGTGCGATAGCCTGGCGTTCGGTGCGCTTTCCCAGTCGGCGAGCGCACGCTCGCGTTTGGCTGAAGGAAGCTCGGTGGTATTCAATAACCAGTCGTCGAAATTTTTCGATAACCCGTGGACATCGTTCAGCTGGCGCAGATTATGGTAGGACAGCCCGCTGCCCACGATCAAAATATTTTCGTTACGAAGTGGGGCTAAGATTTTTCCCATCTTAATATGCTCGGCCGGATCAAGATTATGTTTTAGCGAAAGTTGCACGATTGGTATATCGGCATCAGGGTACATCAGAAGAAATGGAACAAAAAGTCCGTGGTCATACCCACGAGATGGATCTTCGTTTAGCTTCACGCCAGCTGCTTTAAAAAGTTCTTTGGTTCTGGCAATCAGTGCCGCTGAAGTCGACGCCGGGTATTTTAAACGGTACGTGTTCTCGGGGAAACCCTGGTAATCAAAAAGCATGCTGGGTTTCGGATTTGTTTGAATCGTAAACTCTTCTTCTTCCCAGTGCGCCGAAATAACTAATATCGCCTTGGGTTTGCGCGCGAGGTCCTTTGAAAAATTCTTAAAGAAAGTGGCAAGGCCCAAAAAAGGATCGCTTGGTCCCCAGTCCATCCAAAAACAAGGCCCCCCACCATGCGAGATGAAGAAGGTGGGGAGCGGCAAAGAATTTTCGCGCGATGTTGCCGTTGGTTTCATAAATTTTCCTTATTTTTTAACGGGTGCCTTAGCCACTTCTTGAGCCGCCTGAATGTTAAGTGAAATTTCGATATCGTCGCCAACGATGGGACCTGCTTCTACGGCTTGGCTCCAAGTTAACCCGAACTCTTTTCGATTGATTTTGGTTTTTCCTTTAAAGGCAATTTTATTTTGTCCGTAGCCATCTTTAACCTCGCCAAGGTATTTCGCATCGATCGTTACTTCTTTGGATTTGTCTTTAATCTTCAATGTTCCCACGATCGTCAAGTCATTGTCTTTCTGCGTGATTTTCGAACTTACAAAAGTAAGTTTCGGAAATTTCTTAGCATCGAAAAAATCAGGGCTTTTCAAATGGTCGTCACGTTTTGTTACGCCCGTGCTGATCGACGTGGAATCGATTGTCAGTTCGACCTTCGATTTTTCGATATTCTTTTCGACTTGAATGACGCCCTCAAATTTATCGAATTTTCCTTCGACCGAAGAGATGACCAGGTGCGGAACTTCGAATCCCACTTTCGAATGCATGCTGTCGATATTGAATTTTCCCTCGGGAATGACTTTTCCTGCGCCGAGTGCAGAAAGCGAAATGATTGAGGTAAGTAGAGTTGTGCGGACAAATTTTTGAAGTTGCATGGGTTCTCCTGATGATTCGTTGTTTGGTTCATATTTAGAGTAATTTAATTTGATCGTTATTATTAGTCCGTATAAAGTGAAAACACTATACGTATTAGCGTAGAATAGAAATGAGCATCCAGTGAGTCTAGAAGGCATCGACGTTTTCGTCAAAGTGATCCAAACCGGAAGTTTTAGCAAGGCCGCTAAAGCCTTAAAGAAGCCTATTACGAGCGTAAGCGATAAAGTCGCGCAGCTTGAGAAGCGTCTTGGCGTTACTCTTATTCATCGTACTACCCGGCAATTGAAATTAACTTCGGTGGGGGAAGCTTACTACAAAAAATGCGTGGCCGCGCTTGAAGAATTTGAAAGTGCTGAAAATGAATTGCAGGTTTCTAAAATCGATCCTCAAGGCCGCTTGCGAATAACGATGTCGGTTGATGTAGGCCATTCGGTCACGCCGCAATTAGTGAATCGCTACCTTTTAAAATATCCAAATGTGAAAGTTGAATTAATCGTTACGAATCGAATGGTCGACCTGGTCGGTGAAGGAGTAGATCTTGCCATTCGTATCGGTAGGCTTTCCGATTCGACTCACAAAGTCCGAAAGTTTTTAGAAACGACCGCCTCGTTTTGGGCGACTCCAGAATTTATCAAGAAAAATGGCTTGCCCCAAAATCCGAAGCAGCTCGAAAAATTGCACTTCATTTTTTTTCCGTTTCAAAAAGGATCGGCCGTCGAAATTTCCCGAGGAAAAGAAAAAGTAAAACTAAATTTACAAAGTCGGCTGCAGGCGGACGACCTGGAAACGATCAAGCAGGTCGTCCTAGAATCGATGGGTTTTGGGCTTCTACCGAATTTTATTTGCGAGCGTGAAGAAAAAGCGGGCCGCCTTATTCGGCTCATTCCCGAATGGACCTGGGGAAAAATCGCGCTGTCGTTTGTGTATCCGGACCAGAAATTTGTCTCGCCGAACGTTAAAGCCTTTATAGATTTGGCACTGCAAGAAAGTTCAGTCTAAAGGTATTCGAAAGAACAGTGAGCTGGAAGTTTATTCGCAAGCCGCGCTCTTTGCATTTCTTTTTTCAATGCGATTTTCTCGCTGGCCGGAAGATCCTTAAATAGGACTAAATTATCGACTAGGGCTTGCGCCGTATTGTCGAGGACGATTCGGCGAAACATTTTTCCCTGAGCTACTAAGCACAGCGGCCTCTCTTTCAAAGGTTGGGTGCTGGGAAGAACCAGTATGCGATCACGCAGCTCTTGGTATTCGCCCGAAGGTAGCGGATAAATTTCGCGCGTGTTTTGGGTCATGTGAATAATCGCGTTCGAGTTCGGAAAGAAACCGATATCAACCGCTAAGGCCGTTTTCTTAATAACCGATTGCATTTCGTCCGGCGTAAAACTTTTGGTGGCGGGCTTTGCGGCCTGAACCATCGCTCCTAGTAAGGAAATGCTGACAACGATGAAAAACGAAAATACTAAATTCTTTTTAATTTGTGACTGCATGAACTTCTATATTACAAAAAGTGGTCCAAGCGAGCCTGCTCCTGAATGTCGTTAAAAAATTTTAACGTCGAAAGATTTGAGAACTGTCGAACTTTTGATGAGCAACGCTTCGGGGTGAGACAAGTCGGCTAACTTAAGAAATATATTTCGTCTGGCACCTTTTGGCAGAAAAAAGGCCTGGCACCTTTTGGCTAATGGACGGCGCTTGGGGCTATCAGGTAGAATTCGGGGATTTCGATTTCGAAGTTTTCGCCTTCGTCGCTCATGAATTGGTATTTGCCCTTCATGGTTCCGGAATTTGTTCGTAGGGGGCAGGCGCTGTCGTATTCGAAGTCTTGACCGGCTTGGATGCGTGGCTGCAGGCCCACAACGCCCGGGCCTTTTACTTCTTCGGTGTGTCCGAAAGCGTCCGTGATCACCCAGTGACGACTCATCAACTGGGCGCCCATTTGGCCCACGTTTTTGATTGAAACTTTGTAAGCGAAAAAATAACGACTTTGATCAGGCACGGATTCAGACTCGACGTAAACGGTCGTGGTCGTGATTTGAAAATCGATGTTCTGGGTTTTCTTCAAGGCCATAAGTTACGCTCTCATCAAATTTTAAGGTTTTCAAGAGTAAAGAATAAAGGGTAGTGGTCGGACGGGAGGCGGCTTTTGTGTTCGAGGGTACGCGGGGCATCGAGAGCAAAACCGAACTCATCTTTATATCGGTAAACAAGGGCGGATTCGTTTTTTAAGTGGGGTTTCAATTGCGCCGGTATAAAGCAGTAATCAATTTGCTTCGCGTCGACTTTGGCGCCGTTCTTAATTTGAAAAAAAGTCGAGCGATGTTCAAGACTTACATTTGCAATCTCAAGAACATCTTGAAGATCGGTTTCGGCGTAAATACAGGCGAATTCGGCATCGGTTTGCGGTAAACCCGCAAAGCCATTCATGTCACCCGCAAAAAGCACGGGTACCTGAGGATGGAGCGCGCAAATTTCCTTATAAAGATCAATCGCGGTTCGCAGTTCGGCCGAGCGCCTTTCCGTGCCGCCGGGGTCGATGCGTTCAGGATCAAGCCGGGATTTTAAATGCGTCAGTAAAATAATCAAAAAAGGGTGGGCGCGGTTATTCTTGAAAAGCCGCAGCTCGGCGCAATCACGCGAAAAAAAGTGGGTGGTTCCTTTTGTCGGATAGCCGGTGTTGATCGAGGTGTTTTCGTGAGGATATAAAAAGTTTAAGGGGCGGTTTTTATTCGTAATCAAATCGAAGTAAAAAGCATCCGTTTTTTTGATTAAAAATCCGACGTCAATATGGCGGTCCGAATTGCCTTCAATCAGAGCAACCAGGTACTGTGAGTTTAAAAACATTTCGTTAAAATTCTTCAAAGATTCGACCCCGCCGACTTCGCAAAACATCATGACTGAGGGATCGTTTTCTTTAATCAGCTCGGCAATTTGCAAGCATTTTCCTAAGGGTTTATTTTCATAGACCGAGCTTGAAAGTTTTTGCCATTGAGGTTCTGACAGCTTTTCAAAATGCGGCGGAATGGGTTGATCAAAAAGCAAAAAAAGATTCTCGGCGTTAAAAAGCCCGAATTTAAGATTGATAGAATAGGGGTTAGGGATTGATCCACTTGTCATATCTAAGGCATGATCGTAACAAAGAATATTGTTTATAGATAGGAGCTAAGTCATGAGTATGCAGTCAGTCTTAAAATCATTTTTTCAGTTTGAAATGAAGGCGATGCAAAATCCTGAAGGATTTGTTTATGTTTTAGGATCTTCTACGAGTTCAAATCGTTTGAAAGAGCTTAAAAAAATAATCGACATTCATGCGTTATCGCATCAAAAAAAGAAGCTCGACGTAACTGAAAAGCGACAGATTTTTTTTATGGGTTTAAGCGGCCCGGTTTGGATTCTGCAAACGGGCGAACCCTTGAAAAAAGGCCAACACCACGGTTTGCTTGATGAGTCGAATTACACTTGGTTTCGTGACCAAAGTGGATCTTTGATGGCCCAGATTAAATCTCAAGGCATCGAAAATGTTTTGATTAATCTGATCGATTGTAAAGAAGAAGTCATTCGCCCGTTTTTAATCGGACTAGAATTAGCCACTTACAATTTCTTGACGGCTTATAATGAAAAACCGATGACGAATATCAAAGTAAATCTGCAAGCACATGGACGAACGGACTTGAATAAGGCGATGATTGAAAACGCGCAGGTCGAAGCGCGCGCGGTGCAAATCGCAAGGCATATCGTCAATCTTCCACCCAACGATTTAAACCCGGCAACGTACGAAAAAATAGTTTCGAAGCAGATGAAATTTCCATCGACCACAACCACGGTTACCGTGTGGGATGAAAAAAAATTAGCGGCCGAGGGCATGAACTTAATCTTGGCGACGGGTCGTGGATCCGATTCACCGCCAAGAATGGTGCACATCAGATACCGCCCTAAGAAAAAATCTTCTAAGAAACCCATTGCGTTCGTCGGTAAAGGAATCACTTTCGATACGGGCGGACTTGATATCAAGCCAAGTTCGGCCATGCGCTTGATGAAAAAAGATATGGGAGGTTCGGCTGCAGTGCTAGGCCTAGCCTATTGGGCCGCATTTTCTAATTACGAACGACCCTGTGATTTTTATTTGGCGCTTGCCGAAAATTCGGTCGACGCAAAGGCCATGCGGCCAAGTGATCTTTACCGTTCACGTGCGGGATACTTAGTTGAAATCGATAACACTGATGCCGAAGGCCGCTTAGTTTTAGCCGACGTGATGGACGTTGCCGCAACGAAAAAAGGCGCCGACGAGCCAGAGATTCTAATCGACATCGCAACCTTAACCGGCGCCATCAAAGTTGCGTTGGGGGCGGAAGTGGCGGGACTGTTTACCAATAACGCTCTTCTAGCCGAGCAAATGACGGCAGCGGGCCAACGCGCCGGAGATCTCAATTGGCGAATGCCATTGGTGCAAAAGTACTTTGGATCATTATCGTCGCCCTTTGGCGATTTTAAAAATTCGGGAGAAGGCTTTGGCGGAGCGATCACCGCGGCCTTGTTTTTAGAGAAATTCTGCGGCGGTAAAAAATGGGCCCACCTTGATGTCTACAGTTGGACCGACCGGGTTTCCGGAGCGTTACTAGCTACCGGCGGAAGCGGTCAGCCCGTACAGGCCATGATCGAATGGATGAAAGCAGTAAAATAAGTTAGACCTTACTTTCGATTAACTTGTGAAGTTTCTCGGGCACAAGTTTTTTCCAGGCTTTATCTTTTTTCTTGATCAGTTTCATAACTTCGTCTGAATGGATGTATTCACTAAGTTCATCGCAACCCGCAATATCTTGAATAAACTTGTTTTCCATGAAGTGCGCGTAAATGTGACGGGCACTAGGCTTGGGAAAAAAACTTTTCGTCATTAAACAAATTTCAGAAGTTTTATGCGGGTAAATGTAAAGCCGAGTGAAGCGTCCCAGCAACTTTCCGAGCCCCTCTAGAATTCCTCCGCTTAAGTCAAAGTAGAAACTTTCGTCGAAAAGTTTTTCTAAGTTTGTCGCGCCGATCACGATGCCCAGTGGTTTCGGAGTGGAGACGCGAATAAATTCCTTCAATTTGTAAAACAAGGTAAATTTCGTTACCAAAGTGGGCATACCTAATTGCGAAATCATCTGCACCCGGGCACGTGATTCTTCTAACGGGACCTTGGTTTTTTTAATGCTATTATCGATCGTAAATTCAAAAATGCCTAAGGCTTCGTTCGCTTTAATTCCGAATTCTTTTTTGAAATGTTCAAGCCCACGTTGATAAATATCAAGGTGCGTATTGGTTACGGGCTGAAAAAAACCGCGCTGGACCAAAATGCTTTTTCCAAATAAATAGTCGGACGGATTCTGAACGATGCCGTTTTCATCAATCAGGCACGCTTCCGACCATCCTTTTTCGACGAGACTTAAGTTGAAAAGAATTTCGTCATATTTTTTAAATTCGTCTCCAGAAAAATGAATGACGTCGATCGAGACGGCGTCAGACTTGATGTGATCAAAAAGTCCTTCTAAAAATTCGCCGTCGTTCTTTCTTTTGTAAAAACAACTGTGAATCAAATTTACGCCCAGGCGGCTTAACGTTTCTTGCTGCTGAAGACGGTGCTTATCTAAAAGCCTGACGTGCAAAATAACTTCTTGGTCCGTACCACCGGGCGTGGCCTGGAAGCGAACGCCTATCCAGCCGTGGCAGCTTCTTTTGTTGCCTTCACTGGCGGTGGCCACCGTATCGGCGAAACTAAAGAAACAAGTTTTATCTCCGCGGCTTGGCTTAAGCCTTTCAATCAGCTTGACGTATTCGCGATCCAGCATTTTGATTAATCTAGAATCACATACGTAGCGTCCGGATTTTTCTTTACCGTAAATGATATCACTATAAGTCATGTCGTAAGCTGAAATGGTTAGCGCGATGGTTTGCGAAGCTTTACCGGCCTGAAAAAATTGGCGGGCAACTTCCTGCCCGGCACCGATCTCGGCAAATGTTCCGTAAAATAAAGGATCGGCGTTTATGTCGAGGGCTTTTTCAAGGGTTGTCTGCGTTCGCGTTTGCTTTGTCATATGAAATCCCCGGGGGTTTTATTTTTTTTGATCATCCGTTTTTATCCATCCGGTTAAGGCTAAGCTCATCGCTTTTTCGACCGGAATGTTCACTTGCTCGAGCTGTGATTTATCAATCAATAAAGTATAACCACCTAAACCGTAACTCATCGGGATGTAAACTGAAACTTTCGTGTTCGCGACCGCAAAGCTTAAACCCAAGTCCGAAAAATTTTCGCGGGTCACTAAACCCAAGACTTGTTTGCCTTCCGCGATTGAAACTAGGACCACCTTTTTCATCTGGCTTTGGTGTTCGCCATTTGAAAACAGATGCATCAAATCACGAAGCGGAGAGTAAACCACTTTGATCAATGGAACTTCGGTCAACTTTTCTTGTATTTTGCGGAATAGCCCCGCCGTCACGAAATTATTTAACAAAAATCCTAATATAAAAATAAAAATGATCGTGGCAAGAAAGCCAAATCCGGGATAATAAGCGTCGGGTGGTAAAATTCGACGTACCAAGCCCCCCAGAAGATTTTCAACGATCACCACGCCCGCATAAACCACGTAAATCGTGACGGCGATGGGTAAAAAACTGATCAGCCCGCTGACGAATATTTTTTGGATTTGTTTCATTGTGAGACCATGATTCACGAGGTGAAAAAAGGAGTCAAGCTGCGTGACGGAGCCATGGGCGCCGAGCGCGTGCTCAATCGGCGTGGGAAAAAAGCAATATTTAAAAGTTCTCTATTTGAGGCAGAAATTTTAGTCCACTGAAGTTCGGCTTATGCCAATATGAGAGAAAGCGAAAGTCGACTTAAGTCTAGGCTTTATTTCCCCGATGTTATACTCATGACAATCAAATCTTGCACGTTGTTATCCTTTATCGTTTATTCTTTAGCCTCAATTTTCGCAATTTCAAATGCGACCGCGCAAGTCGGTGGCCAGCAGGCGGTTGCGGGTGAGTACATCGTCAAGATTAAATCAAGAGCCGGCGCTTCGACAAATAACCGCTTAAGTGTCGGTATGAAGCTTGTCAGCAAAATGGGAAACGGCATTCAGATCAAAGAAGCCTTTTGGGGCTCACAGATGTTGCATATCAAATCAAATAATCCAGACGTCATCGAAAGTTTAAAATCAAATCCCGAAATTGAATTCGTAGAACCCAATTACATTTTGAGCGTGAATCCGGTCGATATTCAACCTTTTGGAGTCGCGCCTTCCGGCAGTGACAGCTACGATCAGTCGAACGCGCAAGTTCAAGTAACCGAATCTTGGAGCGTTGAAAAACCCTATAACCAAGGTTCTAAAACCATCGTCGCCGTCATCGATACCGGACTTGATAGCACGCACGGCCTTTTCGCAGATTCAAACGGCATCTGGAAAAACATGGCCGAAATAAACGGTCTGCCCGGAGTCGACGATGACGGTAACGGATACGTGGATGATTTTTCCGGTTGGAACTACGTAGCCGGTAATAACCGACCGATTGATGATGATGATCACGGAACGCACGTCGCGGGAATTATTTTAGGAGTCGGCCAAGATATTTTAGCATCTCCGGTGCGTGAATCGAAAGTCGTGATCATGCCATTGAAATTCTTAGACTCTCATGGATCCGGTTCGACGGCTAATGCGGTTAGCGCGATGTACTACGCTGTCAACATGGGCGCGCGCGTGATTAACAACTCGTGGGGTGGTTCGGCCTACTCGCGCTCGTTACACGACGCTTATACTTACGCCTACGCCCACGGGGTGGTCATCGCAACGGCAGCGGGAAATTCGTCGGCTAACAACGATGCGACCCCGATGTACCCTGCTAATCTAGATACGCCAAATAATATTTCCGTCGCGGCAACGACTGACGCCGATAAAAAAGCATCGTTTTCAAATTACGGATCTAACGTACAGGTTGCTGCACCGGGCGTCGCGATCATCAGTTCGGTTCCGGGAACGGGTTGTTTAGCCCCAGGATGTTATCAAATGATGTCGGGCACTTCGATGGCTTCACCGTTCGTTGCCGGACTTGCTGCCCTTGTTATACGTGAAGCGCCGCAACTGTCGGCTTACCAAGTCCGCGGAATCATCATGAGCAGCGTAAATACGTTTTCAGACTTAAACGGAAAAATCGCGACGGGCGGGCGAGTGAATGCGTTAAAAGCGATTTAAGCAGCCGCAACCCAAGTTGGGGTTGCGTCCTACGCTCCCGCTTATACTCCAGTCTATAAATCTGAGCGAAGCACGGCTTCGTCTGACGACGCAAAACCGGCTGGTGGTTGCGGTTTAGTAAAGGCCGCGATGGATGCGGCAGCGAGCGGAGGCGGCGGATCTGCTTCAGGGGGCTTAACCCAATCAATCATCGTGCTGGTGATGATCCTAATGCCGATGGCTTTAGCGTTAGGCTTTAGAAATCGTGCGCGGGCCCAAAACCTTTCGGGCATTCAACGTCGTAAATTCGCTCGATATAGTTTAGCAAAAGCGATGACCGTTAAGATGGGAGATCAAGTCATTAACGTCGACACGAATACCGTTTCATTGGGCGGAGTCTCTTTTAATAGCGACATGAAGGCGGAAAAAGGCGAAAAGATTTCGATTCGACTTGCGGACCTTGATCAAGAGGTTGAAGGCGAAGTCGTGTGGTGTTCGCAAAAACAATCGTTCGGAGTTCGCTTCCTCAACATTACCGATGAACTAAAATCTCAGATGAACATTTGGACGGCGGGGTTAAACCCGTCGTAAAGAACTGCCATTAATAATCAATGTCGTTCGCTTTATAGAAGCGTGCCTTTTAAAATTAAACTAGCTGCGGTAAAGTAAATAATTAAACCCGTTACGTCAACGATCGTGGCTACGGCGGGTGCCGACGCCGACGCCGGATCTAATTTAAATCTTCGTAAAATAAATGGAAGCATGGAACCCGAAATCGTTCCCCACAGAACGACGCCGATGACCGAAGCCGCGACGGTCACCGCAATTAAAGCGTAATGTTGCCCGTACATTTGTTCTCGCCAAGGCCAAAAATAAATTCGCAGCATCCCCACGATACCAAGACTAACCCCTAAGCAAAGTCCGGTCGCGACCTCACGAACGAAGACCCGCCACCAATCTTTTAAACGCACTTCGCCTAGAGCCATCGCGCGGACGATTAGCGTCGAAGCCTGCGATCCTGAATTACCGCCCGAGCTGATGATCAGCGGTAAAAACATTGAAAGCACGACGGCGCGTTGGATTTCGTCTTCAAAATATCCTAGGGCACTGGCCGTAAACATTTCACCGATAAAAAGAATTAACAACCATCCCGCACGCTTTTTTATCATTTCTAATAGCGAAATTTGTAAGTAAGGCGCGTCCAGTGTTTCAACGGCACCAATCTTGTGGATATCTTCGGTCGCTTCTTCTTGAACGGCCTGCGCGATATCGTCAAACGTAACGATCCCCACCATTTTATTGTCATTATCGATAACCGGTAGGGCCATGAAATCTTGTTTACTGAAAATTTGTCCGATGTGTTCTTGATCCAGGTCGACAGAAATTTTGACGATATCTGGCTGCATGATTTCTTCGATTGTCTTATTTGATGAGGCCGAAAATAAATCACGAAAAGAAACAACGCCCACTAATTTTTGTTCGGAATCCAAAACGTAAGAGTAATAAACTGTTTCAACCTGCGTTTTTGCTTGGATACGGATATAGCTGATCGCTTCGTCGACAAGCATGTTAGGCCGCAAACGAATAAACCGCGAATTCATTAATCCGCCGGCTTTATCTTCAGCGTAGGCTAAAAGCGCCGAAACTTCGCGCTTTGTTTGCGGATCCAGTAGGGACAAGTAATCTTCACGATTTTCAATATCAAATTCTTGAATCAAATCGGCCGCATCATCTGGGGCCAGTAATCGTAGCCACGATCTTATTTCTAAGTTCGTACCATCTTGGATAAGTTCGAGCTGCTCGGCCGGACTTAAATTAAGGAAAAGTTCTTCTGCATCGGTACGGTCTAAGGAATTAAATTTTTCTTTCTTTTGATCCAGCGTAAGTTGCGACCAAGAATCTTGCATAGCCGAAAGCTGCCCCGCTTCGAGGTCAGTAAAAATCGCGGTATTTTCGTTTTCGTCATTTTGCATGAGGCGCCCACACTGTTATGGTTTCAAGCTACCTTGTTTGTTGAAATGCGACAAGGACTTCTTCCGAGGGGCCAATCTTTTTAACGTGACCCTGATCAAGCCACAAAATTTGATCGCAATCTTGAACCGTTTGCAAACGATGCGCGATTCGTATCTGGGTTTTGTCGGCCAATAGGCTGGAAAGTGCTTTGTTCATTAAGTTTTCGGATTGCGGATCTACATTTGAAGTGGCCTCATCAAATATAAAAATTTGGGCTTTTTGTAAAAGTCCACGGGCCAGGCTTAGCAATTGCTTTTCGCCTTGAGAAAGATTTTGACCTTTTTCTGTCACTTGATCGTGAAGATTAAATGAAAGTCCGACTTTTTTTAATATCTTTTCGATTTCGGCGTTAGAACTGGTTCTAAAAAGATCTAAATTATCCCGAATGGTGCCGGTCAGGAAAAGTTGATCCTGTGAAATCACCGAAAAAAGCGAGCGATGTTTTTCAACGTCGACCTCATTTTTACCGTTAATAAGGACCACCCCATTTTCAATTGGGTATAGATGCAAGAGGGCCGCAATAAGCGTAGTCTTTCCGGAACCGGTCCGACCGATGATTCCCAATTTTTCACCGCGTTTTAAGCGGAACGAAACTGAGTTTAGAATCATTTCGGAACTTGTTGGATATTTAAAAAAAAGATTTTCAACTTGGATATGGTTTTCCGGAAGAATTTCTTCTGGCTCGCTATGGCCCAAAGCCGCCGCCGATAATTTTCTTTTTTTAGGCTGCGAAGTTGAAAAGTCAGAATACCACGGAAGAGACATGCCCTGTTCAAGCGGTAAGCGAATGTATTCATCCATTTTTTCGACGCCGGTCAGCGCTTCTTCGAACTGTGAAAACCACTCGAAAAACATTTGTAAAGTATAAGTAGCAAGTAGGGTAAAACTTAATATGACCCCGGTTTGCCCCACGCCGATAACTTGGGTCTTGATGAGGTTTAAGCAGATCAAAGCATTTGCTGCAAACAGCACCGTCGATAACATGTTCAGTTCTAAAGAAAAGCGGGTTACGTGCCAAAACACATTTCGTTTACTGATCAAGTACTTCTGATCATACTCTAAAAATTTTTTCAGAAACATCGCTTCTTTGCCATTTTCGCGGATAATCGTCGCGCCTTGAACGGTTTCCGAAAAGTGGGCAATTGAAGGGGCGCGGTTGGTAGATAGTTCACGACGCGTTTCTCGCAGCCTAAGCTGGTTCTTCTTCAATAAAATTAAATAAAATCCGGACGCGACTATAATGGTAAATAAGAATAGGGGATGAATTGAAACCATGATGATGACGATCGAAATCAAATCAAAAAGAATCGACAAAAATTCTGCTAATGGCCCGCCAAATAGACGAAAGACATTTCCGTAGTCGCTTGAAAATCGAGTGGTAATTTTACCGACGGGCTGACTTTCAAAAAAAGAAATTGGTAAACGCGAAACCCGGTAAGTCGTCTCGTCGTAAATTCTGGAAACTGCCAAGGCCGATAGCCTTGAAAAAACGGTGCGGTAAAAAAGTGAAAATACAAAAGCTACTATCAATACGCCCAGCATTTTGAAGAACAACTGCTTTAAATCGTCGGGGGCCATCGAAAAGTGCACATCAATATACTGACCGATCATCTGCGCGTTCGATAAGATAAGAAAGCGTCCTAAAAAACCGAAGATGATCGTCAAACCAATTTTTAGAATAAAGGGCCGGTACGCTTGCATCAGCGTATCAAAAATAGTTTTCGAATAAGCCGCCGATTTAACTTTTTTCACGTAAGACCCGTCAAAAAAGAAGAATACTGTGGTAACGACAAGAAGGCCGAAGCGGGTCCGTCAAAGGCGATACGACCACTTGCCAGGTAAATAATTCGGTCACATTCAGGTAAAACCGTAAATCTTTGCGTCGTTAACACGACGGAATATCCTGATGCCTTCATGCTTTTAAATTCACTAATAAGTTTTTTTTCCGTGGTCACGTCGACAGCGCTAAGAGGGTCGTCTAAAAGTAATAATTTTTCGGCAGTCATAAGTTGACGGGCCAGGCTGACCCGTTGTTTCTGCCCGCCGGATAAGTTAACGCCACGTTCGCCGATAAGGGTATCAAGTCCCTCCTGCACGCGGTCTAATTCAAAATCAAATTGGGCTTTGTTCAAATGCGCCATGATGAGAGGATCATGCTTCGGACTGGCGTGATATTCAAAAACCATGTTGTCTCGTAGGCTCGCACTCATCACGAAATGATCTTGCGGGACGTAACTGCTTTTCTTTTTAAAATATAGCTCTGCGGTAAATGGGGTTTCGCCGATAATTGACTTCATGAGCATCGTTTTGCCAGAACCCACAGCGCCGATAACGGCCACAAGTTCGCCGGGCAAAATTTTAAGTTCAATATCGGTTAGGATCTTTCTTTCTCCGTAGGCTAAATTTAAACCACGAATCTCGATTAACGCATTTTTTTCCGAGGGGATATTCGACTTCGCGATAAAATCATTATTTTTTAAATTCAAAAATTCGGCTAAACGTTTATAAGATGTCCAGGCGTCAAAGACAAACGTGAAGAACCACGGTAGTTGGCGTAAGGGACGGGATAAGAAAACGCTCGTTACCCATAAAAGCGCGATCATGTCTGATTTTGTTAAAGGTCGGTCGGTCATCCAGATGAAAAAAGACAGGATACTGAGGTTCAACCAAAAATTTACATTCGACGAAATGGAATTCATGACTTGCCCGTTGGTCACCATGGCAATTCGGTTGACGGTTTCTTCGCGCCGCTTGCGAATTATTTTATTTTCGAAACCCTCAATCCAGTTCAGTATTTTTAATCCCCGAATGTTTTGAATCCACTCGTTAACGAGACCCATGCGATCGGCGGCCAATTTTTTAAACATGAAAAAAAATAAAGACTGCCGGTACGCCATAAGACCATTAATGATGACCAACACTCCTACTAAACCGTAACTGAAGAAGGGGTTCAGCCCGTACGAGTATGATAAAAATACCGGCGTTAACACTAAAGGAAATAGGGTTGTTAGGCCGTAAGGAAGTGATTGTTCAAGCCACACGGTCAGGCTAGGAATGTCGGTCGTGTATAATGAAACAACCTCACCCACGGATTTATTCTGCAAGGTCAGGGGTTTTAGTTCGATGTTATATTTATAAATCGTACTAGCTAATTTTTCCTGGGCCTTAATGGCTTCCGTCTGACCGATGAATAAAGTAAGCTGATTCAGAACCAAGTAGACAAGTGAAAGCCCGATGCAAATCGCCAGGGTTTGGTAGCTGAGATCATCCGAGAAATGTTTTTGATAATAGGGAAGAGCTAGCCCAAATATCGTGGCCATGAATGAAAATAATAAGATTAATAGCCTGTAACCAATTCGTTCAAAGAAAATTATTTTCAGAATTTGCTTTTGTCCAGAATTTAGCAACGGAACCACCCGGTAAATGAAAAGCGATCGCGTTGCGTGCGTATAACTTCATGTTCAACTTCGCTGCGAAAGATGATGAGCCGTCCGAGTTCGGGCAACACGCGAAATAAAACTTTATCTTCTTCGTAACCGACGAGTTCTCCTCCGTCTGCGGCATTCCAATTTTCGTTCAGGTAAAGAACGAAAGACAAAAGTCTTTTGTTTTCACTCAGCTTAGTGTCGCGATGCTTACGATAATAATGACCAGCTGGATAATACGCGTAATGGCATTCGCAATGGTTTACCGGAATGAACAAACTTTGTTTGATTGATTTCAAAACTGAATCCAGCTGAATTAAAATCTCTGATTCAATGGGAGCCAGGTCCGTTAATTTCGCATCTAGCCAAAATATCTGATCGTTTCGAACCTGAGGCGTCGCCTGAAGAACGTCCGCCAGCATGGCATCTCGAAATTGGTGCATCTGAAGTCTTCGTTTTGCGCTTTCTAGAAGCGCGCGGGCCGTTTCGACTTCGACGCTTAAAACTGCGAATTTTTTTTCGGCCAATTGATCTAAATGGGTTCGAAGATGGGTTGTTTCAAGCACGGGGCTAGTGTAGCATTTTATTTTAAGGTTTAAAAATGTCTTCTGATGTACAACGCCGATTATTTATTCGACAACTTATCGCCAGCCTCGGTGGGGCCGCCTTATTATCGAGCGGTCTAACGGCTTGCACCACCGTCGATGAGTACCTTTTTGAAGATCATCACGATTTAAAAGACCAAGTTTTAATCATCGGAGGAGGTCTCAGCGGGTTGCAATTAGCTTACTTGCTGAAACAAAATAAAACCGAGTTCCGATTGTTCGAGGGGTCGAATCGTTTCGGAGGCCGGGTTAGGTCTTATCAAAATTATGATTTAGGGGCCTCACTTTTTTCGCCGAATCACATTCGCCTGCGAGCATTGTTGAAAGAATTTTCCCTGCCTGCAGAAAGTCTAAATAAAAAAAATTTCTATCTGCCGGCCGGCATGGAAACCCTCGTTAATCATTTGGTGACGAGGATTTCCGGACTGATGGCCTACCGCAACCTAAGGCTCAAATGGAAATTATTAGGCCTTCGAAAAAATCAAAATTCTTTCGAGCTCATTTTTGATACCCCAAAAGGTCGCCGCACTTTTCTTTCCTCACGGGTCGCGTTGGCCATTCCGCCTAATCAGTGGAGTGGTATTACGGGCCTCCTTGAACTTGATGAGATGAAAGAAGCTCGCGAGTGGTTGAAGGCCTTGAAGCCCGAAAATATTATTAAGGCGATCGTGCCGCTAACGGGTCAGCCTCGCATCGCTAACCTTAAATCAATACTCACCTATGAAGATAGCCTGTTCGAAGCCCGGCAAGTTAATAAACGGACAAAGTCGGCAACGTGGGCTGAAGTGGATTTTAGTCTCAACGACTTAGGCCCTTCTTTAGAAATCCAAAAGCTTAATGAATTTATGAAACGTAAAATGAATCTACTAGTTAATTACTCTAAACTGGGAACCGAAAATTATTTTGATTGGCAGGAAACAAAACTGATCGGCGCGGCGTCGTTCAAAAATGCGTTACCGTGGCCCGAGATGGAGCGCCTCAATTTTCAGGTGATTGGTGATTTTACAAGCCCTTCCCATCCGAACACGATGGAAGGCGCCCTTGATTCGGCCTTCTTGGCTTCAAAGAAGTTGATCTAACGTTAAATAGCCGTAGAAATTTTTGTTGATATATGGGATAGATTCGTTAGGGGTGCCCATGGATAAAGCCAAAAAGTCAGATCATCACGCACGGTCGATCGATATTCTTTCTCACGTCCGCCCATCTCCCGTAATTAAATCTGAAATGTCGGCTGACGAAAAGGTCTTAAAGATCCAAGCCCATTTTGATGAAATCATGAAGGTTTTGGGTTTGGATATGACCGACGACAGTCTTAAAGATACCCCCAAGCGTTTGGCGAAAATGTACGTGAACGAAATTTTTAGTGGTCTCGATACCGAAAATTTTCCAAAAATAACGGTGATTGAAAATTCGATGAACTACGATCAGATGGTCTGCGTACAGGATATTGAAGTTTTATCTACCTGCGAACATCACTTTCAGCCTATCGATGGCTTCGCTACGATCGCTTATATTCCTCACAAGAAAGTGATCGGCCTTTCTAAATTAAATCGCATTGTGCAATACTTTGCAAAACGACCCCAAGTACAAGAGAGATTAACGAAACAGGTTGCGGATTGCTTAGTGTATATCTTAGGAACGGAAGATGTTGCCGTTCACATCAATGCTAAGCACTACTGCGTGATCGCGCGGGGAATTCAAGACACCCATAGCACAACGACGACATCGGATCTTCGCGGGTCCTTCAAGACTAGACTTGAAACTCGGACGGAATTTTTGAGCCAATGTCGTACGCGATTTAATTCGGGGAACTAGTTTTTCGACGAAAGCTAGACCATCATCCCATCTTGACGTAATTCTAATTTGAAATCTTTGCGGGTCGTGCGGCCTAATAAGATTATGAAAAACACTCAATTTGTTTCGATCAGTACATTTACTTCGGTCTTACTACTGTCGATTTCGGGATCGGCTTTTCAGTTGCAAGAACAGGTTCGACAGTACGAGCAGCGCTACCAGCTTACATCACGGGAGCAAAAGTTAGTCGACAATCAAGGAAATGGTTACGAGGCGCTTTACGGCGTTCGAAATTTTCGTACGGTATTGCGTGGAATTCTTTACCGTGGGGGCGCCAATAACGCTTACAATAAGCACGGAAAGCGCGATAATCAAAACCCTCTGCCAGTCGAAGGATTAAAAAATCTTTGCGAAGAAGGATTTAAAAGCGCCGTTTATCTTTACTCCACAAACTTTTCCGTCGCCCCGAAGGCGGCAAGTTGTGATGATTTAAACAATGCGAAGAATATTTTGGGGTATAAACAACTGACGGCCCTTGATGAAAAGAATGCGGACATCTTTTTAAAAATGATTTATCAAGCCATCAAGGGTGAAATCGAGTCGCCAATTTACATGCACTGCTGGAACGGATGGCATGCATCAGGTTTAGTTTCGACTCTAGCTTTACGTCAATTTTGCGGTCTAGATGCGTCCCAAGCTTTGCAATATTGGACACAGAATACCGATGGACACTCGACGGGCTACGACGCGATTAAAAAACGCATCAAGGAATTTAAACCCCGCGCGCAATTTCAAATTACCGAAACCGAGCGCCAAGAAATTTGCTTGCATAATTAAACACAACCTTCGAGCAGCTCTCGGGAATTTCTGGATAGCGCGGTCGAAGACAAAACCCTTTGAATTTCATGCTGCGCTTTTTCTTTGAAGCGTAGCGGAAGTTTTTTAACGAAATTAAAACTAACGCAAAGTCGGGCCGCCACCTGGGGATTTTTCCCATCGATTTCTAAGATCCGATCGCAAAACCATTTATACGTTTCACCTGACTCATCGCTCATCGCTAAATAATTGGCGCCGAAAGTTCTAAGCAACGCGTAAACGTTATTGGGCACATCCATGCTGAATGGTTTTGTCTGCGCCAATAGCTTAACTTCAGAAAAAGTATTCGGAAGGCTTGATGCGGCCTGTACTTGAAGCCACTTATTATAAACGACCGCATCGTCTTTCCACTCATCGTAAAAGGCCTGTAGGGCTTTTTCCTTTTGGGGTCCGTCAGTGTGGCAGAGGGCCGAAAGTGCCCCTAACTTATCGGTCATATTTTTAGCGTTGAAGTATTGTTCAGATGCAAGATCGCGGGCGTTCACGTAATGACCCTTCACCAGGATGCGAAGAAGCTGGCCCTTTAGTGCGCGATCGCCGGCCGTGTCCAATTTCTTTTGCTTTTCGTAAAGCTCTAGAATGTCGTTTTGGTAATTTTGTAGTAAGGCATTATAGAAACAATCGTAAGCTTTAGTGAAGGCAACCGCGTCTAGGACCGATTCTTCCTGCGCCAACATTCCTTGATCTGGTAATTGCAACATCAAGGCTTTAAATTCTGAATCGATTTTTTTATCTTTTATTACAAATCCCATCGCTTCGATCACTTCGGGCTGCGCGGCCAACGTTTTTCCGGCTATCGCATTCGTAACCAGGCGACGTAGTTCTTGAAGATTCATTTTATAGCCCGCTTCACGGCGGTTAAAATCGTCGACATCAAATTTAATTTGATGGAGTAAATCGGCCTGCGTTGCGTTCCAAATCAATTTGATCGGTGCGGAAAATTCCCGGTTCAACGACAGAACCGGTTTTTCGGCCACTTTGCTAAAAATAAAAGTTTGCATTTTTTGCTTAAAGTTAATTAAAGGCTGCTTATCCGAATTTAAGACAACGTCTTCGCAATTTAATTGGACCTGTTCCCCACCGGATCCGATCAAACCGATGCGCAGAGGAATATGAAACGGTAATTTGACGGGCTGCTTTTCTGTGACCGTCGAAGTTTGCGTTAACGTTAACGCGTATTCTTTTTTATCGGCGTCGTAATTTTCTTCTACTTCCACCGTGGGCGTTCCCGCTTGCGAATACCAAAGTTTGAATTGCGAGAAATCAACCTGGTTCGATTCGGAGATGGCGTTGGCAAAATCTAAAATAGTTACGGCCTGCCCATCATGGCGTTTAAAATTTAAACTTAGGCATAAAATTTACGTTCACCGCGAACCAAGCGACAACTCGGTGG
>CAXSEH010000036.1:0-20843 GCA_964236345.1 uncultured Bdellovibrionales bacterium
TGGTATGATCACACACAAACAATGAAAGAACTGGGTTATGTCATCGAACGAAAGTAATATTCAACTACTGTCTTCTAAAGTGGCGATCATCGGTCGCCCCAACGTCGGGAAATCGACGCTGTTTAATATATTAACCGATTCGCGAAAATCGGTCGTAAAAGATCAGGCGGGGGTTACCCGCGACATTATAATTGAACCGGCCGAAATCTGGGGCAAAAAATTTGACTTAATCGATACGGGTGGCGTGACCGAATCGCAGGATTTGTTTTCTAAACTGATTAAAGAACAAGTATCCGACTTTTTGCACTCGGTTGATTACATCATCGCCGTGATGGATGGACGCGTGGGACTTGTGCCAGAAGACCGTGACATCATCAAGCTTGCAAAGCAAACCGGAAGACCGATGTTACTTGTAATCAACAAAGTCGACATGACCCACCAGGACGATATCGCAAAAGCCGACTTTCATGAATTTGGTTTGGATGTGACCGCGGCATCTTTCGAACAACGTCGGGGCTTAGCGGAAATTATGGAATGGATCCACAATATTATTCCGGAACAAACTGAAACTTTAAAAGAAGGCCTCAACGTCGCGATGGTTGGAAAACCCAATGTCGGTAAAAGTTCGTTGTGTAATTGTTTGTTAGGCGTCAACCGAATGCTCGTTTCTGAAGTAGCGGGTACTACGGTCGACTCGGTGGATTCACCTTTTATTTACAATGGCGAAAAATATATTTTAGTCGATACGGCAGGACTTCGCCGTCAGTCACGACGAGAAGACGACATTGAAATCATATCTGCCTTTAAGTCCAAAGAATCCATTCGCCGCTCTGACGTCGTTTTATTAGTCATTGATGGGGTCGACGGTCCGTCCGAGCAAGATGCGAAGATCATGCAGCAAATCTTGGAAGATCATAAGGGCGTTATCATCGTTGCGAATAAATCGGATCTTGGAGCAAAGAACAATCCAAAGTACCGCGAAAATTTCCTAGCGCAGGTCCAAAAAGAATTTCATTTCTTCATCGACGTTCCCGTCGTGTTCACTTCGGCTAAAAGTGGCGCCGGCATAAGCGACTTGTTTTCTATGATTGAAGAAGTCCGCAAGAAATTACACTTCAAAATTTCGACTTCAAAACTAAATGATTTCTTTTTCGAGACGATTCGTAAAGCTCCCGCCCCGGTTTACGGGATCACGAACGTGAAGTTTTACTACTTAACCCAGACGAATCAGGTGCCTCCGTCGTTTATTGCTTTCGCGAATCATCCCGACGGGGTTAACCCTTCGTACCGACGATTCCTGATTAAAAATTTGAAGGAAGAATTCGATCTGCACGGTATTCCAATTCGCATCTTTTGTATGAAATCGAAACGGAGTACGCGCGAAGATGCCTAAACGCTCGTCGTTTAACAACCGTTTTTCATTTTACCTTTTGGCCGTCGGTAGCGCTTGTGGCTTAGGTAACCTGTGGCGGTTTCCCTACATCGTAGGGGAAAATGGGGGCGGAGCTTTTTTACTGCTTTACGTTTTTTTAGCGCTGACGGTCGGTTTAACATTGCTCATTGCGGAACTTATGATCGGGCACTTCACGGGGGTCAGCGTTCTTGAAGCCTCACGAAGAATTTCGGCCCGAACGAAAAAGCCTATCGTCATGTTTGGATGGCTTAGCGTTTTAATTACGGCCGCGATGCTAGCTTACTATTCTGTCATTTGCGGATGGGTTCTGCATTTCTTAACCCAGTTTGTCATCAGTCTGTTTCAACCAGATACTAATTCATACCTGGCGCAGATGTCGGTTAACCTTTTGCAGAAAAATGGTTGGCTGCAATTTATGCTGGCCAGTGTGCATTTACTTTTAACCGTCGTTATCGTTGTGAAGGGATTTGAGGAAGGGGTCGAACGCTGGGTTGGTTATGTTCTGCCCGTTTTCGGAATGCTTGTCGTCGTACTTTTGATCGGCTCGCTTTCTCTTGATACGACGCCCGACGTTCTACGATTTTTATTTTATCCAGATTTTTCTAAGCTCGGGTGGGGATCGCTGGGGCATGCATTAGGTCACGTGTTTTTCACCCTTTCGTTGGGCTTCGGGACCATGGTTACTTTTGGAAGTTATTTTAAAAATAAAGAACACCTTCCGACGGTTGGCCTCAGAGTGACGGTCCTTGATACTTTCATATCTATTCTATCGGTTCTATTGATTTTTCCCATCGCCTTTTCTTCTTCCAAAATTCCTTTAACCGACCCAAGTCTTTTATTTGACGTGCTTCCGCAGTTTTTATCGACTTATAAGGGTGGCGTCATTTTTGGTCTGATCTTTTTTCTGTGCCTGTGGCTTGCGGCATTGAATGCAAGCGTTGGGCTACTTGAAACCATCACGGCTAATTTAATCGAACGGCGGCCCCAACTCAAGCGCTCGAAAGCCGCATCGATTTCGGGCTTAGCGATTCTGCTCGTCACCGTTTTTCCGGCCTTTTCTGAATCCGTTTTTAAAAAATTTAAACTCAGCGGACATGGTCTGATCGAGACCTTAGATTTATTTTTAATCAACGGCCTACTTCCGGTTGCGGGGCTCGGAATGGTGATCATCGTGATGATGGCCTTAACCGAAGGCGACCGCCGCCAGTTATTTATCGACCCGCTGAATCCGACGAGTCACATCATGTATTCGCACTGGAAATTTTGTTTAAAGTGGGTTGTGCCGTCGTTTATTATTTTAGCGCTGCTGTTGCAACTGATGGGCGTTTATTTTAAAAGTTAATTCCAATAATGGCTGAAACATCGAATGGGTCGCCATTCAAATACGGACTTACCGGAAACGCGTTCGTTTGGTCCGGCGAACCCGGTTTTACTTCATCAATGAAATGTTTATTTTCGTCTGGAAATTGGACGTAATAATAGGTCGCCTGAAAACCAAGGAAAGCTCTGCGGCGGAGCAATGGGATTTCGATTCCGATGCTTGCCTTTAATCCATAAACTTTATCCGGGTCGATCGCTAACTGCTCGCTTAACGAATACGTTCGCACAAAGTAGGCGGCACCCATAGACATGTAAGGGTTTAAGTCCGCAAGGCCCCGAGTCACATTTTCGGTGTTAAAAAAATATTTAAAGCTGAGGTCAATGGCTTGAAGGTTAACCGTTCCGGAATAAGCCGTCGCGACCTTGGTTTTTTCATCCGTTGTGTAACTGTTAAAGGCGACATTGTTATCACCATTGGCGTAACCGACGGAAAGTGCGGTTTGTAAATCGAAAAAATAATTAAACTGAAAGCCGTAAATTAATCCTGGCGTGTAAGCCTGCGAAAACCCATCAGTATACCCGCGGTATCCGACCTGGACCCCTAAGGTCAGCATGCGTCCATTTTTAAAAAAGTTAATATCCGCTTCTTCATCAGCGTCCTGCTCGAATTCATTGTAATCAGAAAATGGATCAAAGGATTCATCCACTTCCGTTGAACTTTGCGCATAGGCATGCTGATGAATTGAGCTGAAAAAAATAACTAAAAATAAGAGGTAAAATTGAAGCGCACGCACTAACTCATATTGTGAATTGAACAGACCAGTTGTGGAAAGCAAAAAATGAAAAAAAGTTTCAGCCTTTAGTCCTGAAGCGTTAACGGAAGTTTGGGGTTTATTTATTCGCGAGCGGCTGTTATTTTCTAGTCTACAAACAGAGGGGAAAGCTTTGATCGACTACAAAAAAAGTGGTGTCGACATTCAAGCCGGTGATCAACTCGTTTCTTGGTTAGAAAACCAACAGTCTGACCTCCCTCAAAACTCGCAAATTCATTCACCAAAAAATTCTTTTCGAGTTCCTTCTGATGTTCCCGATTTAAAAAAACGAGTTTTTTCGGGAATAGGTGGATTTGCGGCCTTATTCGACGGGCGTTTTACTCAAATGACAAAACCCCTTTTAATTTCCTGCACCGATGGTGTCGGAACAAAAGTTAAATTAGCCAGTTACTTCGAAGATTATTCGACGGTCGGCCAGGACTTAGTCGGCATGTGCGTAAACGATTTGATTTGTACGGGCGGTACGCCATTATTTTTTCTAGATTATTTCGCCGTCGGAAAACTTGATTTAACTGCGGCGCAAAGTTTTCTAACCGGCGTAAAGAAGGCTTGTGAAAAGTCCCATTTGGTTTTAATTGGCGGCGAAACGGCGGAAATGCCCGGGGTGTATCACAAAAATGATTTCGACTGCGCGGGTTTTTCGGTTGGCGTGGTTGACGAGGAAAAACTTTGGGGCGCCCACCGCGTTCAAGAAAATGACGTCGTGATTGGCCTGACGAGTTCCGGCTACCATAGCAATGGTTATTCGCTGATCAGAAAAGTTTTTGAAAATGAGTTTGAAAAATATCGAAATTGGTTGATGGAGCCCACGCGACTTTACGTCGAAGCGGCATTAAAATTTAAAAACCAAAACTACATTCACGCCTGCGCGCACATAACGGGCGGCGGTATCGATAATCTTCCGCGCGTGTTACCAGAAAACCTAAAGGCCACGCTTGAAAAGTGGCAGATGCCAGCCTGCTTTATGGAAGTTCAAGAGCGGGCGCAATTAACCGATGACCAGATGCGGGAAACATTTAACTGCGGCATGGGTTTGATGATGATCGTCGACCAAGATGCCGCCGAAAGTGTAATGAAAGATCTGCGTGAACTCGATTACGAATGTCAAAAACTGGGACGCATCCTTAAACGCAACGACCAGGAATCCCATGTTCAGTGGGTTTAATAAACCTTTACGAGTAGCGATTTTTATTTCTGGTTCCGGTTCTACTTTGCAATCTATTTTAGAAATGCATCACCAGATTGATGTCTGCTTGGTGGTCTCGAATAAAAAAGATGCTCTCGGACGCCTAAAAGCAAAACGATTCGGTAAGAAACTTTTAGAAGTTTCAAATCCGGTGAATTATGAAGAACTGCAGCGTCAATTACTTGAACATCGAATCGACCGCATCCTACTTGCCGGATACATGAAAATGATTCCGGCCTGGTTCGTTGAAGAATGGAAAACCCGCATGATGAACGTCCATCCAAGTCTTTTACCTGCTTATCCAGGTTTAAACGCGGCGGAAAAAAGTTTTGGTGATCGAAAACCAATGGGCGTTACCATTCACCAAGTTAACGCGCAGATGGATGAAGGAGAAATTTTTTTGCAGCTAAAATCTTCAGAACCTGATTTAACCGCAAGCGACGACTTCGTAAAAGCCCAAATCTTTTTAAGAAGAACCGAACAGCACTTGCTTCGCGAACTGGCCGTCAGGTGGAATTAATATGAAAGCCGCGTACCTTGCTTACGATAAGACGTCTCTTGCGGGCCTTCCTACTCTGTCCAATTATTTTGAACAAATTGACGTCTACCTAGTTGATGACTCCCGGCCGGCCCAGATGATCGATTTTAATTTGATTCCAGTTTTATCAGAAAATCTTCTGATTCCCGCTGAAGATGGTTTGCAAACCACGGCCCACCAAGCGGTGATCAAGGGCATCCAAAAAGAGTTGTTTTTTTACAAATCCGAATTACATAAAGAATATCGTAAATCAAGCGCGACTTTTACCCAGATACAAAAATCCTGCAAAACGGAAATGAATCTTGTCTCGACCATAAAAGATGTGGTCTTTAATGCGAAAACAAATGAAGTCTACATCGAAAAGGCTAAAAGTGGAATCACCGCTTACAACTACCTATTCGTGGAAGACCACCAGGTCGTGACGGAAAGCTTCGGCGCTTTCACGAAAAATATTTTTAAGAAAACGCCGCAAAATTCTCACGTTTGGTTTTCGGCCGAATTTAAGTACGAGCTTAAGAAGCCGCGTGAAAAAACTTTGGACGAACGACAGTTTATCTTAATTAAAGATCGCTTGAACAAATCGGTTTTGGATAACTGGTACTTGGTTCGAACTGAGGAAGATCGGATTACGGTCCAGCAGTGGGTTCCGTTTAATCAGTTTAGGAATTCGGATTTTCAAAAATTTATTATTGAAAGAGTTGAAAAATTACTTCGAGAAAAATTAGATATCGTTCAGTTGACGCAGTTTAATGGCTTTAACGTCAACGCAACGCCGGGACACGCGTTGGGTCAGCCCATTCTCAAAAACTCAAAGATTTCAAGTTTGATTCCCTCGTTCAACTTCTGGTCCCAAGAAACTGTGAATCGCTTTCTGTACGATCAGCTTGATATTAAAATGAAAGAGCTGAACCAAAAACTGTTAATGCTGCAAAATTTACCTCGAGGTTAGATGTGATCGAACGATATTCAACGGCACCCATGTCAAAGTTATTTGCTCCTGAAAGTAGATTTGAGTTTATGAAACAGGTGGAAATTGAATGCGCTATGGTGCAGGCGAAAATGGGAATTATCCCGAAGGCTGCGGCCCTGGCCATTAAAAAAAATGCGGAATTTAATTTAAGTCGTATTTTGGAAATTGAAAAAGTCACAAAGCACGATGTCATCGCCTTTGTTTCAAATATGGCCGAACACGTCGGGCCCCACGGCCGTTATATTCACTACGGACTAACCAGTTCGGACGTTTTAGATACGGCCTTAAGCCTTCAGATCTCGGAGGGTATTAATATTATTTTAGCCGAAGTTCAAACACTTGAAAAAACCTTGAAGATGCAGATTAAAAAACATCAAAACACGATTTGCGCTGGCCGCACTCATGGTATCTATGCGGAAATCACTACATTCGGTTTTAAACTATCTGGTTTTCTTGAAGAACTTAAACGAAACCAAATCCGTTTAACCAGGGCGTTGGAAAATATAAAAATTTGTAAACTGAGCGGGGCCGTTGGCACATCCTCGGCGCTGCCGTTAGAGTTTGAAAAAAAAGTAGCCGACCGACTGAAATTAAAAGTTGAACCCTTTGCGACCCAGGTGATTCCGCGCGATCGCCACGCCGAGGTTATCTTAGGATTGTGTTTTTTGACGACGGGTTACGAACGCTTAGCCTTAGAATTAAGACACCTGCAGCGAAGCGAAGTTTCGGAAGTTATCGAAGGTTTTACTCCCGGACAAAAGGGATCATCAGCCATGCCTCATAAAAAAAATCCGATCAGCGCCGAAAATCTGACCGGGCTTGCGCGCTTGATGCGATCTTATTCGCAAGCCGCTTTAGAGAACATTTCGTTGTGGCACGAACGCGATATTAGTCATTCTTCAGTTGAAAGGATTATCTTTCCTGACGTCTTTCAATTGGCCCATTACATGACTTTAAGACTCAACGAACTGGTGAAAAACTTGTTCATTGATGTCGACCGGATGTTCGAAAATACCCAAATGCTTGGCGGCGTCTTGTACAGTTCGCATTTACTTTTACATTTGGTCGAAAAAAAGAATAAGACGCGAGAAGAGGCTTACGCGATTGTCCAGAAGGCGTCACATAACTTAAAGCGGGATCAACACCTTCAAGATTTTTTAGCAAGCGCCGACGAAACGAAAGATCTTTTTTCAAAAGCAGATCTAAAGCAAATATTTTCAGGACAAAAGCATTTAAAATCAATCAAAAGCAGGTTTCAAAAGTATGGACAGTAAAAAATTAATTTACGAAGGTAAGGCGAAACGAATTTTTCTGGTCGATGACCCCAATCTGGTCATGATGGAATTTAAAGATTCTTTGACCGCCTTTAATGCTTTAAAGAAGGGTCAATTCATCGGCAAAGGTAAAATGAATTGTCAGATTTCAACTCTGATTTTTCAGTACCTCACGAAATCCCAAATTCGCCACCACTGGATTGAAACCCTTAATGAAAATCAAATGCGAGTCCAAAGAACCGAAATCATTCCCCTTGAAGTGGTGGTTCGAAATTACATGGCGGGTTCACTCGCCAAAAAATTAGGTCTCGTGGAAGGGGAAGCGCTAGCTCGACCCATCGTTGAATTCTATTATAAAAAAGACGAACTCAACGATCCTTTTGTGAATGATGATCAGATCGTGGCCCTTGGTTGGACAGATCAGAAAACCTTAAACACCCTAAAGGCCGAAGCGTTGTTGATCAATGCGGCCTTGCTCAAATTATTTCAAAGCGTGGGGTTAAAGCTGATCGACTTTAAAACAGAGTTTGGTCGTAATCAGGTCGGCGAAATAATTCTTGCTGACGAAATCAGTCCCGATTGCATGCGTCTATGGGATGAGAAAACCAATAAAAAATTAGATAAAGATCGCTTTCGCCAAGACCTGGGTGAAGTCGAAGAAGCTTATATGGAAGTTTTTAAACGCGTCGAGCAAGGAGTTCGTTTATGAAATTTGGTATTAAAGTAATGCCCCGTGAAGTGATTCTAGATACCCAGGGCCGTGCCGTTGAATCTTCGATGAAATCAAATGGCTATAAAATTGAATCCTGTCGAATCGGAAAGTTTATCGAGATGAATGTTCCGGTCGACAACGAGCGGGACGCACAGGCCGAAGTCGAAAGAATGTTGAAAGATGGTGGTCTTTATAATCCTTTAATTGAAAGGTTTGAAATTCAATGTCTTTAAAAGTGGGAATTCCCCGATTTCTAGGCACGAACTGCGATGAGGACGTTCGTCGTTGGGTCAGTAGCCTTTCAATGAAACCAACTTACTTATGGTTTGAAGACCGCTTTAACGTAGATGATTACGATCTTGTCATCATCCCCGGCGGTTTTAGTCATGGTGATTATTTGCGATGCGGGGCCCTTGCCGCGCGAACGAATGTAATGAAATCGGTCCGTGAATTCGCCAAGAAAGAAAAACCCATCTTAGGAATTTGTAATGGTTTTCAAATACTGTGCGAAGCGGACCTTTTACCCGGGGCCCTACTGCAAAACCAAGGTCAAAGATTTAAAGATCAGTGGGTCAAACTTCAGGTGCAAGAAACAAAATCTTTCTTCGCGCGTAAGCTAGATTCAAAACAAAGTATTAAACTTCCGATCGCACACGGAGATGGAAATTATTTCGCCGCAAGCGACACGCTTAAGAAAATGCAAGATAACGAACAAATCTGGCTAACTTACGAAAATAATCCTAACGGCGCGGTCAACGACATCGCAGGAATTACGAATGAGAAACATAATATTTCTGCCTTAATGCCACATCCCGAGCGCGCCTTGACCGAGTGGATGGGATCACAAGACGGGACTTATTTTTT
This sequence comes from uncultured Bdellovibrionales bacterium, assembly GCA_964236345.1. Lineage (GTDB taxonomy): Bacteria > Bdellovibrionota > Bdellovibrionia > Bdellovibrionales > Bdellovibrionaceae > Pseudobdellovibrio. The sequence continues at coordinate 9,112 of CAXSEH010000036.1, forward strand.
ATGAGTCAGCTGGAGCAAAAGTTAAAAACGTACCGCTTAAATTCTGACGAATACGAACTGATGAAATCTTTATTGAAGCGGGAACCGAACGAAGTTGAATGGCCCTTGTTTTCCGCCTTGTGGAGTGAGCACTGCAGTTATAAATCATCAAAGATACATTTACGAAAATTTTCGTTTCGAAACTCAAATACTCCCGAAATGGACGGAGAAAATGCCGGCGTCGTTGACCTTGGGTTCGGCGAAAAAATCGCGTTTAAAATGGAAAGTCACAATCATCCCAGTTTTATTGAACCGGTCCAAGGCGCGGCAACGGGAGTCGGCGGGATCTTGCGCGATATTTTCACGATGGGTGCGCGCCCCATCATGTCGGCCAATTACTTGTGTTTCGGCGAAGTTAGCGAAGCCCGAATGCCTTATCTGATGAAGGGCGTGGTCAAAGGTATTTCGTCGTACGGAAATTGCGTGGGCGTTCCGACCGTCACTGGTCAAACCAATTTTCACCCTCGCTTTAACAAAAATATTTTAGTAAACGCACTGAACGTCGGCTATTTCGGACCAGGTCAAAAGATGGCGCTGTCGGGTGCCGCCGGCGTCAAAAACTTAGTCGTTTACGTCGGTGCCCAAACCGGTCGTGACGGAGTTCACGGCGCATCAATGGCTTCGGCCTCTTTTGACGAAGACTCTGAATCAAAAAAACCGAACGTTCAAATTGGTGATCCCTTCTACGAAAAATTGCTCATCGAAGCTTGCCTCGAGGTATTGGAAAAAGATTTAGTGGTTGCGATGCAAGACATGGGAGCCGCGGGGCTAACCAGTTCAAGTTTTGAAATGGCTTCAAAAGGCCAAGTGGGCCTTGAAATCGATCTGAAAAAAGTGCCTTTGCGAGATTCTTCAATGACGGCGGAAGATATTCTACTTTCGGAAAGCCAAGAAAGAATGCTACTGATCTGCGAGCCCAAAAATTTCGAAATTTTACAAAAAACTTTTAAAAAATGGAATTTGGAATCGGTGATTTTAGGTGAAGTTATCAAAGAGCGAAAAATTCACCTTAAATGGGGACCCGAAACCTTAACCGAGATTGATCCCGACCTGATCGTCGAAAAAGCTCCAAAATACGAAAGACCGTACCGGCCATGGAATTCTCAGCACAAAGTGAAAACCCTTACAGTCCCTTCGCAAATTGACATTTCAAAACTGATCGAAGCGGCCCTTCGCTCGCATAAATTAAATAGCCGCATGTGGATCCATAATCAGTACGACCAAAGGGTAGGGGCAAGGACCGCCATGGCTTGCGAAAGTTCGGTCGCGTTTTCTCGCCTAGACCACTCGGGCCGTGGGCTTGGTTTAGCGGTGGGCTGTCGTCCCGAAGTGATGATGATGGATGCGGAAATAGGGGCGCTTGATGCGGTCTACTACCCGGCGTTTCAAATGGCGGTAAAGGGCGGTGAAACCTTAGCGGTCACGGATTGTCTGAACTTCGGAAACCCGCAAAAAATAGAAATCATGTCAGAGTTTGTCGCAAGCGTCGAGGCCATCGCGCTTGCCAGTCGGCAGTTAAATGCGCCCGTTATTAGTGGTAACGTCAGTTTTTATAACGAAACCCTGACCGAGAACATTATTTCGACTCCGGCAACGGGACTTGTCAGCATTCGTGAAAGCGTTGAAAAAATAATTCCTGACCATTTTCAAAATCCTTTCGAAAGTTTAATTGAAGTTAAATTAAACTGGGTTGAATCATTCACTTATCTATCGACGTTGAATGGGCAGATCTCTCAGTTTAAAGTGAACGAAGACTGCAACGTTGCTGAATTCATTAAAAAATGTTCGCAGATGGATCAAGAAATTCAAAAAAAGAATTTAAAAGTTTCGGCCATAAAGGCGAGCGGCCTTGGGGGGCTTGCGATCACTTGCTTGAAGATGTCGACGCCCGAAATAGGTTTTGATCTGAGTTTTGAAAATTCGGAATACGCGGATGCGCAATTGATTAAAGACACTTTCTACAGTTTTATTTTGTCATGTGACGATGACGACGACACAATGAATTTTCTTCGAAAACATTTTGCCGGTTTTCCCGTTGAGATTCGTAAGATTGGGGAAACTTCACGTGAAACCATTAAGCTCTCATCCGGTCTGCAAGTTGTCGCGGCTCAGTTCCATAAACAGTTTAACGCGGGATTTTAATCATGAAATCATTCAAAGAAGAGTGCGGCGTCTTTGGAATTTGGAATCATCCTGAAGCCTCACGGTTAAGTTACTTGGGACTGTATGCCATGCAACACCGCGGTCAAGAATCTGCGGGAATCGTTACGTTAAGTCAGGGCGAACACCTCATCCATAAAAATGTAGGATTAGTTTCAGATGTTTTTAATGAAACCGATCTTCTTAAATTAAAAGGTCCAGCGGCGATTGGCCACGTTCGGTACGCAACCACGGGCGGCAATTCAGTTTCAAACGTTCAGCCGTTAACCTCTAACCTGCTAACGGGTCCGGTCGCCATTGCGCATAATGGAAACATCGTTAACAGTTCGATTTTACGAGAAGCGCTTCAGCGTGAAGGCGCCATCTTTCAGGGAACGAATGATACCGAGATTATCCTTCATCTGCTAAGCCGAAACCCTTCAAATAACTTAGTTTTAGCTCTTAAAGAGTCGGTACAGAATTTAACGGGCGCATTTAGCTTAACGATCCTTGCGCACGATCAGATGATCGCCGCGCGCGATCCTTACGGCTTTCGCCCTTTGGTCCTTGGCCAACTTAATTCACCCTTAGGTCTAGGCTACGTGTTCGCCAGTGAAACCTGCGCGCTGGATTTAATTGGCGCCGAATTTATTCGCGAAGTGGAACCCGGCGAGATTGTGCAGATCACCAAAGCGGGGATCGTCAGTTATAAAAATCAGATGGTTTTAAAATCTGAAGGGCGTAAGTCAGCACACTGTATTTTTGAACACGTTTATTTCGCAAGGCCGGATTCAGTCGTATTTGGCAGATCAGTTTACAACTCGCGTAAGAATTTTGGCGAGCAGTTAGCGCTTGAAGAAATTGTGAATAAAACAAATATCAATGCCGACGTTGTGATACCCGTGCCGGACAGCGGGGTTCCTTCGGCCATCGGCTATTCACAAAAAAGCGGAATTCCGTTTGAGTATGGCATTATACGAAATCACTATATTGGACGCACTTTCATCCAGCCAGGACAGACCGTGCGTGATGTAGGAGTTAAAATTAAATTAAATGCGCAACCCTCTGTATTAAAAGGAAAAAAAGTCATCGTGATCGATGATTCCCTCGTGCGCGGAACGACCAGCCAAAAAATTATCAGTCTGATTCGTCAAGCGGGGGCAAAAGAAGTTCATTTACGAATTGCCTCGCCACCCACGACCGGACCTTGTTATTACGGCGTTGATACTCCACAAAAAAGTGAACTGATCGCGTCGCATCAAAGTACCGAAGATATTCGTAAACATATCGGTGCAGATTCACTCGCTTACCTATCGGAAGCGGGGATGTGGCAGGCGGTTTCGGCAGGTCCTGAAAGCTTTTGCGCGGCTTGTTTTAACGGTGATTATCCGACAAGCTTAAAAGGTGTCGAAGTTAAAAAATCCGTCGAAATCAGCCAAGCTTAAATTCCCTCTTGAACCCAATGATCTGATCGAGATCATCGCGCCGGGTTCCGGGGCGCCAATGGAAAATTTAATTAAGGGCGCTGAAGTCTTGCGATCATGGGGTTTGCGGGTTCAGTATGATTCAAATATCCTTAATCCCGAGTTGTACTTAGCGAATAATGATCAATACCGTTTTGAATCTTTTAAAAAAGCTTTATTAAATCCCGAGGTGAAAGCCTTGTGGTGTCTTCGCGGAGGTTACGGCGCCATAAGGCTTGCACCGTACATTCAAAAAATGTCGGTCCCGAAGAAAAAAAAATTATTGATTGGCTTTAGTGACGTGACCTCTCTGCACGCGATTCTGAATACGAAGTGGAAATGGCCAAGCCTTCACGCTTCGCTAATTGATCGATTAGCAAGCGGAAAGCTGTCCGAAGAAAATTTACGTGACTTAAAATCTAGCGTGTTTAATTTAGACCACAAAATTATCTTTGATCATTTAGTTCCAATTAATAAGGCGGCCGAAAAAAAACAAATCGTTAAGGCTCAAATTGTGGGGGGAACTTTAATGGTTGTTGCTTCCGGACTGGGTACACCATCGCGATTAAAGGCGCGTAACAAAATTTTATTTTTTGAAGAAATCGGCGAACGGGCTTACCGCGTTGATCGGTGTTTGCACCAACTCATGCAAGCGGGGATGTTCGAAGGAGTAAAGGCCGTCGTGTTCGGTGATTTTTTTAATTGCCTCGAAGCAGATGGTAAAGACCTCATTCCGCAAACCTTGAACAATTTTTTCAAAGATCTAAAAATTCCGGCATTTAAGGGTTTGCAAGTTGGTCACGCAGAAATTCAACTGCCACTCTATTTCAATACTCCTTCGGTGCTAACTTGTGGAAGCCTACCCCAACTGATAAATTATGGACCATCATGAAATACTCAAGCCAAGAGACAAAATTAGTCGAAAAAATTCAAAGAGCAATTCCTGACGTGACCCCGGGGGTCTGCGCGCGCGCTTACCATCTAGGACGATTGGTTTGCGACATCAGCGTCGGATTAACATATCCATATTACGATTTGGCGTCGTTAACTAAGGTGATTTTCACCCAACAAGCCATGATGGAAGCGTTTGACATGGGTTTGTGGAACATTGAAACCACCGTCAAACAAATTATTCCTGAATTTCGCCACGAAAAGATGACGATCAAACAGTTGATGACGCATACCTCGGGTCTTGAGTGGTGGCTTCCCTTTTACCAAACGATCGATTTAAAAAAAACCTGGAAAGAAAAGCGCGTCTGGCTTTTTGATCAAATTAATCAGTCTAAGTTAAATAAAAATGATAAAGCCGTTTATTCTGATTTGGGCGCGATCGTTTTGGGATTTATTTTAGAAAAATTTTACCAAAAGGATCTTTACGAAATTTGGATAGAACTAAAAAATAAATATTACCCTTCGACAACCTTAGATTTTCATTTAAACAATCAAACCGCGCTGCCAAAAAGCCAGTTTGCGCCGACCGAAGATTGTCCTTGGCGTAAAAAAATTATGCGGGCCGAAGTCCATGATGAGAACTGTTGGAGTTTTGGCGGGATTTCTACCCACGCAGGATTATTCGGAAGCATCGAAGATGTATCAGCCTTCGGTTTAAATGCGCGTTCGCAAATGCAGGGAATCGCGCGTTACAACGTACGTCAAAAAACGGCGCAACTTTTCTCAAGCCGAGCCGTTCCCGTGGAAGTTGGTGACTGGGCCCTCGGCTTTATGATGCCTTCGCACGAGACCGCAAGTTGCGGCCCGCACTTTTCCGTTTTATCGATCGGTCACACCGGTTTTACCGGCACTTCATTTTGGTACGATCCCCGTAACGATCTTTTGGTTCTGATTTTAAGTAATCGCGTGCATTACGGTCGCGATAACAAAGCCTTTATTAAACTACGCCCGCAAATTCATTCATGGATTTTTGAATCCTTAAAAAGGACGATTTAATGCCTCAAGCATCTCTTAAAAATTTAAAGCCCGGTGGGCATATACATATGATGGGAGTCTGCGGCACGGCCATGGCTTCGCTTGCAGGATTACTGAAAGACCGCGGATTTAAAGTTAGCGGCAGTGACGCTAATCCTTATCCGCCGATGTCGACACAAATTGAAAGCCTGGGAATTAAAATAAGCACGCCTTACAAGGCTGAAAATCTAAAGCCCTCACCGGATTTCGTAATCGTTGGTAACGTTATTTCGGCGAACAACGCCGAAGCGCAAGAGATGGTGTCGCAAGGTTTGCCGTTTTGTTCGCTCCCGCAGGCGATGGGTGAGCTGATTATTGCCGAGCGTGATTCGTTCGTTGTTTCCGGGACCCACGGTAAAACGACGACCACTTCACTTTTAAGCTGGGTGGCAGAAAAGTGCGGAAAGAAACCGGGCTTTTTGATAGGTGGAATTCCGAAAAATTTTTCACAAAGTTTTAAAAACCCGCAATCTAATACCTTTGTCATTGAAGGGGATGAATACGATACGGCCTACTTCGATAAGGTACCAAAGTTTATTCATTATAAACCGAAACACGTGATTTTAACTTCGGTCGAATTTGATCACGCCGACATTTACAAAAATTTCGACGCCGTAAAGGACGCTTTTAAAAGACTGATGCACTTGATTCCCCAAGACGGCTCATTGGTATTTTGGGGTGATGATGAAAATGTCGCGGACATTGCGACCGACTGTAAAATAGAAGCGAAATTTTCGTACGGGCTTAAGGAATCTTCCGATTACCGGGCGACGCAAATGGTTTTAAAAGATGGTCATACCCGTTTTGATGTTCTTTTTAAAAAAGAGAAAATCGCTTCTTTTAAAACCGAAATGACGGGCACCTATAATATTCTTAATGCCACGGCCGTTGCGGCCCAAGCCCATATTCAGAAATGGGATATGGCGCTGGTACAAATGGCATTTGAAAGTTTTGAAGGCGTTAAACGCCGGCAAGAGATTTTGGGCGAGTACGGGGGCGTGCTTTTGATCGAAGATTTTGCGCATCATCCGACGGCCGTTAAGCAAACCGTGAAAGCAATTCAAGATAAATACGAAGGTCGAAAAGTCTATTCCGTTTTCGAACCGCGTTCGGCCACCTCAAGACGCAAAGTTTTTCAAAAAGATTATGTCGACGCCTTTAATACGGCCCACGAAATTTTGATCGCGCAAGCTTACGACCAAGGTAAAATTGCCGAAGACGATCGATTTTCGATCGACGAATTAATATCAGATCTTGTTAAAGCGGGAAAGTCGGCTAAGGCGTTTGCCAATGCCGATGACATCGTTAGGGATCTAATCCAGCGAACGAAGAAGGGCGACGTGATTTTGATAATGAGCAACGGCGGCTTTGACGGGATCTATAAAAAATTAATGGACGGTTTAACGAAGCGAACTTAAACCCAGCTATAAACTTAAAAGTTCTTTTTTCGTTTTTCGTTTTGAAAGGTAAATTTGTAACTCCGCAAAGGGGACGCGCCGGTGGCCGCCCTCGGTCTGGTAACATTGAATCACACCGCGGGAAATCTCTCGGCGAATCGTATTTTCCGAAATCGACATGTGCTTTGAAAGCTCTTTTGCAAATTCTGGCAATGTAAAATCTTTTTCGTTTTTTTGTAACGACTGCTTAAACGTGGAAGGCGACGGCACCCATTTCTTATTCATTTTATGTTCATCAATTTCGATCCAAGCTTCTTTAACCGCTTCTAAAATCTGCTGTAAAAAAAATTCTTCCATTTCTATCACATCTTCTTTTTTGGAAGTTATGGCAGAATCAGACCCTCGGTTTTTTTCACTTAAAGATAAAGTTTTCCAGTAACCCAAATCGGGAACTGAAATAACCAGATCATTAAGAACCTTACGAATCACGACGGGATATTCTAAAGTGGACGATTCAATTTTTTGCATACTTAAATCTGCCATAACTTCCAATAATTACTACTAGACCAAAGTCTATTAATCTATGCATGATTAGCTAACTATTCTTGCCTACTTAATGCTTCGAGTATTTAATAAAAATTATTGACATGATTTGAAGAAATAGAACGGAAAAATCCCTTGTTAAACGAACTCTTAATCCTAAAAAATAATGAAGATATCGCTGTGATTGGCTCGTGGCTTTACCAAAAGGGAGCTAAGACGCAAAGATATTACAAAAGAATTGTGCGAGAATTTTTCAATTACTACCCCGGTCTCAATTTAAGAACGACGAACGTCACCCACTTAGCTTTATTTTTAAAGACCTACGGAATTAATGGGGAATCCACCCGAAATACTTATAAAAATGCGCTATCTTCGCTTTTTTCTTTCGCCACGAAGACGGGATACATTGAAAGAAATCCGGCCTTAGCTTTAGAGAACTTAAAAACGCCCGACAATCTTTATTCTAAAGTCTTAAGTCGTGAACAAGTGGCGCAAATGATCTTGAAAGAACCGCACTCTCGGAATAAATTAATTTTAAAAATCCTTTATTTTACCGGCATTCGCGTTGACGAGATCTGCAAGTTAACGATCCGATCTTTTCAGCAAACGGATCACGGCGTCGTCATGATGGTCGAAGGGAAAGGTCGTAAAGTTAGATCTATTCATTTACCGGAACACTTGGTGAAGGAAATTAACGCTTATTTAGCGACGCTATCAAGCCCTTTTCTTTTTACGACCGAACGAAATAGCTTCGGACTGTATAAGCCGCTTGGCACCAGTCAAATATTTCGAATCGTAAAGCGGGCGGCCCGGCAAGCAAAATTAAGCGTAGCGCCTTCTCCACATTGGCTTCGTCACACCAGTGCCACCCACGCGATCGAAGGTGGTGCGCCGATCCACGTCGTTCAAAGATCTTTGGGCCACGAATCCATTTCGACAACGGGAAAGTATTTAGACATTCGTCCGAAAGAATCTGTGGGCGATTACTTAGTAGAGCTTGAAGCCTCGGCCAAAACCTTTTAGACTTTTAGATATGTCGGGACCAAGAAGTCAGAAAATCGTCAATCGCAGATTGCAATACCGAATCATTTTAATGGTCGCCCGAAGTGGATTGCTTGTATCACTTGGGGCCTTGCTTTGCTTTAAGCTTTTATCGATTCAATTGTACGAGCTCTTAATGATCGGACAGGTCGATCACGATATGGCCATGATCGTTTCGGAAGCCGTGCAACAGATGTCAGTGTATTTTTCTTTCTTAGTCATTCTGTCGGTTTTTTTAGGCTGGAGTACGTCGCTCTTTATTTCGAACCGGATCGCCGGCCCCATCTTCAATATCACGCGCGTTTTAGACCGACACTTAGCCGGTGAAAAAGATTTAAAAATTACGATTCGTGGAAAAGATTATTTTTCTGAACTTGTAGAGCGCCTGAATCAAGTGCTCGGACGAGACCAGGCGACTCACTCAGAGCGCAAAGATTAAGCAAAAAAGACTAAGAGCAACGTGTTAATTAGAGACCAGCAGAAGAATGGTTTGAAACTCTGACCCGCACTCAATAAAAGATCAGTATGGCAAAAAAAGCAGGGGAGTTGACCCCACTCATGAAGCAGTACTGGGACATTAAAACCCTTCATCAAGATAAAATATTGCTATTTCGGATGGGTGATTTTTACGAACTTTTCTACGATGATGCCGTGAAGGCTGCACCGATTGTGGGACTTACATTAACCCAACGAAATAAAAAATCGGAAGATCAAACTCCGATGTGCGGGTTCCCCCACCACGCGGTTGCGGGGCCCGTCAACAAATTACTGGCTGCAGGATTAAAAGTAGCGCTTTGCGATCAAATTGAAGACCCGGCTTCAGCGAAAGGGTTAGTCAAGCGCGCCATCACAAGAATTCTTACTCCCGGAATGGTTTATGACAGTGAAACGTTAGACCATTCACAGGCCCACTATCTTTGCGCCCTTGATGATACTAGCGTTAGCTTCATTGATACGACCACGGGCGAATCTTTTTATTTTTTGCATTCTTCTTTAACCGAGAAACTAAAACTTTTAGACGTATTACCGGTTGCCGAAGTCGTCGTTGAACATCTAAAGCATGAATGGGTCGAAACTTTAGTTCTACAAGCAAGATATGTCGTATCGGCACACGCGGGAACTTTCGAAAAATCTTACGAACGCCTTTTGGACTACGTCAAAACACTAGCGAACGCCGAGTTGTTACAAATATTAAGACCCTTTGAGGCGCGCGAATTTGAACATCGCCTGCACCTTTCACATACCACTTTAAGGCACCTTGAAGTTTTCACGAATTACCGGGGCGAAGCCCAAGGATCTTTTTATCAGGCGATCAACCGAACCAAAACATCGGGCGGCGCCCGTAAGCTTCGTCAGTGGATTAGTTTTCCGCTTAAGAATGTTAAAACGATTTCTTCGCGCCAAGATCAAATCTCTGAATTTCGAGAACGCATGTTCGAACTGAAAAAAGTTCGAGAAACTTTAAGTCAAATGGGCGACATCGAACGACGACTCGGAAAGATTGCGCAGCCCCAGTGTCACGCCCGTGATCTGTCATCGCTAGCCGATGCCGTGACCGCAGGACTTAGTGCAATCAAGTGGTGCGAAGGATTCTATAAAATTCATCGACCCGAAATTTTAAACGAAGCTTCGAACGTCGCCGAAAATATTCGCGCGCGCATATCTGAAGAGGCGCCTTTAAGCGTACGGCAGGGTCATCTTATTAAAAAAGGCTTTTCATCGGAACTCGATGAACTGATCGAGCTTTCAACAAACGCAAACTCTTTGATCGCCGACCTTGAGAAAAAAGAGCGCGAAAAATCTGGCATTTCATCTTTGAAAGTCAGGTACAATAATGTATTCGGTTATTACATCGAAATTACCAACACCCACAAGGATAAAGCCCCCGCGCACTACCAACGAAAACAAACCTTGGCCAACGCGGAAAGGTATTGCACGGATGAACTTTTAGAACTCGAGAAAAAAGTGCTTTCCGCGCAGGTCAAACGTTTCGAACTCGAATTTTCATTATTCACCGAACTTAGAATGGCGCTGTTAAATGCGGCGCCGGTTCTTTTATCTCTTGCAGATTGCTGTAGCGAACTGGACGTTTTAACGTCGCTTGCTTGGTTGAGCTTAGAAGAAAGTTATTGTCGACCGGAAATCACGAGCTCGCGTCACTTAAGAATTGAAGCTTCTCGTCATCCCGTCGTTGAACAATTTAATCGGGGCACATTCGTCGCGAACTTAATAGAACTGAAACCAAAAGAGTGCATGCTGATCACGGGACCCAACATGGCCGGTAAGTCGACCCTGATGCGACAAGTAGCCTTAACCGTTTTACTGACCCAGATGGGAAGTTACGTGCCCGCAAGCCGCGCGCAAATTCCCCTCTACGATGCTATTTTCACCCGCATCGGCGCTTCGGATCAGCTCTCCGAAGGGCTTTCGACTTTCATGGTTGAAATGACCGAAACGTCCCAAATGTTAAAGTCTGCAACCTGTGACAGTTTACTTATTTTAGATGAAGTGGGGCGGGGCACGGCCACGTTCGATGGCATGTGCCTGGCGCAAGCGATCTTAGAACACATTTTGAAAAATTTAAAAAGCCACGTTTTTTTCGCGACTCATTACCACGAGCTCACCGCGATGGATCTTTCCTTCAGCGAAATCTATAACGCCCACATGAAGGTCATCGATCACAAAGAAGGGCGCATTGAATTCTTACACGTCTTAACGAAAGGTCCTTCTGGCCAAAGTTACGGCGTCAAGGTGGCCGAGCTTGCCGGGCTTCCTCCGGAAGTTACGACTCGTGCGCAGGCACTTTTAATGAAGCTTGAGAATGTAAAAGTTGAAACAACTAAAAAGAATTTGGCCCTCGGCGCGATGAAAACCGCATCCAATCAGATGTCGCTTTTTGAAGTTGAAGAAAAACAAAGAAAAGAATTTTTATTAGAAGAGCTTAAGAAATTTCAAGTTCAGCGAGCGTCGCCTTTACAGGCCCTGAACCAAATTGCCGAATGGCAAGAAAAGCTACTTTAAACTAGATCTCCTAGTGTTTTTTATTGGGGTCTTTTTTATCATCGGCACCAGCGGCCGTTCCCATATGTTCGCGCCAGTTGTATTCGCTACCTTTAACGATGCGATTGTTCCAGTCGTCCCATTT
>CAXSEH010000037.1:0-20665 GCA_964236345.1 uncultured Bdellovibrionales bacterium
AAAATTTGATCTTTTTTAAAATGGGGTCGCAGGGTCCATTGCCAAATTTCGAATTCATTTTTAGGTTTTGGTAAGGGTAAAGTTTCTACAAGGCCTTCGGCAAAAGCCACACAATTTATCTTCCAAGGACATAATAAACAAAGGGGTTTCCGCGGAGTGCATATCGTGGCGCCCAATTCCATTAGGCCCTGATTCATTTCAGAATTGAACGGAGTTTGGGCTAAAGCATCGGATAACTTCTGAAGCTTTTCTTTTTCTTTGTTTTCCCACCAATTTAATTTAAGTCCGTAGAAGCGCGACAGCACCCTGATGACGTTACCATCAAGCACTCCGACTTGTTCGCCGAACGCTAAACTTGCAACCGCGCGGGAGGTGTAAGGACCAAATCCGGGATGTATTAAAAGCGCGGCGGCAGTTTCGGGAAAAGTTTTTAAGGAAGCGATCGTTTGCGCCGCTTTATGTAAATTACGAGCCCGCGAATAATATCCAAGGCCGGCCCACATTTCGACAACATCGGGAAGGGACGCCGCAGCTAATTGTTTGACCGTCGGAAAACGTTGCATGAATTTTTCGTAATAGGGAACTACCGCGGCAACCGTTGTCTGTTGCAGCATGACTTCAGAAATCCAAATTCGGTAGGGATCACGGTTCATTCGCCAAGGTAAAACGCGTTTATTTTGGTTATACCACTCAATCAGTTGCTGTTGATCGTCGAATACGCTCATGGGCGCACTTTAGTCGATAAACCATTTGTAACCAACAGGAATTTTAGAGAATAATAGCGGGCATGGACAATGATTTTCAACCCTCAAGTGGGCGCGAGTTTCCCCGGTTTTCTGGTATCAAAACCTTCTTTCGACTTCCCATTGTAGACAAGAATGAAAAGTTCGATTTAGCTCTTTTTGGAATTCCCTATGACGGCGGAGTTTCTTACCGACCGGGGGCAAGGTTTGCGCCGTCACAAGTGCGCGAGGTTTCATCCTTAGGACGCGGTTTCCACATGACCCGCGACGTTTCAATTTTCCAGAAATTAAAAGCGGCCGACATCGGAGATTGTTCGGTCGTCCCAATTGATCAAGTTCAAACGTACGCAAAGATCGAAAAATTTGTGACCGAGCTATTGTCGACTGACAAGAAATTTATTGCGGTCGGCGGCGATCATTCAACAACTTTACCGGTCTTAAGATCACTGCGAAAAAAATACGGCGTGCCTCTTAATTTTATCCATTTCGACGCCCACTTGGATACTTACCCGGCAGCGTGGGGCTGCGAATATCACCATGGTGCATTTGCTCGGCACGCGATCGAAGAAGGCTTAGTTGATCCCAAAAACATGATGCAAATTGGAATTCGCGGACCCCTTGCCGCATCGGGCGACTTAGACGTAGTAAAAAAGCACGGAGTCAAAATTTTTACGGTAGACGATGTTCGCGATCAACTTCTTAAAGATTTTGTAAAAGCATTGCCTAAATTTAAAGGGCCTACCTATATTAGTTTTGATATCGATTGTTTAGATCCCGCTTACGCGCCTGGGACCGGAACGCCCGTACCCGGCGGCCTAACGACGTACGAGACGCAAAGAATTTTACGCGCGTTGGAAATCGATAATCTGGTCGGTGCGGACATCGTTGAAGTATCGCCACCTTTCGATTCTTCTCAGATAACGGCCCTTGCAGCAGTCGACACGATGTTTGAACTGATTTGTTTGATGGAGAAAAAAATATGATAACGACAATTCTGTTCTGTATTCTTTGGTCAAAGCCGCAAGTTGAATTAGTCGAGGTTCCCGTCAATGAATATGCGGTGGCCGAAATTAATCAGGACTTTGGAAATTACCATTTCGAGGCCACGGTGTTCGAGGGTCGCATGAATTCAGTTAAAATTGTTCATATTCCCACGCAGTTTTCTACAGAAGCCTATTCGACAAACGACGCCGAACAAAAATCACTTTACGTCAAATTAGAAATGGGCGAACAGGCCGCAAGTTTAAGTTGTGAAATGCGGCCGCAACCCGAGGCAAAACCATGAAAAAAGAAAAGGCCATATTAGCCGCCGGTTGTTTCTGGGGAGTTGAAGAACTTCTTCGCGAATATCCCGGCGTTTTGGAAACCGAAGTCGGGTACTGCGGCGGCGAAGCGGAAACGGCCTTATACAAAAAAGTTTGCGAAGGAACGACGAACCATGCCGAAGCGGTGCAAGTCACTTTTGACTCAGAAAAATTAACCTATGAGCAGTTACTTCACGCTTTTTTTAAATTGCACGATCCGACTACATTGAACCAACAGCATAATGACAAGGGAACGCAATATCGTTCTGCTATTTTTTACTTCGATGATCAGCAAAAGCAAGCTGCCGAAAAAGTAAAAAATGAAGTCGAACTTTCCGGAGTATTTAAAAAGCCCATCGTCACGCAGATCCAGAGTGTTCAACCCTTTTACAGCGCGGAAGATTATCACCAAGACTATCTTCGAAAAAATCCGGGTGGCTACATGTGCCACGTGTGGCGTAAGTAACTGTCAATTAATCGCGCAAGTGGGTGTCGATGATGGCCGCTAGCGCGATTTGCGCAATCCCGATGAACATTTGCAACGATTGCAGCTTTTCTTCATCTAAATCAAGATCCCGTTTTATTTTATCATTCATTAAGTTCGTCTTACGACAATACCCCATGACCGATTCCAGCATCTGGGCTTCGCGATTCATGATGACTTTCGCGATGACCGAGCGGATATCCGGATTTGCTTCGAGTAATATTTTACGACGGTTGCCTTTGCCAACGATACGGATCACGTTGTAGTTTAGTAAATCCTTCGTTGCGAGACTAACCAGAGCTTTAGACACCTGTAGACGCGCAACCAACGTCGTTGCGTCCATTGGTTCCTTCGCTAACCAAATATGGGTCCAAATTTCTCCATGGATTTTTTTAAAACCCCAATGTTCTATGAATTCGCCGATTTGGTCGGCCAAGTTTTCAAGCTCTTTCGGGATTACGTTTGTCTTCATAGTTACTCTTTATCGATGAACGTGGTAATTTGCGACCACAGTTTAGGATTTAAAATTTCGCTTCCTATCATAAGAACCGGCTCATGCTCTTTGGACTTTCCTTTTTTAGCTTCGGTGGGTAGAAAACCGGTTCCGCCTATTTGCTTAAACCATTCACGGCGCATCGCTAATGAATTGGTAACTAGCACGTGTTTGTGTTCATCAAAATCTTTTTTATTGGCCCGGCCGTATTCGAAGCTTGAAAGTACAGCGTAATTTTTATCTGTTTGGATTCGGTCTAAAACCTGGAACCCTAATTCGGTTAAGTATTTAAACTTTTGGCGCCCTGGCGACTTGGAAGTAAATATTAGATCTAAATGACCGGATAAGAAGTGAGCTTCCAATTCATTTAGATCATAAATTTCGATAAAAATTTTCGCCACCCCAATTTGGTCAAAGCAATGCTTGCAGACGTCCATCGCGAAACTAGATAGGCCCTCTAGCGTACCGATGTGAATTTCAGCAGCCATCTGGTTTTGGCTGATGCTCATCAATTCGCCTTCAAGCCTTTTGATCGACTTTTCGAACATCTCGGAAAGTTGAAAGGCGATACTGGTCCAACCTGATTTTCTTTTAGCGGAGCGATCGAGTAAAACAATTTTCAGTTCGTCTTCGATTTTCGCAATGATTCGCGATAGCTGAGGCTGACTGAGGCCAACGTGTAGGGCCGCCGCCGATAGATTTTTGAAATGGATCGCTTTCGCCAGTACACTTAATTCATAATAAATTTGCTGCATAGAATTTCCTTATGATTTTTTGATGTAGTTGATGAATGCAACGATTCCCAAAGCAGCCGCGATCAAGTAACCGATCAAACTTAGGGCCGGCATGCCCTGAATCATCCAATTCGAAGGGTGCGTGTAAATTAAAGAGCTAGATAGAATCAAGGAAGCAATGATCACGCCTAAAAACAGCAAATTAAAAGAAATTTCAAAACTACGTCGAAACTCTTCAATACCTTCGACGTGAATCTTAGCGCGGTAACCGGGCGTATTCATTCGGCGAACCATCATGTTCAATTGGCGGGGTAAAGTTTTGATGAAGCCTCGTGATTCACGGAAAAGAGCGTTCGCTTCATCCATATACTTAGTGGGCTGAAATTGACTTTGCGCCACTTCCCCGACCATCTGCAAAGTATTTTGCAGAAAATCAAAATCCGAAACAATTTTTTGCCCGAGTCCCTCGATCGAAACGATGGATTTAAAAAACATCATTAATTCGGTGGGAATCGAAAGGCCGTGCGTCGCGGCGACACTTGAAGACGACATCAAAATTCGGCCGACGTTCATGTGCTTCGTCGTAAGACCGAAGTAAGGGGAAATTAAAGACTGCAATTCTTTTGCGAACAAGTCGACGTTCACGCTTTCGGAAAATGGCGCAAGATCTACGTATTCGTAAGCGAGTTGAACGTAATCTTCCTTCGATAGCGCTAAAAGCATGTTAACGATTGAAGTTTGAGTTTTCGAATTAAGTCGACCAACTACGCCGAAGTCAATCAGGCCAATCTTATTATTGGGAAATACGAAAAAATTTCCGGGATGCAAATCGCCGTGAAAGAAACCGTCAATGAAAACCATCTTTAGGTAAGCGCGAAGGCCAAGCTTAATGACGTCTTCCGCTTTCACGTTAGGTTGCGTAAGCGCATCCGCCTGGCTAAGCCTGCGGCCTTGCAGCTCTTCCATCACTAGAACCCGCTCGGTAATGTAATCGAAATAAACTTCAGGAATGATGACGCCTTCTTCTTTTTTAAAATTTTCTTTAAATTTACGAATGTTATTCGCTTCGACCACGAAATTCGTTTCAAGTTCTAAAGTCTTAAAATATTCGTCGACCATGCCGGTCGGGTTGAAAGCGCGCACTTCGGGTAAGTAGGTTTCCATCATTTCGGCGATAAAATAAAGTACGTTAAGATCATCGTTTATCGTTTGCACGATACCTGGTCGCTGCACTTTTAAAACGACGTGCTGACCCGTTTTTAGTTGCGCGCGGTGAACTTGCGCAATGCTAGCTGAACCAAGCGGGGCCTCTTCAACCGAGGTAAACTGGTCTTTCCACTGCGGACCTAATTCTTCACTTAAGACGGATTCGATGACTTTGTAATCTAGGGTTTGAACTTGATCATGCAGCAATGACATTTCTTCTAAAAAATCCTGCGGAATTAAATCGGGACGTGACGCTAACAATTGTCCAAATTTAATAAACGTCGGCCCCAGTTCTTCAAAACTGAGTCGCATCCGGGTAGGAAACGACAAATTTTCTTTTTCTACAGAACTTGAGGTCGCATGAATGAAATTACCTAGATTTATTTTTTCGACCAGATTTCTGAGGCCGTGCTTTGCGAACACTCCTAGAATCGTCCTTAGCCTGGCCGCGTTCTTCAGAGTTTTTCCGATTTTGAGAGGACCTAAAAGCGGGCTTCGATTCTGAACTCTCTTCATTGGAGCCTTTCTTTTTCTTTTCGTCTAAATAATCGGCAAGCGAAGCATAGCGCGGCTTAACTTCATAGGCCCCCCCAGAACTCGAAGGGGGTTTATCGGCGCTAGCGCTCGGCTTAGAATAAGTGCGGGCCGAAGGGCTAGGCGTAGAACTTGTTGGCTTCGCCTTCGTATAAGATTTAACAAAAGTTTTCAAAAAGTTTCTAGATTCCGGTTTTTTGACCGTCTCTTCGGCTCGTTTGTCGGAACGTTTATCGTCCCGTTTGTCTTCACGCTTTGGCTTCCCTTTAAATTTTGATTTAAATTGGGTTCTTTCCTGAGCGTAAGATTTTTTTGGTCCTCCGCCCGTTGATCGTGAATCTTCTTTATGAGGATTTTTTACGGATTTAGCATTCTTTTCGAGGACAAAATTGATTTGTCCATTTTCGACGTCGACTAAGCTAACAACAACTTTGACTTCGTCGCCCATCTTGTAGGTAAGGCCAGAACGCTTCGCAGACAACGTCAGGTTCTCTTCGTCGAATTCAAATTTTTCGGGACCCAAGTCATCCAATCGAATAAGTCCATCGATGTTAAATTGACGAAGTAAAACGAAGACGCCAAATTTTGTAACTGAACTAATCATTCCGTCAAAAGTTTCTCCCAGAGATTTTCGCAAGAATCGCGCTTTTTTAATGGCCTGAATTTGACGTTCCGCTTTGGCGGCCGTTTGCTCGGTAGCGGAAAGCCAGGTGCCGGCGGTAGCTAAATCTTCTTCGCTCATTAGTTGGTAACGCGAGTTCGGAAGGATTTGGCTTTTAATAAGGCGGTGAATGATTAAATCAGGGTAACGGCGGATCGGCGAAGTAAAGTGAGTATAGAAATCAAAACCTAATCCGAAGTGACCTAAATTAACCGGCGTATATTTCGCCTGGCTCATCGAACGTAAAGTTAGAATGTGAATGATTTGCGCTTCAGGCTTGCCATGGAATTCTTGCAGAACCCGTGTCATCCGCTTTTGCAATTTTCCGCCCGATAAACCTGAGGTCGAACCCATGTTTTGCATGTAACGTTCAAGCAGCGCGATTTTTTCCGAGTCGGGTGGTTCATGGATACGGTAAAACGAAGGGATTTCTTTGCTTCCTAAAAATTTTGCGACGGCCACGTTCGCGGCCAGCATCAGCTCTTCAATTAAACGGTGAGCGAAAAGTCTTTCTGACTTAATGATGTCAACCGGTTCGCCGGTTCCGTCGATCACAAGCTCGGTTTCGGGAACTTCTAAATCAAGCGACCCTTCTTTAAAACGTCGGGCCATCAAAATTTTTGCGAGATCAGAACAACGTAGGATATTTGTTTTAACGTGTTTTAGTTTTGCGGCAATGGCCGGATTCAGATTGGCCACATCTTCTTCACCGTCTAAGAGCTCTTGCGCCTCGCCGTAGGTCACTCGCGCCTGACTTTCAATAACGCCTTCGTAAAATTTCGAACTGGTCATTTCACCATTGAAATCAAAATCCATTTCGGCGACCAATGCTAAACGCGGAACATGAGGAACCAAAGAACAAAGGCCATTACTCAGCGCCTCGGGTAACATGGGGATCACAAAATTTGGAAAGTAAACCGAATTACCACGGTCGTAAGCATCTTTGTCCATGGCGGTGCTGGTTTTAACGTAGTGGCTGACGTCGGCAATCGCGACGTAAAGGTGAAACCCGCTTTCGGTCATTTCGGTTAACACGGCATCGTCAAAATCTTTAGCGGTGGCGCCGTCAATCGTGATGATGGGAAGCCCGCGCAAATCTTTACGACCCGCAAAATCTTTTTCTTCGGGATTCTTTCCAAATTTTTTCGCTTCTTCCAAAGTTTCTTTCGAAAACTCTTCGGGAATATTTTGCGTGATCACGACACGTCGGATGTCGTTCATTGCGCTGTCCGCGTCACCAATTACGTCGATAATTTCACCCTCGAAAGAACCACCTTGCTCAGGGAAATTCACGATGCGCGCTTCAACAAGTTCGCCGTTTTTTGCATTCATCGATTTTTCAATTGGAATTTTTAAATCTTGCCCCCAGCCGCGGCCTTCATCTTTGATGACTCCCATCTCTTCATTGATGAGACTGAATTTGCCGGCAACACGTTTTTGCGAGCGTTCAATAATTCTGACGATCTCGCCACGGAAACGTCCGTCACGTTCTTTTTCGACGGCGATTTCGGCACGATCGTTTGTCATCGCACCCTTCATAGCTTGTTGAGGAACGTAAACATCGGGATGATCTTTATTATCAGGAATAAAAAATCCAAACCCGTCGGGATGGCGTTTTATAAATCCGGCAAGCAAATTTTTTTGAGAAGGTTTAGTATGTTTCATTTATTCCTTAAATTTTATAATCATATATATAGATAAGAATTCTTTTGGAAAGTGATTTTTAACGCTAGTTTCATGGATCTATATTCAATTTATGAATGATAATTGTCATGAATTAATCTCAAAAAGGTAAAGCTTCTGTCAACTAACGAAGCTGCGAACTCGAAGGAAAGAGCAATACGCCTGAAAAAAAGCAGAAAATTTCAGCGGTTCTGACGAAGGTCTAGCGGCTAACTCGGCGCGGCTTAAGCAGATGCGTCAGGACCGGCAAACGCCTTCAAAGAGCAGACTCTTAAATGTCATAAATAAATCTATTTTTTGGGGGCGTGGATAGAAGAAAATTCTAAATCGTCTTGAAAGCCTTACTGGCTGAGTGAAAGAACTTTTTTTACTTTCTGAAAAGGGTTCAGAATAATTCTCGCTAATCAGAATTGAAAGGTTCTGTTGCTGAAACTAGTATCAGGAATTGTGATGTCAATAGTCCACACAACGATGATTTTTAGGTTGTTCGAAACGCCCCTGCAGTGAGGCTGACAATCTTTTTAGGTTGCGTTTGATCTGTGCCCTCATTACGATTTCATTCATAGAGATAACAAAAAACCAATTTGCACTTAACGAAAGGACGCAAAATGAAAAAACTATTAGTGATTGCAGTAGCCTTAGCTTCTGTTAACGCTTTCGCAACTAGAGCACGTGTTAATGCTTTAGCAAACTCTCCACACTTGATCGACACCCAGACGGTATTCCGAAATCCATCTGACATGTTCTTCATTGGTGGCGATTACGCAACGATCGAATCGGGCAAGACAACCAACGGGGCTTCTTTTGATACGACAACTTCACAAGTTGTAAACTCACAAACTGGAGCAGAAGGTATGCTTGTTCGATCAATGGGCGATGCGAAATTAGGATTGGCTTTAGGTCACAATTCTGAAAACGCAACGATCTTGCGTACAATCGCTGGCGTTCCAGTTACGATTAGAAATCAGCAAAATCCAATTGAACTTTCTTACGGTATGAAAGCCGGAGATATGGCTTGGGCGGGCACTTTGATTTATTCAAACTTCAAAGATAAAACGTCTGCTGATTTAAAAGAAGACAGCATGGGCGTTCGCGTAGGTATGAGAAACGGTCCTCTAGATGCTGATTTACGCGTTGGTATTGCCAATAACGCTTCATCTACAGCTTACGGAAAATTTAAAGGTACCATGGGAGCCGCGGCACGCGTCGGTTACTCGATGGACACGGTTACTTACGTTGCGGATGTTTCTCTTTCTGGATACAAGACTGAAAGTGGAACTGCCGCGGCACCAACTGCAGTTGGAACCGAAACCAATAACGTAGAGAACACAGATTTCGGGGTTTCGGCGACGAACTCACACAAAAAAGACGGTAACGAATTTTTCTACGGAGCCGGTCTTCGAAGTTTCACTTCAAAAAACAAAACTACTGAAGTTAAAGTGACTCGCTTAAATCTTCCGGTATGGCTTGGATTAGAAGTGGATGCAGCGTCTTGGTTGACTTTACGTGGTTCGGTAACGCAGTCGGTTCTGTTAAACGATAACAAAACTGAAACGTCGACAACTACGTCTGTAGACTCTACTGGTACCGGCAACACCGTAGCTGCGGTTGGCGTGGGCTTAAAGTTCAATAAGATTACTGTGGATGGTTCTTTGGGAACATTGTCGGGTCCAAATGCCGATCAAGCACTGAATACGACAAATCTTTTAGGTCAAGTTGGTTTGACTTACATGTTCTAACTTTTTCGTAAAAAAATAGTTAATTTAAAAAAGCCTTGGTTAACCAAGGCTTTTTTTTATTTATAAAACCCATTTCTTAACCAAAAACTAACTTAATAACGGTTGATATATCGGAGGAACTAAATAAAATTCCCTTATCTAAAAAGGAAGTCTTCATGAAAAATTTTTGTGTTCTTGTTATTATTTTAACCTCTGCAAACGCTTTCGCAACGAAGGCTCGCTACCGGGCTTTAAACAATTCGTTTCACTTGGTTGATACGCAATCTGAATTTTCAAGTCCTTACCATATCTTTTCATTGAAAGATTTCGTGTCTTTTGAAACGGGACTTACGGGCGCAACCAGCGTCGATAATGGTTCTGAGGGCCTTGTGAAATTTTCCATCAACGACAATTCTAAGATGCTTATTGCGATTGGGCATAAAGACGAAGTCATTCAGACCCAGCGTAAATTTATGAACTCGGCTGCAGGTACGGCTTTCGTCACTCAGCAAAATCCCATAGAGATCATTTACGGTGTAAAAACGGAAGCCATTACTTGGGCCGGCGGCGCTTTCTATTCTAATTTCAAAGACAAAACCGCCGATAATAACGAAACCTCTGGTGGACTTCGAATCGCGGCGTCTCATGGAGACTTCAAATGGAAAATAAATTTAGGACTTTTAAATAAGGTGCAAAATGTAACGAGCGGGACATTTAATAATAAACCGTTTACTAACGTGGGTTTACGTTACGGACCGGGTGGGAATAAATTCGGTTTAGATTACACGACCTGGAAGGCATCTCGTGATAGTAACGGGGCTACCGCGGTTGAACTCAACTCTTATGCGTTCGAAAATATTAAGTTTCAGTACGTTAATACGATGGCCAAAGATGGCGAAGATTTTTTCTACGGAATTGCTATTGATTCCGTGAAATTGCAGGATAAATTGAACAGCAACGATTTAACTCGGTTGGCTTTTCCGTTGTGGTTGGGCTTCGAACACTTAGCATCCGAGTGGCTGACCATCAGAGCTTCAATCAAACAAACCATCTACGCACAATCTAAGGATGATATTGGATTCCCTGCCGGAACGATCGATGGAGCTTCGGGCACTTTAGGTACTGGGTCTGACTACGCAGGAGAAAGAAACAGCACCGAAGTGAATGCGGGCTTGGGCTTTAAGTTTGCTAACTTTATTTTGGACGGCACTTTGGTAGGATCATCTGGAGCGACGGCCAATCAGGCCGTTAACTTTACAAACTTTTTGGGACT
This sequence comes from uncultured Bdellovibrionales bacterium, assembly GCA_964236345.1. Classification (GTDB taxonomy): domain Bacteria; phylum Bdellovibrionota; class Bdellovibrionia; order Bdellovibrionales; family Bdellovibrionaceae; genus Pseudobdellovibrio. The sequence goes on from CAXSEH010000037.1 coordinate 10,834, forward strand.
AGTGGGTATGACGTACACGTTTTAGTGATTACCGAAGCGATTGCTTCGCTTCTTCGATATCTAGTTTTAAAGTGGCATGTTCTTCTTCACTGAGATTAACATCACATTGTGCAAATGCGGTTTCTAATGAGTGAACCTTCGCGCTGATGCTAAGGTTCGACTTCGGATTCATAAGGCTTAAATCAAATTCTAATCTTGAACCGATGATAGCTTTTTCGGGCTGGATTTTTTCAGTCTCTTTGTATACTTGAATTTCCATGTAAAGTTCTTTTGAAGACTCATAGCACACTTGCGTTTCTGGCTCCATCACGGGTTTCGACCGGGCGAAAGCTAAGGAATTAGAAAGTAAAAGCGCGGTAATTATAAAGTGTCTCATTCTGAACCTCTTTGTGAATCGTTTATTACTTCTTAACAAGCAATAAGTGGGCGCGATTTCCTGGCCCGACTCGATCAGGATAGACTTCAATTCTGAATTAGCGAAGAAGCGGAAAATTGTTAGACAGAATCTGTATTATTTTTTCAGTTCAGTCGTTTTTGTCTCGAAATAATCCGGCTCTATAAATTCGGGGGTTAAGGGATAGCGATAGCTCTTATACGCTTTGGCGGGTGGTTCGCCGGCGACCTTGTAGGCCTGTTCCCAATAATGGGCTAACATCAGACTTGAGCGGGCCATCTCTTCAAGAATTAATTTTTCAAATTTTTTAAATCCGACAGAAGCGGGCTTCCGTTCGGCAGGAGTTTTCAGACTCATGCCTTTTTCAATGACTAGCGAAGACGGCTTCACAACTGGATCAACCTTCAAAATATCTTTTAAGTCGTTCAATGCCACTTCGCTAAAAATTTTCATATTATCGATTAAGCTTTTTTGCGCTAACCACTTTGGCGATTTAAAGCTGTGCGCCTTTTTCACGATGCGCGGGACCAAGTCGGCGTCAAAAAAAGCGACCGTCGAATCTTCGTAGTAGGCATGAATGCCGCCGTGTCCAGATGCGTAGCCGTCATAATCCGACGTATTATGAAAAGGTTGTCCGGCGTCACCAATAAAGTGTCCCATCAAACCTAAGTTAACAATCATAGAATAGAAATTTTTATTGAAAGGAAAGTCATCGCTTTGTTCTTCCTCAAATTTTTGCGGCGCAACCGCCGTTTTTAGAACGGCGGCGTCGGCCAAAGCCCTTCGGTTAAACTGATCGGCGCGCCACCAGTTAGAACCTAATTCTTCGGGCACCGAAACAATTTTTTTGCCTGCTTTAGTTTTGCTCTCTGTGCCGCTATACGTGTTAACAATGGTTTTAAAATCCGTGGGCATTTCGCTGATCTTTAAACCCAGATTATCAGGGTTAATGAAATGACCTGGATCTCCTAATTTTCGAAGTTCCGGTGCAAGATTGCGCCAATAGGTATCGGGTATGTTACACACGTGCGCCATGATTTGTGGTTTGTTTTGCAGATATTCTTTTAGTTGAACATTCTTAACCAGAAAGACCGCAGCCTCGCAAATGGCGGCGTGCCCGCGGCCTCCCCAAGACCATGCCGAATGTGAATACGAAATGGCCAGCGAAACGATCAGTGATTTAAAAGCTAGTTTCATATTTTTCCTTTGTGAAGATCAACGTAATTCGATGGGCGCTTTATTTTTTTCTTTAAATATAAATAAGGCAACTAAAGTTAACAAGTAGGGAAACATTTGGATAACGACCCCAGGCACGTAACTCGAAAGGACTCCATTCGATTGCATCTGAATTTGTAAGCCTTCGCTAAGGCCGAAAAGAAAACAAATACCGATCGACTTTCGTAAGTTCCAACCAGCAAAAATGACGGCCGCCAGCGCAATGAACCCCCGGCCCGCGCTCATCATCGGCGAGTAACTTGAAGCCATAAAGATAGAAAGCACCGCGCCGCCCAGCCCGCAAACGAAAGCGCCGTAGCTGATGGCCTGCCATTGCCGCGCCTGGGTTGAAACTCCAATGGCCGCAAGTGCCGCACTTTTTTCACCGGCGAATTTCATTTGTAAACCCCAAATCGTGCGTTCGGAAAGCCAGTAACTAAATACGGCCACGATCGTTACCAACAAGAAGGCCCAGTAAAAGGGAACGTCGGACAAACTATGTGAGGGTGTCGAACCGGTCGAATTAAATATGGTTTTACTGACAATCGGAATTAGACCCATCGCTAGTAAATTCAAGCCAGTTCCCACAACGATTGAATGGGATCGCATTTTCAAAGTAAGTAAACAAAAGATCTGCCCGAACAAAGTACTGATCAATCCTGCAGCCAAGAAACTAAAAATTATAGATTGCGTGAAGTAGGCAACGGTCGCGGCGGTGAAGGCTCCAACCAGTAAGAACGCTTCAAGCGCAATTTGGGCCACCCCCGATTTTTCTGAAAAGTAACCGCCCATTCCCGCAAAAATGATGGGCACCGAAAGGCGAAGGCCCGAAAGCAGAATAAGAAATAAAATAGAATCATTCATTCGGCCTTCTTTCGGCCGAATGAAATAATTTCGACTAGATAATACGAAGCCGCAACCGAAAAAATAATAAATGCCTGCAAAACTTTAGAAAAGTCTCGTGTTAGAAATTGCGTTTCTAGGTCAAGGTCAGACGCACCTTTGTGTAGGCAAGCCATCAAGAAGGCCGAGAATATGATGCCTAAAGAATTCTGCCGCGCTAAGAGGGCCACCGCAATTCCTAAAAAACCGTACTGGGGCGAAAAACCCATCTTATATTGAAAAGCATTTCCAAGTACTTCGTTCAGGGCGACAAATGCCGAAAAGATTCCGGCCAGCCCCATAGACGTCACGATCATCTTCGTTCTTGAGATGCCGACCCTTTCGGCCGCGGTAGGGTTTGCGCCAAATGCCCGGAGCTGTTGGCCAAAGACAGTTCGCTTTTCGAATAAGTGAAGTAAAAAGCAAAATAAAATAGCGACCAAAAATAAACTACTGACGGCCGACTGGTCGAAATAGATTTTCAAAAAATCGGTTTTTAAAAACTGTAAAGACGGATTGATCAAAACTGTTTCGGGATTTTGAGAATCGGGGTTTTGCAAATAATTAACCGTTAACCAAGTGGAAACGGCGGCTAAAATAAAATTAAGCATAATCGCGACGACCACCTCATGAGCGTTGCGATATATTTTAAAGACCGAAATAATAGTCGCGCAAAGAAAACCCGTAAATACCGTACCAACCACGAATAAAACAAGCGAGGTAAAAAAATCTAAACGTAATGCAAAACCTAAGTAGGCAGCTGCGAAAGCAGAGAATAAAATCTGTCCTTCACTTCCGATATGAAATAACCCGGCCTTTAAAGGTATCGAAAACGCTAAGCCGGCAAAAATAAGGCAGGTTGTGTAAAATAGCGTTAACCCGAAGTCGAATTTGGAATTGAAAAAACTGGTGGTTAGCACTTTCAAAACGTGAATTGGGTCTTCTTTAAAAAAGAGGGCTATCAGACAGGATAACGTAATTCCAAATAACAAACCAAACCACGGAGCCATTCGCTTATAATTCAATTTCATTGTGAATGGCCCGTCATGTAGTGACCAATCTGCATTTCGTTCAATGAATTGCGGTCGAAGGGTCCATAAATCTTCTTCTGGTGTAAAATGATAAACCGCGCTGCAAGTTGCAATATTTCGTCAAGGTCAGAAGAAATAAGAATCACCGTTTTCTCCTTTTTTGAAAATTCAATCATCGCTTGGTGAATCATTTCTAGTGCGCCTAGGTCGACGCCTCGGGTGGGGTGAGCGGCGATAAGCAGATCGGGGTCGTGGTAGAGTTCTCGTCCAACCATAAATTTTTGTTGGTTACCGCCGGATAATTCATTCAAGACTTGATCGGGAAGGCCGGGTCTGACGTCCCATCGGCCTATCAGCGCTTTTGTTTCTTCACGGGCCTTGGGAAGATCAATGAGTCCCATTCGCCCCATGAGCGAAGGGTGGCGAAGGACCAGGTGGTCTACCAAGGTCCCGCCAGGAAAAATACTTAATGGCAGGCGATCTTCGGTGATGTCGCCGAAGCGAACATTATTCATTCTGCAGTGATGAATTAACGCGCGAATGAGTTCGCTTTGTCCATTGCCTTCGATTCCTGCAACGCCGAAAATTTCGCCGCAATAAATATCGGTCGCCGTGCCTGGAAGTTGCAATGCAACTTTGGCTTTTCCGGAACGTGCAAAGTTAAAGCTTCTATTCGTTTTTCTACCGATCATGTTTTCCGCCATTTGATCAATCGACATTTTCGACATCGATTCGCTTACAACAAGGCGACCCGCACGTAGAATCGTTACAAAGTCCGCGACCTTTTTAATTTCATTTAACTTATGCGAAATTAAAATCACGGTTTTACCTTGGCTTCGAAGTTCCACCAAAAAATCCATTAAGTTGTTGGCCTCTTGAGGCGTTAGAACGGCAGTGGGTTCATCAAAAATAAAAATGTCTGGGTCGAGAAGCAGGGCTTTTAAAATTTCTAAACGCTGTTGTTCGCCTACTGAAATATTTTCAACCTTGCTATCTAAAGAAATATTCCAATTAAATTTTTTAAGAAGAATCTCGGCGTCCTTACGAATTTTATTTAAGGGAATTTGCGAAAGTGGATGAAACGGAGCGCTGCTGCTTAATAAAATATTTTCAAAAGCGGTTAGTTGGCGAGCCAAAACGAAATGTTGATGGATGTAAGCGATCTTATTTTTGTAAGCATCAAGCGCAGAGTCAGGTGCATAGTCACGGCCACCTAGGCTAATTGTACCCGTTGTGGGGGCCACTAATCCGCCTAATATATTCATCAGCGTCGACTTACCGGCCCCATTTTCACCAACTATCGCGTGGATCGTCGCTTGTTGAATATCTAAATTGATTTCCTGGCATGAAATGCAACCAGGATAACGTTTCGAAATATCTTTAAACGCGATGTACGCCATGAATTACTTAGTAACGTAATAATCAGGAACGTTTATTTTTTTCGCGATGATTAATTTTTTAATTTCATTCATCTTGGCTTTTTCGGTCGGGCTCCATAGTTTTTCGTTGTGCTGATCAAGGGCCCAATCAATTCCGGAGTCTTTTAGTCCAAAACGTATCACTCCCGGCGCAAACTTTTTTTCGTTCGCCGACTTGATCGTTTCAAACACCTCAACGTCCACTCGTTTCAACATACTGGTCAACACGACGCCGGGCTTAATCCAGTTCTGGTTAGAATCAACTCCGATAGCGTATATTTTTTTTTCGGCCGCGGCGTCGAACAATCCCGAGCCCGAGGCGCCCGCAGCGTGAAAGATGACGTCCGCTTTTTGACCTATTTGCGCAAGCGCCATTTCCTTAGCCTTCGCGGGGTTGTTCCACGACTCGCCGGTAACACCAATATAATTTGTGATGATGGTGGCCTTCGGATTAACGTATTTGACTCCGGCCTCGAAGCCCTTTTGAAAGCGGCGAATCAGAGGGATGTCCATGCCGCCAATAAAACCCACGACGCCTGATTTAGATTTTAGCGCGGCGGCGGCGCCCATCATGAAAGATCCTTCGTGTTCTTCAAATAACAAGGCGCGAACGTTATTCGCTTTCACTTCCCCATCAACGATCGCGAATTGAGACTCGGGAAAAAGCGCGGAGACTTTTTTAATCGCATCGGTTTGGGCGAAGCCGATTCCGATAATGAGATCATACTTTTTTTGCGCAAAATTTCGGTGCAAAACTTCTAAGGAATTGTTGTCGGTGGCTTCTACGTATTTGAGTTCGATTCCCAATTCTTTTTCGGCCTTCTTCGCTCCTTCGTAGGCCGAAGTATTAAAGGATTTATCATCCTTGCCGCCTTTATCTAAAACCAGCCCGACTTTGAGTGCACCGATAGAGGGCCTTGATAGGGTCATCAAAATTATCATAATTATCGACTTCGAACCTTTAAGTATTGACATTGTAAACCCCTGAAAAGATTGTGAAAAAGCGATTTAGTACGTTTTAGGATTTGACCTTCAACCAGTCAAGTCTAAACCCAGTGCGACCGGTTGAATTATTAGTTTAGCAATTCGTGAACTCATGTTAAGTTTAAGACAACGTAAACTCAAATCGAGTCCCTTTCAGACTCAGATTTAGAAAGGAATGGTTTATGTCGAATTTAGCAGAAAAAACGGTTCAGCTGATGGGTGGGTACAACGTTCAGGCCGCTCATGGTAGCCAACAACAGCCCACGATCAACAATGCTTCAGTCACTCAGATTTATGGTCATCAGGGTTTCGATTCAAATTATGAAGTCGTCACATTTGATGAAGGTGAAGTTCTTTTCAAAGAGAATGATCCTCCGAAAGGGCTTTATCTACTTAAATCAGGTTGCGTGAAACTTTTTGTAAATCGAAATCATAGTCGTGGTCGCACGACGTCGCCCGAGTACGTGACGAAACTCGTTTCGCCCGGAGAAGTTTTTGGTTACAAATCTTTAGTTCAAGGTCGCACTTCGGTGTCCTACGCTAAAGCCGTACGAAAAACGACGGTTTGGATTTATTCAAAGGAAAGCATTACGAAACTAATGACTCAAATGAATCCGATGATGAAAACAATGCTTGAGCAAGCGGTCAGCGATATCCAGAATTTTGAAAAGACGAATCAGTTTCATTATTTGGCGTCGGTGCAAGAACGTATTGCGTACCAGCTTGTTATCTTGTCTGATCGTTTTGGCGTGCAGACTCCACGTGGAACTTCATTAAACCTGAAGTTAACGCGAAACGAATTTGCCCAATTGGCCAGTACCATCAATGAATCTTTATCTCGACACTTAACTGAGTTTAAGAACGAGGGTTTGATTGATTTAGATGGAAAAGAAATCATCATTTTAGATCGTGAAAAATTGGCCGAAAAATCCGGAAATTTTTAAAATGTTCCGAGATATTTATTAAACGCCCTTCTTCTTTGAAGAAGGGTTTTTTTATTTTTGAGATTCTTCTAAAAGTTTAAAGCCCTTTAGGTAAGCCTCATACTCACGGATGAGGGTATCCGAATTCAAATCCGTGGGGGCGGTTATTTCGCACATCAATTCACTTTCACTGTTATACTTGTTGCAGAAGACGCTGCCGTTGTGCCCGCTAAAATTGACGTCTAATTGCCCTAACTTATTGTTCATGAAAAAGTAATTTCTTTTGGTCAACTTAGGATTAGTGCCGTAGTGAATTAATGTTTTCACGCACTCATTTCTTGAATTACCTTCGGTCGATGCACACAACATATCTGCCACCATCAATTTGAAGTTTTCCTGCGTTGATTTACCCTCGCGTGGCGCGTACGCATTTACCGTGGTCATCATTGATTTCGCCATGCCAATGAAACAACGATTTTCGTCTGCGGCCGCGCAGTAAAATTTAAAAAAGTTAAGGCTAGGGCTAAAGTAGCTTCCATAGTGGCCGTGATACACTGAATTTTGCGGAACTTGGCGAAGACTTGTGGCTTTAGTGGAAAAGGAAATTCCCTTTTTATCAATCGGATAAAAGTTTCCGTCGGTCCCGAGCTTTTGAAAGATGGTTCCCGTGAAAGACCCGGCCACCGGAATTTTCCAAATTTTCGATAAGCGCAGCGCAAGATCCCAACCAGAGTTACAACCATGAAGAATGGCGTAAGCATCCGGCGTGAAGTTTGGGCCTAAGCGTTCTATGTAAGAAAATTCTCCGGGATTCCAGCCGAAACGAAAACCATTCGACATTTTAGCGCCGTAGGGAATATTCGAATGACCAAAAATATGAAAGGATTTTATTTTCGGAAAAAGTAGGGCGAAATTTATCAGGGATAATGTTGATAGAAATTGGTATCCCTTATCCGCATGGCGAGTGTAATAGACAGTTTCTAAGTTCGAAATACTAAACTGATTTATTTTTTGGTTTTTCAAGTCAAATTCCGAAATCACGACGACCTGGTCATCGGGATAAATATTTTTAATGTAACGGGCTTGGCTTAAAGCCGTCTCAAAAGGTAGGCTCGCTAATTCATCCCCAGGCGTCGCAACCAGCAAGTGGGTCGGTCGACTTGAATCGAAGTTCTGTCGGGATTCTTTGTAAATATTTGCGACCAAGGCATAAGCCGGTAGGCAAGAGATCCAGATGAAGCAAAATAAGAACTTTTTTACGATCAGCATACTCTTGCTAGATGCAACGCTTGTGCACCGGCTAAGTCGACCAGGTTCAAAGGGATGTGGGCATATGTCTAATCATTTTACACAGTGACGTTTCGGTCAGTTCAGGCTAACTAGGGTTATGAATAAAGGCGACAGTTTCTCGTTTGAACCGATCGGATTTTTGAAGTCTTGTTATCCGGATAAATTTGGCGTGCCTCGACAGTCGGGCCTTGTTAAAAAAACTTTTTCCGAACTTAAATTACGTCCGGATCTTCAGCCCGAATTAGCCTTACAAGGACTTGAAGGCTTTTCGCATGTCTGGTTGCAATTTGTATTTCATCTTAACTCTTCCAACCGTTATCACGCTAAAGTTCATCCGCCCCGATTGAATGGGAATACCGTTGGCCTATTTGCAACCCGGTCTCCACACCGGCCTAATCCCATTGGGCTTTCACTCGTCGAGTTGTTTGAAATTAAAAAAGACGTGATGATTCTGTCGGGTGCCGATCTCGTGGACGGTACTCCTATTTTAGATGTGAAGCCTTATTTACCTTACGTTGAAAGCGTTCCGGATGCGCGTGCCGGGTGGACCACCCTGGTTGAAAAAGAAGAAATCAGCGTCGAATTTTCGCCCGAGTCTTTAGAAATTTTGCAAAGATGGAGCGCAAGAACGGGTCGACCGGAACTGACCCAGGTGATCACCGATCTATTGAAACAAGATCCCAGGCCGGTGGTATACCGTGGTTTTGAAGAAGGGCCTTCACCTTATCGCAATAAACACGCTATTAGACTTTATGACGGTGACATTCACTTTGAGTTCACTTCCGCGTCCACGGCCGTCGTGTTTGATATCCGTTTTTAGCATAATAAGTTTTCCATTTGCACCGTAAAGACTCTAGAAAAATCTAATAACCTATGCTTTATTAAAGCTTCAATTTTAGAGGGGATTTTATGCAAACGACGAATCAAAGTTCATCGACCTTAAGAAAAGTTCCAACGCTTAGCTTAGGGGCCTACCTTCATGGGTCCGAAAGCGATAAAGTAAAATTTATTGAACAGCTCTTCCACGGCATGAAAGATTACGGTTTCATCGTTTTAAAAGATCACGACGTTTCGCCGGCTTTACTAACCGAAGCTTACGAAATCTTATCCAAGTTTTATGCTTTGCCCGAAAATAAAAAAATGTCCTACGTTTCGGAACTGGGGGGCGGTCAACGTGGCTACACCGCGTTCGGCAAAGAACACGCGAAGGGTTCTCCGGTTAAAGATCTCAAAGAATTTTGGCACGTAGGTCGCGAAGTTGAAGCGGGCCATCCTTTTTCAAAATACTATCCACGCAATATTTGGCCCGATGACACCATTCCTGAATTTAAGCCATTATTTGATAAGCTATTCACGCAGCTTGAGCAAGCGGGAATGCAAATGATGGAGGCGTTAAGTTATCCACTTCAAGTTGAAAAAGATTTCTTTACCAAGATGGTTGTCGAAGGCAATTCCATTTTGCGACTATTGCATTATCCTCCCATTCCGGAAGGGGTTGATCCCCGTTGCGTTCGGGCCGCGGCCCACGAAGACATTAATTTTATCACAATCTTGCCGGCGGCCACGACATCGGGGCTTCAGTTAAAAGATCGTGACGGAACGTGGTTAGATATTGAAAGTGATTACGGTACTTTGATCGTCGATGCCGGCGATATGTTGGCTCGCATAACGAACGATTTAATCCCGTCGACTACT
>CAXSEH010000038.1:0-995 GCA_964236345.1 uncultured Bdellovibrionales bacterium
TTAACATCATCGAGCCTTTGCCCTTCATCTTTAATGCTTCGATCAGTAAAACTTCGCCACCGGCTTGCGTCCAGGCTAAACCTTGAACCACGCCGATATTTGATTCTAACATTTTATCTTCGCGCATGAAGCGAGGAGGTCCCATTAATTCTGGAACCGTAGTTGCCGTAATTTCGAAAAATGATTTTTCGCCCATCACAACATTCTTTGCAACTTTACGACAAACTGATCCTACTTCGCGCTCTAGGTTACGTAATCCCGCTTCACGAGTGTAACCCGCGATTAAGAATTTGATACCTTCGTCGGTGAAGCGAATATTTTCGCTCGTGATTCCGTTAGCTTCGATTTGTCTATTGATTAAATGCTTTTTTGTGATCAAAAGTTTATCGTTTTCCGTGTAACCCGGGATGCTGATCATTTCCATACGGTCACGCAGGGCCGCCGGGATATTTTCAACAACGTTTGCCGTGGCGATGAAAAGAACATTTGATAAATCGAAATCTACGTTTAAGTAGTTATCACGAAATGTCGAATTTTGTTCTGGATCTAACACCTCAAGCATCGCCGAAGCTGGGTCACCGCGGAAATCAGAAGCCATCTTGTCGATTTCATCTAATACGATAACTGGATTTCTAGTTTTAGCTTGTCTTAAAGCCTGAATCACTTTACCTGGCATTGCACCGACGTAAGTTCTTCGGTGACCACGGATTTCGGCTTCATCTTTCACTCCGCCTAAAGCGATGCGGAAATATTCCCGACCCATCGCGCGTGCGATTGATCGACCAAGAGAAGTTTTACCTACTCCGGGAGGACCGCTGAAACAAAGGATAGGACCCTTCATGTTAGATTTTAACTTACGAACCGCTAAAAACTCAAGAACGCGGTCTTTGGCTTTTTGAAGATCATAGTGATCGTCGTCTAATATAGCTTTTGCATTTTTAAGATCGATAATGTCTTCGGATTGCTTGCTCCATGGAAGATCGACTAACCAGTCT
>CAXSEH010000038.1:1005-19880 GCA_964236345.1 uncultured Bdellovibrionales bacterium
AGGTAAGTACGAACCATCGTTGCTTCACTTGCGTCCGGATGCATTCTTTCAAGTCGAGATAATTGCTTCAAGGCTTCTGTTTCAGTTGCCGTCGGCATTCCGCAAGCGATGATTTTGTTTTTCAATTCATCCATCTCTTCAGATTTAGAATCTTGGCCATTTTCACCAAGCTCAGACTTTATTGCTTTCATTTGCTCGCGAAGAAAGCTTTCACGTTGATTACGTTGATCGTCTCCGCGACCCGTGCCGCGGATTTTTGCTTGGGCTTGTAAAACTTCAAGTTCAGCATTTAAAAGTTGGCAAACAAAAGTCAGGCGTTCTTTTGTATCCAAGGTCTCTAAAACTTTTTGAGCGTCAGTTACTTTTAGTCCCATGTTGCTTGCTATTAAATCGGCAATGCGACCTGGATCAGTGACGTCATCTAATACTAATAGGATGTCAGGAGAAAGGGCTTTACCTAAAGCGATCGTTTTTTCGATACACTCTTTTGCGGTACGAACCAAAGCTTCAACTTCGGTTTGCTGAGTGGCATCGATTGCGTCTTCTACTTTTTCAACGGCCACTTCAAAGCTACCCGCAGTTTTTGTAAAAGATTTGATGCGACCTTTTGCCTCACCTTGAATTAAAATTTTAACTCGGCCATCTGAAAGTTTTCGCATCCGCATAATTTTTGCGATGGTACCGATTTCGTAGATGCTGCTTGGCGATGGATTTTCCTCAGCGATATCTTTTTGCGAGGCTAAAAAGATTAAGCGATTTTTGCTTAATGCTTCTTCAACCGAGCGAATAGAACTTTCGCGTCCAACGAACAGAGGGATGATCATGTATGGAAATACAACGATGTCGCGCACTGGTAGCATGGGTAATGTTTGAGGAATTTCTACTGCCTGATTATCAAATGTCATAATGACTCCTGTTTCCTTGCAGAATTATTCGGAGTCTTTTCTAAGACGCTTTAGTTATTTTAAGTCTGGTTTTGGATTAACACTAAAAACGCGACAGACGTCCTCTAAACAGAGCGCCCTTATTGAGTCTTAAGTCTTATTGAAAAAGCTGATGTCCGGGAGTTTCGTGATCTTCCATACATGAGATGCACAAAGTGGCTAGGGGACGGGCCTTTAAGCGGCGCACGTCGATCTGTTCTTCACAGGCTTCGCACTGGCCATAAGTCCCATCACCGAACTTTGAAAGGGCCTTGTCGATTAAAATTAACGAAAGCTGATCACGTTCATGAAGTTGAATATTTAAATTATCTTGAAGATCCTGAACAACGGCATCAGCTTCGTCAGCCGCTTTGCTAGAGGCCGTTTGCATCGTTTTAAATTCTAAATGCTTATTTAAAATTTCGCTTTTTTGCATCAACAACGATTTTTTAATAAGATCTAATTCTATGCCTTCGATCGGGTCATTTTTTTCGGCGCTCTTCATCTAGTTCCCCCTCAGATTTAGGTTTCCGAAATGTGTAGGGATAATTAACTGCTGAGGTTTTTATGTCATCAAAAAACCTTTTAGTTGCGTGACGAATCATCGCGCATGGTTTTGTATTGCATATTTCTTTTGGGCATTTTCTCGAATTTCCGCGCCCTCTATACTGAGGCGGGTCCAGGGGATTGCTAAAAGTCTTTCGGTCTCGATCTTCTCATCGGTTTCCTCACAGATGCCGTAGGTTCCTTGCTGGATGCGGGCCAGCGCGTAATCGATTTCCATGATTTGTTCCTTAATTCGGTACTGATTGACTAAAAAAGCGTGTTCTTCTTGATGCGCAGCAGACTGATCTATTTCGTCTCCACTAGCCTTGTCGATCTGATTAAAGTGGGCGGCTGATTGCTGGGCGCGATTCAATAAATCCGCCTTCATCTTTAACAGTTTTTGTCTGCAGGTTGTCATTAAGTCCATCGAAACCTCCTTGTTTTTGGTCCAGCTTTTCAACTGAACCTTAAGACAAGAACAATTCCTAGACCGGTTAAAAAGGGCTCAATTAATTTTTTTAATAAGACCATTGTCCAGAGATAGAATATGGACAGGCCTTTCGATCTCGCGTTGGTTAGACATTCGCAGCTCACCCGTGACGCCAGCGCTACGGCCCATAATTCGTAATTTAGACGCTAAAGAATCGCGAGTGGATCCGCCATAACTAATATTATCACGCAGTATTTTAGCCGACTCGAAAGCCTGCATTTCGATAAGCGTGGGCTCTTCGTTAAATTCCGCCACATACTCTTTAAAAAATTCGGTCGAACGAATACTTCCATCATTTGGATCTAGAGCATCTACAAAGTAAACTCGCTCTCTTTGATTGGCCGCCCTTTTCACGATGTCTGGGCTATTCCAAATGTTCGTACCTAAAAAAGTTATGCCCGGCACATCATTTACCTTCATGAAGGCCATCACTTGACCTAAAGTTTTCCCGCTATCGGGCAAGAAAAGAACATCGAAATCAACTAAGGGTTGCAAGATGCTTTCTTCTACTTCATGTTCGCGCGTATTTCGAACCACGACGGGCTTTTTATCCTTTTTGTTTTTAAGGGCGCGATCTTTCTTAGTCTTTTTTATTTCGTCGAGCCTTTGTTTAAACTCTGCGGGCCGGCCTTCCGGGTAGTAGGTTCCAACAAGCTTTTGGATTATGCCGGTAAAATCATTTTCTTTCGCATCGTACGTTTGGGCTGCGGTTATTTGGCCCCCTCGCGCTAATACCTGGTCCCAATAAATATTTGCGAATTCCACTCCGTAAGAATCGTTTGGATAAAGCACGGCGAATTTCTTGGCGGCCAATTTTTCAAATGCAAAACTAACCAATTGGTCGACTTGCATCTCTGGCGTTAACGAATTTCTAAAAACGTAGTCTCCAATTCCGGTCAAGCCTGGCTTTTGCGACAAAGCAATGAACGGTACCGACAGCAGATCGGCCCTTTGCGCAATAAGCGTAGCTTCACGCGACGAAAGCCCGCCGACTATGGCGATGACTTTGTTTTCAATTAAAAGCTTGTCTACGCCCGCCGTGGCGAGTTCTGGAGAACTCTGGGTATCAAATACGACCAACTTAAATTTAGCATCAGGCTTATTAACACCAAGTCCCATGCGAAGCGCATTCAGGGCATGTTGGCCGACGCTTGAATTTCTTCCGGTAATAGGAAGGATAGCGCCGATCACTTTAGAATCAACTTCTTGGGTCGCCTGCAAAAGCGAAATCATGGTATTTGATTGTCCCGCAAGTCTATGTTGCGGAAACTGTGAACTGACTGATCGAAAATATTCTAACGCTTGCGACTGACGTCGGTTCTTCAAGTAAACTTGGCCTAATTGCCACAAAACCAACGGTCGGTAAGTCATTAGCGCGGGTTCTTTAGATACGTCTTCTAATTGCGAACTAGAAAGTCGATTTAAAATAAGATCTTCGGCAATCTTCATCGACGTCGTTGAATGTTTTAAAACTTCTACCGGATCATTCACGTCGACCATGGGTGCGGCCGTGACGGCGGGGTTTCCTTGAGGAGGCGTCGTTAAGCCGTAAGGATTCGTGCTTGAGTACTGGGGAGCTTGATTCGCCGTAACGGCCTCGGTCGTGTAAGGCGCCGTATTGACAGTTGGTTTCGTGCCGGGACGCTGCTGCCTTGGCGGATTTGCCGGTTGCTGCCGACGGGTCGAATAAAATTCAACGGGCTTACTTGAACAAGATAGAAAAATAAATGCAAAGACGCCTGCACTGCAGAATTTGATTAATTTCATTTACGGGTCCTTAAAACAGTTTGTAATCGCTCTTGGTAACTTTTCACCAAAGGAGTTTCCTCGTTATACCGGTGAAGCTCTTCTAAAATTTCTTTTTGTCGTGAATTTACTTTTGCAGGCGTATCAACGGTAACTCGAACAAGCATATCGCCCGAACCCGTTGCGCCCAATTTTGGAAATCCCTTAGATTTTAATCTAAAGACCTGGCCAGAATGGGTTCCCGCAGGAATTTTTATTTCCGCTTTTCCAAACAGGGTGGGAATTTCTATACTGGTACCTAGTATCGCGTCCGTATATGAAACCGGAAGATCTAAAACGACGTCGAACTCTTCGCGCTTAAATAGAAGGTGATCTTGCAGTTCAATGATGACAAATAGATCTCCGGCTAGGCCTTGTGCTGGTCGATCCCCTTCGCCACTTAGTTTTAGACGTTGTCCTTCTTTCACGCCGGCGGGAACGGTGACGGAAAGTTTCGCCGTTTCTTCCCGGGGCCCTACCTGACGCATAAAACTAACCATTTTTTCACAACCAACCGCAGCTTCTTCAAGAGAGATGTGAAGAGTGTATCTTAAATCTGAACCACGAGTTTGTTGAGGACGGCCACGCGGGCGTGCACCACCACCGAATGGATTACCACCGGGGCGACCGGTTTGGCCGAAGATGTCGCCAAAGACATCGCCGAAAATATCTTGAAACTGATCAGCTCCGCCGGCGCGCGCGCCACCGAATGGATTGCCGCTAGGGCCACCGGGGCCGCCGAAAGGATTTCCTCCAGCGCCGGCATGACCGAACTGATCATAGTTTTGTCTTTGCTTTTCATCACTTAAAACTTCATAAGCTTCCGAAAATTCTTTGAATTTTTCCTCTGCCTTTTTGTTACCTTGATTTTTATCAGGATGATATTGCATCGCAAGCTTTCGGTAAGCTTTTTTGATCTCGTCAGCCGTAGCTGATTTTGAAACTCCTAAAAGTTGATAAAAATCTTTCTTAGCCACTGATTATGCTTCCCCTGTTGGCGCCATCGCGACGACCACTTGTCCGGTACGAATCACCTTATCATGAAGCTTGTAAGGTTTTTTAAAAACGCGCGCAACGTGACCATTCGGTACGGTTGTTGTGGCCTCTGAACTAATCGCTTCATGATGAGCCGGGTTGAAGGGTTGACCTTCGCTAGGAACTTCTTGAACTCCGTGCTTTGTTAAAACTTCTTTCAATTCTTTTGCGGTCATCTCAACGCCGACCTTGAAGGTCTGGATGCTTTCCGGCGTTAATTTAACTTGCAGGGCGCGTTCGAAGTTATCCATAACCTCTAGTACATCTCGCGCCATTCTTTCGGCGCCAAACTTTAAAAGATCCGAACGTTCTTTAAGCGCATTGCGTTTATAGTTTTCGAACTCGGCCTTCAAATATAGAAAATCGTTTTTCCATTTTATAGAATCTTCCTGAGCCAGCTCAAGATCGCTTTTTACGGGTACTTTTTCATCCGCATTATCGGCGGGGGGTACGGCTTGCTTTTTATCGTCCATTTTGTCACCTCAATGATCACTACAAAGATTGAGTTTTAAACCTAAAATGTCAATGCGCCCAATGCAAAATAGCTAGTGATATTAAGAAGAAAGGTCGTTTTTTAAATAAGTGAACTTTTCAAACACCTGATTGCTAATCAAAAGCCCTTTTTCGGTCAGAACATAGTGATTGTCTTGAAACCGCAGTAGATCGTGCTTGAGAAGCGGTTTGGCAGATTCCGTAATCATATCTAACGTAGTGGAATCAAACTTATTCACAATCTTTTCCACAGAAAGCCCGGCGGACAAGCGCAATGAGGTATGAGTAAAATCAGTTAAAGCTTGGTGCTTTTCGAGAGCCTCAATTTGATTATCCGGTAAAGACGACGCAGCTTCTATTTGCTTCGCGTAAAGCTCAATGGAGTTTTGATTCCAAAAACGCGATCCCCACCGGGTCGACTTAGAATAAGAATGCGCGCTTAAGCCCAGACCCCAATACTCTTCATCGGTCCAGTAAAGCAGATTGTGTTTCGATTCGAAGCCCGGTTGCGCGTAATTAGAAATTTCATAACGATTTTGTCCCTGACGCGACAATGCATGATGAATAATTTCGAACATTTCAATTTGTTCATCTTCAAGGGGGCGATTTTTTGAAAGCGGATGAGCTTCGGGCACGGTTAAACAATACGGAGAAACATGTTTTGATCCTAATTGCACCGCTACTTCTACATCGTGCTTAAGCTCATCCAAGGTCTGGGTCGGTAGCGCGAACAACAAATCAAATGAAAAATTGAGATTATACTTTCGAAGCAAAGATAACGTGTCTTTAGTTTGCTGAGCATTGTGCTCGCGATGGACCATTTTTAAAAGGCGATCACTAAAGCTTTGGGCCCCAACACTGAATCGGCTCACTCCTGCCGCCAAATAAACTTCTAATTTTCTTTCGTCCACCGTTGCCGGATTAATTTCAATCGTTATCTCAGTGTCTGGTCCAGTCGTGTAACCGCAGTTGCGCAGCTCGTTGATTAATTCGACGATTAAATTTGCATCAATTAGACTTGGGGTGCCGCCACCGAAATAAATTGTCTTTAATTCTTTAGGGGTAAATAGATTTTTTTTATTATGAATTTCTTTTTTAACTAAAGACACGTATTCTTGAGGTGGGCGAATTTCCGTATGAACGTAAGTTGCAAAGTCGCAATAAGTGCATCTTTGCAAACAGTATGGAATGTGAATGTATACGCCCAAAGAAGACATAGGGGATATATAGATGAAGCAGGTTAAATTTCAACTTAAAAACAAACTTAAAGTTCTTTTAATTCAAAGCAAGAAATCCCCGGTCGTCAGCGTTCAGATGTGGGTCAAAACGGGAAGTGCAGACGAAAAAAAATCTGAAGAGGGCATCAGCCATTTCATCGAACACTTGGTTTTTAAAGGTACCGAAAAATTTAAGGTCGGAGAAATAGCAAATATCGTTGAAGCGTCGGGCGGCGAACTAAACGCCTACACTTCCTTTGATCAAACGGTTTTTTACGTCACAATTTCGAAAAACTTTTCGGACGTGGGTTTAGATGTTATTAGCCAAATGATGGGACACCCCACTTTTGACAAAGCGGAAACGGATAGCGAACGCGAAGTGGTTTGCGAAGAAATAAAAATGGGCCACGATTCCCCGGGCCGCAGGTCGTCAAAACTAATGTTCTCGTCCGCATTTAAGAAACATCCTTACGGCATACCGGTCATTGGGTACGACAAGAACGTTCGATCGTGGCCCGTAAAAAAGATTAAGCAATATTATCAATCACGTTACGTACCTTCAAATATGTTTCTGGTCGTATCTGGAGATTTTGAAGTGCCTGAAATGAAACAAAAGGTCCAAGAATATTTTGGGGATTTTAAACCGTTCAGATTGAAAAAAGTGAAGCGCGTCAAAGAGCCGGCTCAGAAGAAATATCAATTTGCTTCAGAGAAATACGAACTGCAAGACAAACATCTTCATTTTATTTTTAAAGCACCAAATGTAAAACATAAAGACGTACCGTCCCTAGACGTGTTGGCGATGGTATTAGGACAGGGCGACAGTTCGCTTCTGGTTAAAAAGCTAAGACTTGAAAAAGCCATGGTGAGCGGCGTTTCGGCATTTAATTACAACCCGCAGGATCAAGGCCTATTTGCGATTTCGGCCCAGTACCAAGAAGAAGGTCAGAAATCACAAAGTAAGTTTACCGAAATATCGACTGAGATCATTCGCCAGATAGATTTCATTCAGAATAATCCACCATCTTGGAATGAAATCAAACGCGCGCGGGTCGGAATATCATCAGAACAGTTTTACTCGGTAGAAACGGTCGACGGCTTAGCAAATAAAGCCGGAACTTTAGAATTTTATCTAGGAGATGCAAACGGCCACAAGAAGTACTTGGCGGCCATAAATAAAATAACGCCTGAAGATGTTCAAAAGGCGGCTAAGAAATACCTAAAGCTAGATCAGCTCAGCACGGCTTTTTTAGGTTCGAATGAACAAAAAGAATCTGAAATGTTTTTGAAACAAATTCCGGAAATTTGGAAACAAAATGTTGGCCCCAAAAAAACTAAGCAAGTTAAAAATATAAAAGTGGTGATGCCTAAGTTAATTCCTAAATCAGGTCAGAAAAAATCTGAAACCGGAATTGAAAAGGTCGAATTTGATACAGGCATTAAACTTATGTTGAAGCAAGTTTCGGACATTCCTACCGTATCTTCTAAATTTATATTTAAGGGCGGCGCGCGACTAGAAACCGCAGAAACGATGGGCTTGTCTGAGCTTGCCAGTCGAACCTGGATGAGCGGAACCAATTCAAAAAACGAAGCTCAGCTTATGCAATCGATTGAAGAAATGGCAATGGGGCTTTCACCTTTTACCGGAAAGAATACCTTTGGATTTTCTTTTGAATACATGAGTGCATTCGAAAAGCCAGCAATGGATTTAGCGTTAGAAGTTATGACGGAAACTCCGTTTGATAATGAAGTTATTGAACGCGAAAAACAAATTCTATTGCAGCAAATTAAATCGAAAGAAGATCATCCCGGAAGTCTTTGTTCAAGGCAGTTCATGCAGGCGATGTTTCCGAATCATCCACTTTCATACGAGGCTACCGGAACTTTGCACACAATGAACCACTTGGGGCGTAATCAAATATTAGAACTTAAAGATAAAATTTTGAATCCAGAAAATTTAACGATCGCCGTAGTGGGTGACTTTGATAAAAAAGCTTGGATCAAAAATGTACAAGCATTAGAAAAGAAGCTTCACGACCGAACTAATCCCGACAAAAAATTTCAATTAAGTCCAATTAAAGAAAACAAAAAAGACTTTTTAGCCAAAGACAAAGAACAGTCACACGTCATTATTGGTTGGCGGGGCCTTAGCATTACCGATCCCGATCGCTTTGCGCTACAAACCATTCAAGCAATCCTTGCCGGACAGGGCGGGCGATTATTCAATGAGTTGCGCGACAAGAATTCCTTAGCTTACTCGGTTTCACCAAGAAAAATGGAATCTTTAGAGACCGGATACTTCGGTGGCTACATCGCGTGTTCACCAGAAAAAGTTGAAAAAGCGATTGAAATGTTTCAGGCGGAATTCAATAAGTTAACGACAACAAAAGTGCCACAGACTGAATTAGAACGTGCCCAACGTTACCTTATTGGTCAGCACGACATCGCCCTTCAACGTAAATCTTCGTTGTGCGATTTGATTGCGTTCGATGAGTTTTATGGAAATGATTACAATAAGGGCCTAAATGTTGCTGCCGAGTACGCGAAGGTCACCGAAGAAAAAATTATTGAGTTATCTCAGAAGCTCTTTAATCAGCCCTACGTAGTCAGTATAGTCGGGCGAGCGTAAAGAACGGTAAAAAATGCAGTCTGTCCAGGATCAGATGGACAAAATTCGTCAACTTTTATAAACCATGCGTTCACCAAATTAAGGAAACGCATGGCACCTGAAACCGCAGTCAAGAATAGTCTTATAATTTACATGATCTTGTTTTTTACAATCGTTTCATTCGCAACTGATAAAAAAGCTTCCAATAAAGATGTCGAGCTTATCTCGCAAATTATCGGCGCTCGAACTAACGGCAAGGACCCTTTCTACTCAAAGGCCTTGTCTCCAGCCCAAAGTTTGCAAACCGACAAAAGCAAAAGCGACCGCATTCAAACAATGAATAAACAAATTTCTTCGGAAATAGATGCGGTCCTAGCGGCGTTTAAAAATGCGCCTGAAGATCAAAAGTCTGCAATGGTACAAGCCGCCACGAAAGTAATCGAACCTCAATTAAATGCGAACGGCGGGGCGTTTGTTACATTTTTTGATTCGGTACCGAGCGCAGTTACGTCTCGTATCGTATTGATGATTCCTAAAAAGATTAAAGCGGGAATGAGTTCGACCACTATCCTAAATATTTTAACTTCTTATAAGCATTCGCCGAAAGCCAGCGATCATCTTTACGACTACGCCTCGCCGCAAAACTTAACTCAGGGACCCGTTAAATATGTTCTTGGAAGCGATAGCACTTGGAAAGGTTCTGAGGCCGGCGCACCTTTTACCTTAGATAAAGACTACGTTTTAAAAAAATGCCGTCAACTATTGGGCTGGAGATGCATTACTTCTCTATACCGTGCAGAGTCGCAATTAAAAAATAGCGATGCTTTCAAATTGTTGTTTATTTCGGCTTACGATCTTGAAAATAACCCCGATCACGCCGATTTTGCTGGGGATAAAAGGTCGAACAACCAAATTACCGGAAGTACCGCCGCTTATGTCATTAAGGAAAGCGCGGATTGGATTTTGGTGTACGGTATCGACACCCAGTTTAGTAATAACAAACTTACTTTTCAAGGCTCTATTCAAACTGAATTTAAAAAGGATTTTGAAAGGCTAAAAGAAAGAATTTCTTTTGATCTTAACGTAGCTTTGTAATTATCCGACTTTACGAACGACTCCGCGGACTTCAAAAAATGAATGCGGAATAATCTGTCCGTTCGAATTTATTTTTTTCAGCATATTTGGAATAAGTCCGGTAGGAAATAACACTCCCGCCGGATCCCGCTCGAATATGGCTGCCCGGGTTATTACTTCATTCTCCATACCCATTATTTCTGTAATATCCACTATTTCGCGCCGTCCATCTCAACGTCGGCGAATCTGAATAACTAAGTTGATCGCGCGTGACATTAAAAAACGCAGTTGTTTGATTGGCAGCTCGACACCATTCAGTTGGACGAGGGACTCGAGGCGACTCAGACAGTCAGTAGCCGAATTCGCGTGAACCGTTGTCATAGAGCCATCATGTCCCGTATTCATGGCTTGCAGCATTTCGAATGTTTCATCTTTTCGACATTCGCCCACGATGATTCGATCGTGCCTCATGCGTAGTGAATTGATTAAGCAGTCTTTCGCCGACAAGCTCGCCTTTTCGTCGGGAACTGATTGCAACGAAATCCAGTTAGGATGATTAAGCCTTAGTTCCGCCACGTCTTCGATAGAAACAACGCGCTCGGTATTGGGAATCGCGCCGCTTAGTGAATTAAGTAAGGAAGTTTTCCCGCTTCCTGTTCCACCCGAAATGACTATTGATGCGCGTGCAGCGACGGCCGCCTTTAAAAATTGTGAAGCCTTGTCAGACATAAAATCTTTTTTTACTAAATCATCCAAGGTTAGATTGTGGGTCGCAAATTTTCTAATTGTTAGGGTCGGTCCCTTTTTTGATAATGGCGGAAGGGTGACATTGTACCTTTCGCCCCCAGGCAGGGTTCCGTCAAAATGATAAGAGTTCGAAATTTTCTTTTTATCCCAGGCCAGGATTGAGTAGATGAGTTCTTCAAATTGCCTTTGATCGACAAATTTAACTGACGTTTCCACTAGGGTACCTTGGTGTTCGACGAAGATTTTATTAGCCGAATTAACCATAATTTCGGTGATATCTTCAGAGTCAAAAAGGGTTCTAAGAGGTCCGTAGTCTATAGCCATATTTCGTGTATCGGCTGGCCTTAGGTCGAATCTAAAGCATTGGAGCAAAATTTTTTAAGACCCTGGACGAAAAGACCGATAAAATGGGTGTAACAGCAAGCCTACGAAGAGGTGTCTCAAAATGAAATCATTTGTGTTTATCTCGCCGGAAGAACACTTTAGTGAAGTCGTAAAAGAAGCATGTGCCCAGCGCCATGTAAAAACGCAACCGGATATCGAAGCTTACTTGGTTCAACTTTTAAAATTCTATTTAGACTCTAGAAATTTGCACGGCCCTTTGTTAGACGACAGGTCGGAACGACCACCCGAAACGTTTGCAGAAATGTACCTTCAAGCCATCAATTCTGAAACTATGAAAAAAAAAGAGCTTATGCGCACCTTGGCTGACCGCGCGCTGTACCTGACCGGGTTTTTCTCAGATTCATTTCAAAGTAAAATTGTCGATTTGGATTACTATGTGGAAATTGGATCTGCGGCTTATTCCAACTTATACGCATGGAGCAAGCAAGACACTTTAAGCGCCGTGTATTCTACTTTTTCGAAACGTTTTCATGAATACGTCGAGGTCTTGAATTACATTAGTGAAAAATCCCTCGTCCAGTCTGATCAAAACGTTTTACGACTGTATGATCGGTATTTGCGCACCGGGTCTGATTTGGCTCGCGAAAAACTGACTGAGCTCGGAGTCGTGACCGTTCCAAAAGAACAATTGAAACTGTCCAAAGCCTAAGTTTAAATAGTGTTATGAGTCTCTCACATTTGCTCATCTTGGGCATCATCGCGGTTCTAGTTATTCCACCAGAAAAATTGCCAGAAGTGGCTAGGCAAGCCGCTAAGTTTCTGGCGGATATGCGCCGAATGACGACAGGAATATTCGATGATCTAAAGCAAGACGTCGTTTTAACTCCTGAAGAAATGATGAAGAAAAAAGCTCCTTACGTTCCACCCTCTGAAGCCATTGTGCTTGAACCCGTCGTTGCAAAAACTCCTGAAGAAATAAAATTAGCCGAAGAAGAATATCTAAAGCAAATTCAGCCTGACCCCATGGTCGTCCTACCCGAAGAAAAAAAGCCGACATCATGACCGAAGAGTTAAAACCCGCAGTCCCCGAAGGAAGCATGTCTTTGGTTGAACATTTAGGGGAACTTCGTTTTCGTTTAACCCGCTCGGCCTATGGAATTTTTTTCGGTATGTGTTTAGCGTGGGGTTTTAGCGAAAAACTTTTCGATGCCGTCCGCAAGCCAATTGAGCCCTACCTTCCTAATGGGGGTTTAGTTTTTACCGCTCCGATCGATAAATTTATGGCCCACATCAAAGTGGCTTTCATTGCGGGCATGCTGATCGCCGCACCGATTTGGCTTTATCAATTATGGAAATTCATATCGCCGGCACTTTACAAGAATGAAAGAAAAGTAGCGATGGGATTTGTTTTCTTCGGTACCTTACAGTTTGCGATGGGAATCGCCTTTAGTTATTTCGTTGTTCTACCGATGGCCTTTAAATTTTTAATGAATTTTGGCGGTACCGTCGACAAACCGATGATTACGATTGATCACTACTTGGGGTTCTTTACTCAGACCGCTTTGGTTTTTGGTCTAGCCTTCGAAATGCCGGTCGTCATTTCATTTCTCGGAATGACCGGGCTAGTAAGCCAGAAGTTTCTAAAAGAAAAACGTCGGTACGCAGTGGTGGCCATCGCGGGCGTTTCGGCCTTAGTGGCACCTCCGGATGCACTTAGCATGATTTTACTGTTGTTTCCCCTGTGGTTTCTTTATGAGATCTCGATATTCGTCGTTGGGGCTTTCGAAAGAAAACGCCCGCCAACTGTATAGTAGAAGACTTCTAGTTACTGGCGATTTTCTTTAGCTGATCTTTATAATCGCCAAGGACTTTCCTAAAATAGTTCTTTTGTTTTTCGGTAGCGGTTTTCCAAAGCGCTACCTGGAAATCAAAAAATTGATCCAAATAGCCTTTCAATGGTAAATCAGTAATCGCGCTTAGTTTTTTACCGCTATAGTGCGACAAGATGGTGTCTAGGACTAAGTCTTGCGATTTTATTTTCATGTAAAATTCTTCTGAAAACTTCTGTCTGGATAAAATTCGTTGGATAAAATAGTCCATGTGATCATCTAAAAAAACATTTAACATCTTTTCCTGATCATTATTAAGGCCGTCGAAAAACAGATCATAGTTTTTTTCGAAGGTCTGACGCTTTTTTTTCAAGAAAGCTTTTTTGTCTTTTGCCAAGGCAATTTCTTCAGCGTATTTTTTTTCTGAGTAAGCTTTAAAATTTTCAATTTCTTCGGGCTTTAAATTCTTCAATGTTACATCCGCAGATTTCCTGAAGCTTTCAAGCAAAGCCGTTTGGGTTTCCGCCCAGTCATTAAAAAATGTAATCATTTCGGTTTTAGAAATTTCCGATTGTTTCGAATACTTTTCTAGAGTTTCAACATGCGAAATTAACTTCTGCGCCAGGTCTTTTTTAGAATTTTGGATGTCTAAATCAATTTGTTTTCGGATTGTTGAAAGTTTTTCCGACTTAAAATCAAAGGCATCATCAATCTTACTGGTCGCAATGCGAGGCGCGAAATTCAACCCGGTTTCAATTTTTGAACATGAAAACAAAAGAAGTACGGTAGTTAAAGGTAAGATAAATTTGAACATTATTTCGCTACCGGCTCGAATTTTATAAGGACGGCTCCCGATTCGACCGAGTCACCTTGTTTAATGCAGATCTCTTTGATTTTAACGTCGCTCGCGGCACGCATTTCGTTTTCCATTTTCATGGCTTCCATGATCAGTAGCGGTTTGCCGGCTTTTACTTCTTCGCCCACCTTAACGAAAATCTCGATAATTTTTCCGGGCATGCCCGATTTCAGCTGATCATCGCTTCCGAAACCGCCACCCTTCTTTAAAGATTCGTGTAAAAGCATTTCGTCATTGAAAATTCTAATCGTACGGAAAGAATTTCGGGTAAAAACCGTATACTCGGTGTCTTGCCCTAGAACGTCTACGAGGTAAGATTTTCCCTCAAAAAGAAAACTGATATATTCTTCGGCCTTACGGTAATCGTTTTTAGAAATATCATACTGTTTCCATTCTTTGCCTTCTTCTTGCAAAGAAATTTTCCAATTATGACGGCCTTCAATGACGTCGACCTTATATTTTTTGCCTTTAAGCTCTGCTTCGAAATACATAATTATTTTCCTTACATTCGCAATTGCATTTTACGACCGATTCGACGCCAATTAGACGCCACGTTAAGGCGCCGCACGTCTTTTGACTGCCGGTCTTGGTAAGCCGAAATTGCGGCCGATATTAAAAACAACGGATCATCGATATCTTTAAATAATTCTGGTTCTAAAACTTCAAAATTTTTCTCGATGAACTGGGTTGTGTAAGACCCGTCTAGAAATTTAGGGTTTTTAAGTATCGATTTATGCAAGACGATATTTGTTTTAATTCCCGTTAAAACGAATTCACTAAGCGCTCGCTCCATGCGATCAATAGCTTCTTCACGCGTGTCTCCGTAAGTAATTACTTTCGCAATCATGGGATCGTAATAAATCGGAACTTCGTAACCTGGGTAGGCGTAAGAATCGATACGCAAGAAAGGCCCCTGAGGATGTCGACAAGCCCGAATAATTCCTGGGCTTGGCTTATAGGTTACGGGATCTTCCGCGCAAATGCGGGCCTCAATAGCGTGTCCCTTTTGTTTTATTTCGGATTGCTTGAAACTAAGCGGCTTACCTTTGGCCACCCAGATTTGTTCTTTCACCAAATCATAGCCGGTTACTAATTCTGTGATCGGATGCTCGACTTGAAGACGGGTATTCATCTCCATAAAGAAAAATTCTTTGGTTTTGTTGTCGAAAATAAATTCGATTGTGCCCGCACCGATGTAGTCGATCGATTTAGCCGCTTTTACCGCGGCTTCGCCCATCCTAATTCGCACGTCTTGCGGAACGGACGGGGACGGGGATTCTTCAATTATCTTCTGATGCCGGCGCTGAACCGAACATTCACGCTCGAACAAATGAACGACGTTACCATGCGTATCACCGAACACTTGAATTTCGATGTGCTTCGGATCGTTAATAAATCTTTCCATGTAGACCGTGGGATTGGCGAAATAGTTTTGCCCTTCCGACCGACAGGCTCTAAAGGCACTTTCTAGTTCGTCTTCAGAACGGACGACTCGCATGCCTTTGCCGCCACCACCCGCGGTAGCTTTGATGATAACCGGATAACCGATTTCGCTGGCGATAGAACGCGCTTCTTCAATGGATTCAACTCCACCTTCACTGCCCGGCACCAGCGGAACGCCAGCCTTCTTCATCAAGGCCTTAGCAGATAACTTGTCTCCCATCGCTTCCATATTTTCGGCCGTGGGTCCGATGAAAACGATACCAGCTTCTTTGCAGGCGCGAACGAAAACGGGGTTTTCAGATAAAAATCCGTATCCAGGGTGAATCGCATCTACGCCCGCTTTTTTTGCGACCTCAATAATTTTGCGAAAGTTTAAATAACTTTCTTTCGAAGGGGAAGGTCCAATGTGGTAGGCCTCTTCAGCCAAAAAAACGTGAAGGCTATCGCGATCGGCATCGCTGAATACGGCAACCGATGTGATACCTAATTCTCGGCAGGCTCGAGTAATACGAATCGCGATCTCTCCACGGTTTGCGATTAAAATCTTTTTAAATGGAGGAGTAATCATAGCGGAATGTTCCCATGTTTTTTCGGCGGGTGCATTTCGCGTTTATTCTTTAGCATTTCCAACGAATCAATAATTCTTTTCCGAGTCAACGCGGGCTCGATCACTTCATCGGTGTACCCAAGCTCTGCTGACACGTAAGGATTACTGAACATGGTTTCATATTCGGCCGTTAATTTTTTCCGCTCGCCCACGGGATCTTTTGATTTAGCGATGGCTTCGCGGTGAATGATATTCACGGCACCATCGGCGCCCATGACGGCAATTTCAGCCGACGGGTAAGCCAAGTTAACATCGCTACGTAAAAGCTTTGAACCCATGACGATGTAAGCGCCGCCATAGGCCTTGCGGGTAATAAGCGTCACCTTAGGAACCGTCGCTTCGGCATACGCATATAAAAGTTTTGCACCGTGAGTAATGATTCCATTCCACTCTTGATCTTTTCCTGGAAGAAATCCCGGAACGTCAACGAACGAAACTATCGGGATATTAAAGGCATCGCAGAAACGGATAAAGCGCGCCGCTTTTCTAGAAGCTTCGATATTTAAACAACCAGCTAAAACTTGTGGTTGGTTCGCAACGATACCGACTGGTCTACCGTTAAATCGCGCGAAGCCCACGATAATATTTGCGGCAAACTGTTTGTGAACTTCTAGAAAGTATCCTTCATCCACCACCTCGGAAATTAACTGAAGCATATCGTAAGGCTTTTTGGGGCTATCGGGAATCAAACTATTTAACGATTCGTTAATTCGATCGGGTCGATCTTTCGTTGCCAAGGCCGCGGAGTCATCTAGATTATTTGAAGGCAAGAAGCTCATTAACTCGCGAATTAAAAGTAGGCAGTGTTTATCGTCTTTAGCAGTAAAATGCGCGACGCCCGATTTCTGGGAATGCGTAACCGCTCCGCCCAGTTCTTCTTTTGTTACATCTTCATGGGTCACGGCTTTAATAACATCAGGCCCCGTTACAAACATGTAGCTGGTTTTCTCAACCATAAAAACAAAATCAGTAATCGAAGGAGAATAAACCGCGCCACCCGCACATGGCCCCATGATCGCGGTAATTTGGGGGACGACCCCTGAACCTAAAACATTGCGAGTAAAAATATCTGCGTAACCACCTAAAGATTCGATGCCTTCTTGAATGCGCGCGCCGCCAGAGTCATTAATCGACACGAATGGAGCACCGTTTTTAATCGAAAGATCCATTACCTTACAAATTTTGTTTGCTTGAGTTCGCGACATAGATCCGCCGATCACGGTAAAGTCCTGCGAAGAAACGTAGACAAGTTTTCCGTTGATGCGGCCATAGCCGGTGATGATTCCATCGCCCGGAACTTTATTTTTTTCCATCCCGAAATTTGTCGAGCGGTGGGTAACGAAGCGATCCATTTCGACAAAGCTTCCAGGATCAAGCAATACTTCAACCCGTTCGCGAGCAGACAGGCGTCCGCCCTGCTTATGCTTTGCAAGTTTGTCGGCGCCCCCGCCGGCTAGGGCAGTGTCGTTTCGTTTTTCAAGCTCTTCAATTTTCTTCAACATCATTTCAGTCATAAAATCCTTCAGTGTAAGCTTAGCTTACGGGTAAGCTCTTCCATATAAACGAGGGAACGCTCCGGTTTCGCGAACATGCGGCAGACCACAAATCCAAGTCACGGCACGTTCAAGTCCCAGACCAAAACCCGCGCTGGGAACGCTTCCGTACCGGCGTATATCTAAATACCATTCGAAATCTTTTTGATCTAATTTATGCTCTTTGATTCTTTGAATGAGAACATCGACGCTTTCTTCACGTTGGCCGCCACCGATTACTTCGCCGTAACCTTCGGTCGCTAACATATCACATCCCATGGCGTAGCCTTTATCGTTAGGGTCTTCTTTCATGTAGAAAGCCTTAAGAGCTTGAGGGTAGTGATGGACGAAGACGGGTTTATCAAATTGTGAAGAAATAATAGTTTCGTCCGGCGCACCAAAATCGTCGCCCAAAACAAACGCTGGATTTTCTTTCTTAATAATCTCTGCGGCTTCTTTGTAATGCAGGCGTGGAAACTTACCTTTTATGAGTGCTAATTTCGAAACGTCACGTTCAAGAATTTTTAGTTCTTCAGGACGGTTTTTCAAAACTCGTTGAACAATGTATTCGGTAAATGCCTCAGCCAAATCCATATTGTCGTACATATCGTTGAACGCGACTTCGGGTTCGACCATCCAAAACTCGATCATGTGTCTTCGCGTTTTAGATTTTTCTGCGCGGAAAGTTGGTCCGAAACAATAAACTTTTCCAAACGCACGAGCCGTGGCCTCCATGTAGAGCTGGCCCGATTGCGAAAGGTACATCTTCTCGTCAAAATACTTTGTCTCGAACAAATCCGATGTTCCTTCACAAGCGGCTGGAGTAAATATGGGCGCATCGGTTAAAGTAAAGCCCCGTCCATCGAAGAAATCCCTGATCGCCATAATGATTTCATGGCGAACTTTTAAAATCGCGTGTTGCCGCTTAGAACGGATCCATAGATGTCGATTTTCCATTAAAAAATCAGTGCCATGTTCCTTGGGGGTGATCGGATAATTTTCGGACTTTCCGATTATCTCGAAGCTTTTGACCCCCATCTCAAAGACGTTTGCTTGCTTCGGATGTTGGCGAATCGAGCCGGTAACCTTGACCGAACACTCCTGAGTAATTTGATCAAAATTCGTGAAATTTTCGGGACCGCAATCGGCGGGAAAAAAAACGCAAGAGATAATGCCGGTTCCATCGCGAAGTTCCAAAAATTTCACTTTACCTGATGAGCGCGTTTGGTAAGCCCAACCCTTTAATTCGACGGTCTGTCCAACGTGATCTTTGAGGTCACTGATGTAAATGCGCATAACCAACCCTTCTCTAAAAGTAGAGTGTTGATTCTAGCGAGCTGTCAGAT
>CAXSEH010000039.1:0-19723 GCA_964236345.1 uncultured Bdellovibrionales bacterium
TTCCGCGCCATAGCATATTCGAAGCTCCTTAATCAAAAAAAAATCCGCGCTCCTATGGAACGCGATTCAATATAAAACTTGAGGTAAAATTCACAGTCAATAAAAGTTACTAGCCTCAGTTAAATTTTAATCTCAAAAAAAATGTGGACTTCCGTAAATGCGCTTTTATTGGCGATAATAGAGTTGGGATTTTGAAATCTTCGGGCTATCCTTGCTTTATCTCTTTAATAATCTTGCAAGGAAAAAAAATGGCTAAAGCAAAACCACCCGTGTCGTCTAAAAATTCAAAAACCGATGCGTTGTCTCAAGCATCGGAACCGCCGCGCGCTAATACCCCGGGCGAAGAAGGTGAAGTTCTGACAACCAACCAAGGGTTAAAAATTTCGGACAATCACAACAGTTTAAAAGCGGGACCTCGCGGACCAACGCTTCTTGAAGATTTCGTGCTTCGCGAAAAAATCACAAGCTTCGACCACGAGCGAATTCCTGAACGGGTAGTCCACGCGCGCGGCGCCGGGGCCTTCGGTTACTTCGAGTGTACGGAAGACATTAGTAAATTTTCTTCGGCCGGTTTTCTGACCGAGGTGGGTAAACGGACGCCCGTGTTAACCCGTTTCTCTACGGTGGCCGGCAGCAGGGGATCTATGGATACGGCGAGAGATGTGCGCGGTTTTTCGATAAAATTTTATACTGACGACGGAAATTATGATTTTGTCGGAAACAATATCCCGGTCTTTTTTATTCAGGACGCAATGAAGTTTCCTGATTTAATTCACGCCGTAAAGCCTGAGCAGGATAACGAGATTCCGCAGGCGCAATCGGCCCATGATACTTTTTGGGATTTCATTTCATTGACGCCCGAAAGTTTACATATGGTTTGTTGGGCCATGAGCGACCGCGCCATTCCGCGCAGTTACCGCATGATGGAAGGTTTCGGCGTTCATACGTTTCGTTTCGTAAATAAAAAAGGCGTCGGTACATTCGTAAAGCTTCACTGGAAACCGGTCTTGGGTGTCCATTCGCTTCCGTGGGAAGAAAGCCAACAGTTAGGTGGTTTAGATCCGGACTACCACCGACGTGATTTATTCGAAGCGATCGAGGCCGGAAACTTTCCCGAGTGGGAGCTAGGCGTGCAGTTTATACCAGAAGAAGACGAATTTAAATTTCCTTTTGATCTACTTGACCCAACGAAACTTGTTCCCGAAGAATTGGTGCCCATTCGTAAAATCGGAAAGCTCGTGCTGAATAGAAATCCCGATAATTACTTCGCCGAAATTGAACAAGTCGCGTTTCATCCGGGGCATTTGGTAGCCGGGATCGATTTAACCAACGACCCCCTTCTTCAGGGCCGCTTATTTTCGTATACCGACACCCAGCTGACTCGCCTTGGTGGGCCCAATTTTCACGAACTTCCGGTGAACCGCCCCTTGGCGCCGGTCCATAACAATCAACGCGACGGATTTGGGCGCCAGCTCATTCCGAAGGGAAAAGTAGCCTACGAACCTAATTCATTAAAACCCCGGGGCTGTCCATTTCATGCCGGCGCGGATCCAAAAAAGTTTGTTAGCTTTAACGAAAAAATTGCAGCATCTAAAGTTCGCGCGCGCAGCACAAGTTTCGGCGATCACGTTTCGCAGGCTGAATTATTTTATAACAGTCAAACCGAAGTGGAAAAAACTCATATCAAAAATGCCTTTATCTTTGAGCTATCGAAAGTTAAATCACCCGAGGTCAGAAATCGCATGAGCGAACTTTTAATGTTCGTAGATGCCGATCTAGCCCGGGAAGTTTCTTCTAAAATTGGCGTAAAACTTCCAGGTAAACCTTCAATGCCACCAAACCCGGCTGATTCCGATAATAACATCGTGCCACCCAATCGTTCGCTCGAAGCCGCCAAAGAATCCGACGTCGAGATTGACGCCGAGGTGGATCTACCGACCAGTTCTCAAGCTTTGGGGATCATCGCTAACAATCCTAAAGACGTGACTTCTAGAAAAGTTGCGATCTTGGTGACGCCAGCGACAAAAACCGCTGACGTGCAAACGATAAAAGCGATGCTTGATAAGAGTAAAGTTAGCTCAGAAATGATCGTGACTGAATTCAGTAAAAATAAAGATAACGATCAAGTTAAAAACGTCGAATGTCTTTTAGCTTCTACACCGTCGCATCGCTATGACGGGGTGATTGTCTTAGCAAAGGCTTCCGACTACGACGACCCGAAAAATTTAGGCTGCGCGATGCGCTTCATCGGTCAGGCCTTCAAGCACTGCAAGACGATCGCTGCCCTTAGTGGTAGTGAAGATCTTTTAAAACGCGCTACGATGGGAACCCATTTGCAAGACAAAGGCGTCGTGCTGGGCGATAGAAATGCGGGCGACATGACAAAGCGTTTCGTAAAGCTACTAGGTGAGCACCGGCATTGGGAGCGCGAAGCTGCAGCCGAAGCCTTACCATACTAAGGCTATGTCGGTAGCTAATAAAAAGATTGGATTGCAGCTTCAGCGAAGTCTGCCAGTAAGCGCCAGCAGTGGTCTGGTCTTTTTAGACGGTCGGTTCTTTGTCGTCGCCGATGATGAAAATTTTTTGCTTTCATTTTCGTTGGAAGAAAAGAACGATGAACGCAAAATCATTTTGAACGACGAAAGCCTTCCGCTAGAGCCGAAAGCAAGAAAAAAAGTTAAGCCCGATTTCGAGTGTCTCATCGTCATAAACGGATCACTGCTGGTTGTCCCTTCGGGATCAACTTTAAATCGACACCGCGGTTACTTGGTCACGGAAGGTTCCGTTTTACCGGTCGACTTTCAATTTCTTTTCGGCGGGCTTCGTAAAAAAATTGATGAGCTTAATATCGAAGGCGGCTTTTTTCACGACGAACATATTTACCTGTTTCACCGTAAAAATACCATTTCGGGCGCGAACGCAATGATCAAGGTCAAAGCCCAACTACCCCTCAGCGATCGTTCGATCGTTTGGATACGGCCGGTTGATTTAGGGCCAAATATTTATGGCATAACGGATGCCGCTTTTATCGCTGAACAGAAAATCTGGTTTACCGCCGTCGCGGAAAACACCCTGAACGCCTACGATGATGGTCCTTTCGAAGGCGCCCTTCTTGGGTGCATGAACTTGAATGGTGAAGTTAAATTCACGGAACCTTTAGAAATCACCGTTAAACCCGAAGGGCTTTGCGTTCCACCTCAGGCAAACTATTTTTACTTGGTCACGGATGCTGATGATCCTTCATTACCTAGCCTGATGTATAAGGGAATACTTCCCGGATAACTAGAGGGCTCCATTTTTTTGTTTCTTTTCTGCGAAAAAGAGAAATAATGGGCGCATGTGTTCACAGTACACCGTTAAAACTAAACCGGCCGATCTATTTAGCCAGCATGGCGTTTCGTTTCCTTCATTTAAGGATGAAATAGATATTCGCATTTTTCCAAAGGATAATGCGCCCGTCATCGTTGAAGAAAATTCGGTTCTTCGGATGGTGGGGATGCAGTTTTCGCTGATCCCGTCTTGGTCGAAAGAGCCTAAGATTAAGTTTGCGACTCACAATGCCCGTTTGGAAACCGTCTCGTGTAAGCCAACGTGGAAAGAACCGTTTCGAAAAAACCATTGCGTCGTACCGATGTCGGGATTTTTCGAGTCGGTGTACGAAGGGCCTTATGCAGGGAACGTGATTCAATTTAAACCTAAGAATGAAATCCTGTTTGCGGCAGGAATTTTTGACGTGTGGACGGACCCAGAAAATGCGAAACAACTTTTTTCGTTTTCGATCCTGACTTCAGACCCGTCCCAACTGATTCAAGAAAACGGACACGATCGGACCCCTATTTTTTTGAAATTTGATGATGCTAAAAAATGGTTAAGGCTTTTGGAAAAAGAAATAGACATGACGATGTTCTTAAATGAAAGCCTGGTCCACCCAGATTTAGATATTGAAATCGATCGACCCTTAAAGCCCGGTTGGGAAAAAAGAAAATAGGCCGTTTCATTTTTTTGCATAAAAAAGGCCGACACGAAGTCGACCTTTAACATGTGCGAAATGTATTACTGCTCGGTTCGCCATTCTTTCATGGCTTGCTCGCCCGGGCGATCAACGTGAACTTTATTATCGACCGTTGTGACCCAGCTTAGGGGGATGAAGTGATGTTTACCGCTCTCATCTTTTTTCAATTTGATGCTGTCCGTTCCCGCAATATGATCCACGACGGCGAATTGGCCATTCTGCGAACAAACAACGGGCATTTCAGGTTTAATTTCTTGAGCGTTAACCATATGTGGACTCCTTATAAAGGGTTGAGACTTTTAAAAGGTTGCAAGGTAGAGTCCACGATCACGGGGCCCTTGACCGAGGTGGATGATGGGGCGGGCCAATATGCTTGGTGGGCGGCCCATTATTCCCCATGGAGAAGGGCGATTATTTCATGCTTGTAACTCGCACTAAAGTTTTTTAAAAATAACAATGCCCGATAAAAAAAAACCAACCTCCGAACGAGTCATCGATACGAACATCAAAGCGATCCACGATATTCGGCAGGAGGCTGATCGGAACCGCCGTTTAGATCAAAAATTTATCGATACCGTTGTTGGATTCACCGGCAGCACAAATTCTCTTTACGCGCACATCTTAGTTTACGGTATTTGCCTTCATTTTTTTCAATCGTTCGAAAAATTAAGCATGTTGGCTTCTCTCGAAGCAATGTTTCTAGCGGTCTTTGTCTTAATTAATCAGAATCGAATGAATTTGCTCGAACGTCGCAATGCCGATCTGCATCTGCAAACCAGTTTGCTTACGGATCATAAGCTGACCCGGCTTACCGCGACCGTTGATTTAATCATCCAGAATTTTGAAATCGAACGGAAGAATAAAGCAGCCCCTATTCCAAACGAAGAAAGCCGGGTCAAGCCGGACGAAGTGCTGCAACTTATTTCAGATCACGAAGAAAAGGCCGCGTCTGATTCGGCGCGAGAATCAACCTAAGCACACAAAGCTCACTTGGGAAACAGGCGGGCTTTCTTTAAGGGGTCATCATGGCGTACATTCTCTACGATCAAGGTAAAAAAGTGGGCGAGGTAACAGATTTTGTTCAAGAACAAAATTCCGCAGTTTACAAGACTGTTCTGGGGAAGACCGTTTTATCGACGCCCGCAAATGACGGGTGTACTTTTACTTCGCCTAAACCGGTAAACCGGAAGACCGAACTCAAAATAATTGTCGAAGGAAACACAGAATATAAACTGCAGATCATCAGTGTGAAACAACACACTCAGGTCATCGCGAAAATAATCCAAAAGAATCCATTAAATAAAATTTAAAAATAGTCCCCTCACTATTATGACCATGGTCTTAATTTGAATTTCCTCGACTAGACCTTCCAGCGGTGAAAGGTGTCTCGCCGTTTTCATTGTGATAACTTCAAGGATCAATCCATTCTTTGGGGAATCTATGAATTTTAAAAAGTACGTCGTGTTCTTTGCGTTAGTTTTAGCCGTCATTTATATGTTTTCACTTCAAAATAAGAAAACCGGAACGTATACCGGCTCTTCGATCGCCGAAGGAAATTACTGCTTAGCCATTCGGGGTAATGGTGAACTTGAACCCGCTCATTGGGGTGGAATTTCCAAACTGATCGAAACCCAAGGATTACCTTCGGCCATGGCGGGAGGTAGCTCAGCTTCGATCACGATGTTTCTGATAAACGCCGTTGCGCAAAATCCATTCTTACAAAATGATACAGTTGACGCGGCTGAAAAAAATCGGCGGGCTTCTTTAATGGTAAAAAGTTTTTTAGGTTTCTTTACCGAACTCAAAAACACCAAATTTTCACAGGATATTTTTAAACTTTACGGAGAATACAATAAGCTGCAAGCGCTAGCCAGTACCCAAAGTATGGCGACAGAACTTGTTAAGAAAAATTTTTCCGAAGTGATTAATATCCTCAACGAGGGCGTAAAATCCGACCTATTTAATCACGCGTCGCTTTATCCATACTTTGCCGCCCTTGCACGCCACGACGAAAAAAGTTCGCAATTTTTTTTGAAGCAACTAACGGATTCAATTACGCTGTTCGGAAAATTTGATGCTTCGACGGACGCGAATTTATTTTTCCGCCCCGGCATTATCAACTTTAAGAATGCCTCAGAGACTTTCGGGCGGTGGGCCGAGTTTTACGCAGCCGAAAGGGCTAGCGAACAAGTTTTAAATGAATGGGCCCAATTTTTTAAACAATGCTCATCCGAGTCCGAAAATTTGACTTGGTCCGCGCTGACGAAGGCAAAGCCCGAATGCGCCAATTTATTACACGGCTTATTCGAATCTCATTTTAAAAACGAACCTACCGTGCATTTAGAAAATCGAGAAATTGGAAAGCCCATCGCAGTTTATCCGTCGACCTCCGTTTTGATCGGCAGTGCGGCTGGGCAAGTGACTAACGCGTTTACCGCTTATGACCGAAATTTAGATCCAGAGTTCGGCAACAAGTTTAAAATTGCGAGCCCCGAAGAAGTCATGTTTGGCTACTGGGGAGCGAACGATAAACTTGCTCTAATCGGAAAAAACTTGGATCCGAAAAATGAAAAAAACCGAAGATTTTTCTCATTAGGAATGACGACTTGGAAAGAAGTATTATCGTTATCTCCGGCTGAACCCGGTCTTTCTCCGCTACTGCCTTTTACCGCGAAAAAACAAAAGTTAATATCTGCGGGTGGGTGGTCAGACTTGCATCCCGTTGATGTCCTTAAGGCGTCAGGCTGCAAGAACGTCGTTTACCTGACCCGACAGGGTGGAGAAAGTTTATTCGCGCAAGGTGTCGCCAATCGGTTATTGAACCTTGACCGAAACCTAAAGGCTACGACGCCCGAGCAAAATAATATCGGCGATAAAGAGGCGGACCCAAATGGAGTTTGGTCAAAACTTTTTAATTTAGCTAATCCCGACAGCTCTTTTAACCGGGCTCTTAAAAACGCGGACGCCGTCATGTGCACGAACTGGAATGCCTACGATGTCCAAAAAGATCTTGTGGGTTTAATCGAGAACGCTTATCAAAGTCCTTTTGCGGTGACCGAGAATCCGCTTCAGTTAGCTCCGCTCTTGACCGATTTACGTGCGGGATGTCAGCCCCGCCTTTGAGGAAAATTTCCACACGGCCCATGCGTAATTTTGCCCTCGCACCCATCCGAACGGGCCTTCGCTTTGCAATCCCTGGGTCTACGGGGTTTGCCATGGGGTTCCAACTTTTTCAAGATATCAAAAATTTAGTCTTGAAACCGAATTACCCCTGCGTTGCGGCAGTAAGCTCTTTTCTTAAACAAGATTACATGTCAGAAAAATATAAAAACTTTGGTTCGGGCGAATGCGCTCCCAAGTTGGCCGAAGACCTTTTGCGATTTAAAGCTGAACAGCGGCGTTTAAAATCGCCTTTTTATAGTTTTTGGGCCGTGTTCGAAGATTCTGAGCTAACTTCAGAGGAAGATTTCGAAAAGAAAATGTGGGATGAGCTCTCGGCGATGCATGCCTACGAAGTAAAAATCTGTGGCGCCAACTCAACGGACGAAATTAAGTGGGATCCCAAATTTAGCGCCGATCCGAAGGATAAAAACTTCTGTTTCTGTTTGGGCGGCGATGCTTATTTTGTTGTGGGAATGCATCCGCACAGTTCCCGTTTAGCGCGAAAATTTCCGTACCCGGTGGTCGTGTTTAATCTTTACGCTCAGTTTGATGACTTGATGGAAAAGGGAACCTTCGAAAGCATGGTCAAAATAAATCGCCAGCGCGAAATTAAATTCGAAGGGAGTGTTAATCCCATGGTGGAAAAGCACGCTCAAGATTGGGAATCGATCCAATTTTCTGGGAAAAATAACGGCGACCAATGGAGTTGTCCCTTCAAACGCCTTTTTAGTTTTCCGAAGGCCGGGACGTGAACCAAACGATTGCGCCCGCAACCGGTGTTAGTTTTAGCTTAAAAAAAAATCAACTTCTCAAAGTGATCGATGTGGAAGGAAAACAAGTCTCAGACCTTTTCTGTTTCGCAATGGCGAATCCGCTCGAAGTTCTTTCATGCGCACGGTCGGTGGACTATAACGATGAGCTTTTTTTAACGACGGGACATAGCCTTTATTCCAATCGCAGCAACGTGATGCTTGAGATCGTGAAGGACACCTGCGGGCGTCATGATCTGTTGATGCCACCTTGCAGTTTGGAAATGTTTCAGATCGTAGCCGGAGATCCACATCTTCATCATCCAAGTTGTCACGAGAATCTATCACGTAGTCTAAAGTCTCACGGACTATTACCAGACGCGATCCAAAATAGTTTTAACATATTTATGAACGTGCAAATTTCAGAAACGGGACGTGTACGCATTGAAAATCCTAGAAGCCAGGCCGGGGACGCGATCTGGCTTTTGGCTAAGATGGATTTAATAGTTGCTTTAACCGCCTGCGCGCACGAGGAAACCAACGGTGGAAAACTAAAACAGATCGCCTACGAGATCCATTCAGGCGGGATCTTATGAGCTTGAAAAAATATTTCACCGACCTTTTATCCAAAGTAGAATCTTCAAACGAAATTACCAACGCCGGAAAAGACAAAAGTGGATTTTATAAACCGAAACGTACGATTCTGATTCGCCATTTAAATTTGCTGATCGATCTTCACGATAAGCCCCTTGCGCGCCCCATGGTTAAGAAATCTTGGGAGGCGGTCAGTGCAGAGGTGCCTTTAGAATGGCTGGTCCTCAACGACGCAGAGAAGGCAGAACTTAAAAAGATTTTAGAATGAAATAGGTTCTTCTAGGCGCTGGACCAATGTCGGTTAAATGAAGCTTTGTTGCCGGGAAATCACAACTGTATTTAAATAGAAGAATGAAAAAACTTTCGCTTTTAGTTTGTTTTGTTGCTTTAGCCGCTTGTGATCGCGCCGAGAAACAAAGTACGACCAACGTAACTTTAAATTTGCCTGAACGCTTTTCCGAAAGTTTAACCGTTCAGGGTTTGAATCCGGACGGGCTCATCATTCCGAGCAGCGTAAACGACTTCAATTGTTATGCGTTACTCATTTCGGGGCCTGAAGATTTTCTTAAAAAAAATACCTGTCAGTACAAATCAAACTCGGCTTATTTTCCCGTGGGTTATTTTCGCGGGGGATATTACTTTGCAACGGCGGCGAATGTCGGCGCTAAAGCCATTAGTCTTGAGATTGAAAGTGGTAAGGACCGTGCCGTTCGTTTGATCGGATTTAAAGTGGTGGCCCCGAATACGTTCCTTTCAGCTGCAACCATTTGCCAAGGATTCAAGTACATTGAAAGTTTTCAGCAGCACATTTCTGATCCCTACATCCTGTCTGAAAAGACGGGACTTGAAATGCCGGCTTCCGGGTCGGTCACGTTGGACATGAAAGCAACGTTTTCTGCGACCAACCAAGTCGGCGACTGCAAAGGGCCTGATTTTAACAACTTCAATGAAACGAAACTACCACCGGCGCGTTTCGCCGCGATGTTGCAAAGCGGAGTCGGCGTGGCTGGAAAACCGCTTCGATTAAATGACTGCGTGGGGGTTCGCTTCCAACTGAGGGATGCGAATAACGGAAACCCAGATTTATCATCTAACGCGATTATTAAGGCGACAATTAAAACTGTAGATGGAAGTGGAAATCCAATTGGATCATTTTATAATCCTAATACCACCTCGCCAACCTTCTGCGCGAGCGCGGATATGACGGCGACGACGGGTAGCGGTGATATTTCTATCTCATTCAATGCGAATACCACGGGCCCATTGTTCCGTGACGTTTTATTATTCTACGAACCTTATTCGCCTTTAAGTTCTGATATTCAATTGGCCGTACTGAACGATAATTCAAGCATCTCGATGTCGGGTGTGGTGAAGCCGCTTTCTTGGGACGTCACTTCAAGTGATCCGACAAAATATGCCGTTTATGATTTTTTTAACAACACGACTTTTTCAAACACCGTGCGTGTGAATGAATGCCGGACGGGTGCGGTGCAATTTATGGACGTGAACGATGTGCCCACAGGCATTTTCACTTCCGGAGGCCCCTACCAAACAATTGGCGTAACGAGCAGCGCTCCCGCAAACGTCAGCTTCTTTAGCAGCGGCGATTGTACCGGCGGATCTTCGAATACGGCTTACCTGAACCCGCTGAATAACACTTACCTTGCGGGCCTTAAATTCTTTTACCGCGTCAATGCGGCGATCAGTAATTTTACTTTTTCGGTGACGAATTCAAATACCGGAACCCCGGCCGTGTCGGGCGGCGACGTCGTTTCGCCCGCGTGGAAATCGGAATAAGCGGCGGACCTAAAAGGCGCCGCCGTAAGATAGAATAGTTTGTACGGCAAATTTATTGTACTTGTAAGTATCAACGTTTGACTGGCTTAACGTATATAATCCGCTTACAGATAAGCTTAAATTTTTATTAAGCTCTTTAGTTAAACCCAAAGTTGCGGTGGCGATTTTGTCGGCCCGGGAAGTTCGCGCTTGATCGTACTTCGCGTAAGCGTAATCGATGCGGGCAGTATTCGTCGCATTCCAAAATCCTGCTCGGGAGTATGTTAGGGCAGCAAAGGCTTTCTTGTAATTGTAGTTATCTCCGTTAGCCGGGTTAATGACGTAACCTAGATCGCCAAGCCACATTTTCTTTTGATTTGCATCGGTCACAAATATTTGGGTTGTGGAAATCGTCGTTCGATTTGCGGTCAGGTCATCGGCTGGATCCGTGAAAGCAACTTGCGAGTGGTCCATCGAATATTCAAAATTGATCTTAGAAAAGTGAGTCTCGGTCACCGCCCAATAAAGATCCGTTCCGATAACCGTTGAATCTTGAATTTTTTTGCGGCCCTCTCCGGTTAAGCTCATGTTTAGAACTTGATAACCTGGTAATAAACCCCACGTGAAAACGCTTTTTCCGTATTGAAAGCGCCGATGGTAGGGAAGACTTACCCCAAGGATCTGCGGGTCTGCAGTCTGAACGGTCGCGTCGGACTTAAACTTATTATTTACGCTATAGTAATCACTGGCGTTAAAGTCGATAGCCAAGTCATGCTTCATATCATAAAATAGTTTGTAACTTAAATTTGTTCCATATAAAGCACGGTACGCCGACAAGTCCGTCGCCAAGTTTTCGGTCGAAATATTGATGACGTTTGAATCGTAACCAAAACCCAAATAAATAAAATACCGAAATCGTTCTTTCATTTGATTTCGGAAACCTTCGATGGCGTCAATCTTTCCGAGCATAACTTCGGCTTCACGGTCCATTTTCGGATCTTTTGATTGGTCGATTGTGAATTCAAAATTCTTTCGGGCCTGATTATAATTTTCTGTTTGAAAGTAGATATGTCCCCCGAAAAATGCGGCGGCCGGGCTGTAATCAATATCTTTCTCGTCGCGGGCGTCGTCTAAGTTTTCCGTCGCCTTCGAATAATTTTTGAGTTTTAAATAATTTAGGCCAACGTAGTATTTGTACTCGGCATAATTATAGTCGGCGCCTTCAGCTAATGACAGTAGGGCTAATGAGCGCTCGTATTTTTTAGTTTGGTAATAGCAAATCCCTAAGTAATACCGGTTCATCGAATTGGTTGGATCTAACTTTAACGCCTCTTCAAACGATTTTTCCGCGGCCACATAATTCTTGGCTTGTAGATTTTTAAGTCCTGCTGAGGACAACGCTGCTGCCTTAGCCTCGTTGACCTTTTTCTGGGACTCGCTGACGTCGTTATTTGCGGCCATCAGTTCGCCAATTTTAGAAACTTCGGCCATCTCGGACGTCGCAATTTGAATGGCCTTTGGGGGCGCTACGGGTGGCAACGCGGGATTTAACAATTGGGGTAAATTTTTACGATCCGCTAAGGGAGCTTTTGAAGTCAGGGCTTTTGCTTTAAAATCCGTTAATGATTTTTCATCATCAAACAGAAACAAGGCTTGCAGACCATCTTGCTGGGTCAGCCAGCCCTTCAAATTGCTTTTCGATCGCTTAAAATTAACTTCGTTTGTCATTTTTTTACCGAGCTGTAACCAAAGATAGCCGTAATAGGTCGAGGTGCTTTCGGGTTTGGCCTGCAAAGAAAGTCTAATTTTTGAAGGGCTCGTTGCATCTTCAATCTGCACCGGAACTTCCGTGTCTTTTTTCGCTTCGCTTGCTCGGTATTCAATGTAAAT
The DNA here is from genome assembly GCA_964236345.1 of uncultured Bdellovibrionales bacterium. Classification (GTDB taxonomy): domain Bacteria; phylum Bdellovibrionota; class Bdellovibrionia; order Bdellovibrionales; family Bdellovibrionaceae; genus Pseudobdellovibrio. The sequence goes on from CAXSEH010000039.1 coordinate 12,184, forward strand.
CGGAGCTTCAGGATTAAATTTCACGCTTTGCGCTTGGGACTGCACCGTCTGAAATAAGATCGCGGTGGTTATGAAAAACTTCTGTTTATTGAACATTGATGATCACCGCAGTCTTCAAAAATTGCCGAGGAACCGGTGGCGGCGGAGGCGGCGGTGGCGGCGGGGCTGGAGGTAGTAAGATGGCCACTTCGCCCTTTGAAGTTTCTCCGGCAATGGGTTTAATTTCTTTTGCCATATCGGTATCGACTTCTTTACTGCTGGCTAATTTTGTTCCGCCAGAATTAGCTTGATCCGATTTTTTTTCAGTGCCCGATGAGGCCGTGGCCCGGTCTAAATCTTTAAGCTCTTGGGCCGGAACCGTTTTCGGTGCGTCGGGCGGACGATTCAGTTGCGCCGAAGATGTTTGGCCTTTTTCAACTCGTACGGTGCTAATCGGTTGGCCGTTACTTGAAAATGATGTCATCGCGACCGCGCCTTTAAAGGTCGTCACCTGACTGGTTTTCGAAGATGAATCGTAACCCGCTAAAAACTGCGTGCCGCGCACTCCGGCCACGACCGTCGGGGTTTTTAGTAGAAATTTTTCTTTTGCGCCGTCGTATTTTTGTTCGACGTTCACGCGAACTTTACCTTCTTGAAGCGACATCGAAACGTTTTTCTTTCCGTCGCTATTTTCATATTTCTGAATGGTTAATTTAGACTCTGGTGAAAGATTGAAAACGTTGCGATCGGCCATGACGATCTTCGCGCGCGAATCTTTTTCCGTCGTGATCATCGCGCCTTCAAAAACTTTCGCGCCCACTTTTGCCTTTTCGGAAGGTGAGTTCGGATTTTTGTACGTCACGTCTCCCTTCACGATCATAAACAGGCCGTACATTTGTTGAGCTTTGGAAATCGAAGGATATAAAATACTGACCGCGCAAGCGCCTACGAATATCATTTTTAAAAAAGGCATCACTCTGAGCTCCTTAGAAAGTTTCAGCTCAATTTTAAGGGATACATAGCGTCACGATCAAGTTTAAACTGGGCGTTGTTGGGATTCGGTCGCCTGCGACCTTGGTCGGTAAAAATTGGCTAGACTGTGACTGAATTGAATAGAATTATATCTTGAGGGAGCCGCGACGTGGAAGAAAAAGAAGACGAAATTCTATTTTTAGAACGACCGATACAAATTGTTCGTAAATTTCGTGCGCAAAGATTAACCCTTTCGATCCGTCCCGATCGACCAATTCGCCTGACTTCGAACATGACGACCCGTAAAGAAGAGATGCGAAAGTTTTTAGTTTCAAATTCGGCCTGGATTGAAAAAAATTTGAAAAAGATAGATGAGCTAGAAAAGATCTATCAGAAACCGAAATTGGAAGACGGATCATTATTTCCTTTTTTAGGCGAATTAAAATATTTTACCTTTGCCAAAGGTCGAAAAGCCAGGCCTTCAATTTCGGTCGAAGACGGTTTTTTGATTTGTTATCTTCCGGATCATTTTCCGCCTAGGGACGTCGAACCCATCTTGCAGAATTTCTATAAAAAACAAGGAATTGAATACGTGACCAGGCGTATGCAACACTGGATTTCGGTCACGCAGCTAAAACCTGCTCAGTTAAAGTTCGGACGGGCCACGACGCGGTGGGGAAGTTGTAACTCTAAGCAACAAATTAATATGAACTGGAAATTGATTTGCCACGCGCCCCACTTAATCGATTACGTCATCGTACATGAACTCTGTCACTTAAGGTTTCTAAATCATTCTGAAAGCTTTTGGAACTTACTCGCCGAATTTATGCCCGAGTATCGGGTTTACGAAAAAACTTTGAATGACGAAACTTACCTCAGTCGTTTTTTGAACCTTTCATCGATCGTCTCAGATTGAGAATCGGCTGGCGCCGACTAAGGTCCTTATCGAAACCCGCCGAATAGAAATGACCTTAACGCGGGAGAATTGATCGATGAGCCAAAGCCGAAGTAAAACCACGCCAACCCCATTTGTTCAAAATGTACCCGTCGCGCACAAATCAGGGCTGCACATGACCGTCACCGTAAGGGATGTGGGCGGAAATTTACCTAGCGTTCCGGCTGATTCTAAAGACGCTAACGTGCTCGTTGCCTATAAAGATTTAAATCAAAACATCGATATGCAGCTACGACGACAAAAACAACAACTCCTTTTTGCCTTTAGTTTTTTCCTGATGATGGGCTTATTTATTTTAGCGGGCCAAACGATCTCGAAGAATCGCTCTATTGCCTCGGTTGGTCAGGCCGTTCAAGTTAACGCAACCCCCATTTCGGCCGAGCACTATCAGTTTGATAAAAATTGTTATCGTGGCGACGATGGTGAAAAAGTTTGCGTGACCCGAACCAGCGAAAAAAAATAAACGCGCCGCGACCTAAGTCTCAGGGGTCACACGACAAGCCTAGTCTTCACTCGGAAAATCGAGTGAAATGAAAAAATGAAAAACTTTTATCAAGACGGCCCGCAACTTAAGAACACGTTCGAAAACGATTGGGTCTTAAAGAAATACTTACAGAATAAAATACCTGCTTCAATGCAAAATCAAATCTTCACGCACTTGCAACACGTAGGTGATCTTGCGGCTAATCAATGGCAAAAGTGGGCAAGCCTTGCGATGGCCGAACCTCCAAAACTTATCCAGTACGATGCTTGGGGAAAGCGCGTAGACCAGATTCAAGTTTCGGCGGCGTGGACCGAACTTGAAAAAGCCGCGGCTACCGAAGGCATCGTCGCGACGGCTTACGAGCGGAAATTCGGTGAGTTTTCTAGAGTCTATCAAATGGCTTTACTGTATTTGTACTCTCCATCAAGCGCCTTTTATTCTTGTCCTTTAGCGATGACCGACGGGGCGGCGCGGGCGCTAGAAATTTACGGGGACGAAGAACTTAAGCGGACCGCTTTTCAGAATTTAATTTCTAGAGACCCGCAGAAGTTTTGGACATCGGGGCAGTGGATGACTGAACGGACGGGTGGCTCAGACGTCAGCCAAACTAGCACCGAAGCGACCTTAGAGGGTACGAATACCTATAGGCTTAGAGGGACAAAGTGGTTCACCTCGGCGACGACTTCGCAAATGGCATTAACGTTAGCCCGGACGAATTCGCATGAAAAAGGAAATCGCGGCCTTTCGATGTTTTACCTGAAGCTTCGCGATGAAAACCAAAATTTGCAAAATATCGAAGTGCATCGCCTCAAAGATAAGCTGGGGACGAAAGCCCTTCCGACCGCCGAAGTCACGTTAGATGGAACACCCGCAAGCCTCATCGGGAAAGAAGGCGACGGAATCAAGACGATCGCAACGGTTTTAAATATTACTCGCGTTTATAATTCCATTTGCGCGTTGGGACACATGCGTCGGGGAATTGATTTGGCGAATGACTACGCCAATCGACGCGAGGCCTTTGGCGCGAAGTTAATCAATTTGCCTTTGCACAAAAAAACTTTAGACGATTTGCAAAATGAATTTCAAAAATGCTTTGCGCTGACATTCTTTGTCGTCGAATTATTAGGAAAAGAAGAAATCGGAAACGCTAGTGACGTTGAACGCAAATTGCTGCGCGCCTTAACTCCACTTGTTAAATTGTATACTGCGAAAAAGGCGATTCAAATTTCCAGTGAAGTGTTAGAGTGTTTTGGCGGAGCGGGCTACATCGAAGACACCGGGCTACCTTACCTACTTCGCGACGCGCAAGTGTACGCGATTTGGGAAGGTACGACGAATGTTTTAGCGTTAGATTTTTTACGGGTTTGCGCAAAGGAAAACGCTTTACAAGAAATTGCAAACTGGATGACGACGCAAAGTAAAACTGCTATCGAAAATCTTGTGAAATTGAACGACCCAAAATGGGCCCTTCCCGAAAACGCGCGGGATCTGGCTTTTTTAGTCTGTGAACTGTTAATCAATTTTTTGCAGAAGCCTTCGATTTAGCGGCGACGATTTGATCGCTTAGTTGCAGGATGCTCTGCGCGTAATCTTCGCTGTTGTTGTAATGCATCAGCGCCTTCATTTGTCGCGAACGTTTTTTCGAATTCCAACCCGTCTTTTTTAAGTAGTTCGACACGCTAGAGATTGCGTCGTCAGGCAAGTAAAGGTCGGCCACGGTGCCCTTTTTTAAGGGGCGCGCGTAGGTAAAATAACTGCTAGGAATAAATTGCGGAATACCAAAGGCCCCCGCGAAAGATCCCTGAAGTTCGGAAACCATCTTCTTATCTTTTTTGTAGAATTTTTCTAATGCGCGCAGCTCGTCAAAAGCCCAAGCCGCTTTTCGCTTCGTGCGTAGGCCCATCAGCCGGCGTAAATTCTTGCGTGGTTGTTCCTTCTCTTTTTCGGTCGCGATCGCAAGATCAGTCAATTCGTACACGACATCTTTTCGCGTGACCTGGATAAGGTGCGCAAAAACGCTGGTTTCGTGGTACCGACCGGTCAATTTTCCGTGCTTAGTTTCGACCCATAGCAATGCCGCAATCACCGAAGCCGGAACGTGGTCACGCTTTTCGACGCGATTAAAAATGGGTTGGTAACGCGTAATGAATTCGTCAGATCGAGCGACGCCTTCGTCGGTCACCAAGACGCTGTGTTGAGGGGGATTCAGAAAGCCAAGCATGTTGTACTTAATGATGGTGCCGAAAGAATCCTTTTCGTAAGTTCGCAAGATTGAATTAATAAAGGGCGCGGAAAATTTATTTTTCCTTAAAGTTTTCTTTAGATATTTTATATCGGCCGCGGACGTTACGGTTGGTAGGGATTGTGCATTACCAATCTGATGAAATAAAATAAATAATAAAAAAAGGCCTATAAAAATTCGCACGTGTTTTATTGTCAAATAATCAAGGCAAGGGCACAAGTTTTATCTTCCAACCTCGTCGAAGTCTCGCTAGACTGTCTACAATCATGGATTCTAAAGTCACCTTGCTTCCAATCTTAGACGACAATTACGTTTTTTTCTTCGGCGAAGGGCCTGATGTTTGTCTGGTTGATCCGGGCGATGGTGAACAATGCGTCGCCTATTTGCTAAAAAACAATTTGCGACCTCAGCATATTTTAATGACCCATCATCATGGGGATCATATCGACGGTATGCGCCGCTTAAAAATAAAAATCAAATTCCGTCGGTAGACGCCTGGGTTCAAGATCAGCAGCGGGTAAGGATACCCCAAGGTGAGTTCGAGGTTATTGAACTACCCGGGCACACCTTAGGTATCGTGGGTTATCTGAACCGGAAAAGTAAATGTCTGTTTGCTGGTGACGTTTTATTCGGTCTAGGTTGTGGACGTTTGTTTGAGGGAAGCCCCGAGGTTGCCTTCAATAGCTTAGCGAAAATCGCGGGCCTTGAACCTTCGACATCGGTCTACTGCACGCATGAATATACGCTTAGTAACCTGCAGTTCGTCGAAAGCTTACGGGCCCAGAAAAAGTTACCCGAGCATTTTGATTTTCAATTTTTTGAAACCTATAAGGCACGAACGCTTAAGATGCGCGCCGCGAGTTTACCGACAGTGCCGTTAAGTTTAAAAGCCGAGCTGAAGGTGAATCCATTCTTACTCTGCGTTGTGGCGAAGGACCTTGCGTTGTTTACGAAGCTTCGTGACGAGCGCAACTATTTTAGACCAAAGTAGTGCGGTTTAGAATATCTCTTAAGTAAAAATCGGGTCCTTGTTAGACTTTTAAAGTGAACAAATTGCTTCCTTTCGACACCACTTACCTTAAAAAATTTGAGATCTTTGCCGACCTAACGATCGCGGCCGACGATTTTAGCAAATTGTCGTTGATTTATAAACTGCGTGACGAATTGAATGAAGTTGAGCCATTACCTTCGACGTCTGAAAGCAGTGACGTGATTCATGAAAGAAAAGATGAACTGTGGAAGTCGACCTGCTTCGAAATGTTTTTAAATCCAGTCGGACATAAACAATATTATGAGTTTAATTTTAGTCCCGAGGGCGCGTGGAACTGTTACCATTTCGCCGGATACCGATTTCCGCAGCCGCCGGTCCCAGCTGTCCAGTTTGAAATCGAACGCTTTGCGGCGACCAATAAGCAACTAGAAATTCGCTTAATCAATAAAAGCACCTTCCGGCAATTTAATGTGGGTCTTACGGCAGTTGTCAAAAATAAAAATAATCAAGTCACTTACTTTTCGCTGAAGCACGAAAATAGCAAACCCGATTTTCACGTCGCAGATACTTTCATTTTACAAAGAGGATAATATGCCATTTCAGTTAGGTCTTGAGGTTTTCTTAAATGACCAAAAACAAATTAACGCTCTTAAAAAAAAACGGGTTGGGCTTGTTTGTCACCCGGCAAGCGTTGATAAGAAGCTGAATCACAGCTTCGATGTCATTCACCGTAAGATTGGTTTGTCATCGGCCTTCGGCCCGCAGCACGGGGTAAAGGGCGAAAAGCAAGATAACATGATCGAAAGCGAAACCTTTATTCATCCGGAATATAAAATTCCGATTTATTCTCTATACGGTGAAGTTCGTAGACCCACCGAAGAAATGATGAACTCTTGCGACGTGATCATTTTTGATCTTCAAGATTTAGGTTGTCGCATTTACACCTTCATCACGACGTTACTTTACGTCATGGAAGAATGCGCCCGCTTAGAAAAAACCTGCATCGTGCTTGATCGACCGAATCCGGCGGGTCGGGTGGTCGAAGGATTTTCCTTAGAGGTCGGGTATGAATCTTTCGTGGGCGCCGCTGCCTTTCCGATGCGCCACGGTCTTACAACCGCCGAGATGGCATTATTTTACCAAGATTATTTTAAACTCGAACTTGATCTGCAAATTTATAAAATGAAAAATTATAAACCTAATCAGAAGATGGGATTTGGTTGGCCCGCAGACCGCGCCTGGGTGAATCCATCGCCCAACGCCGCGACCCTGAACATGGCACGGGCTTATCCCGGCACGGTCCTGATCGAAGGGACAACTTTAAGCGAAGGGCGCGGGACCACGCGCGCCTTGGAGCAGATCGGCGCAAGTGATCTTGACTTCACGCTAATTCTGAACGAGATGAAAAAAATGGCGCCACGGTGGCTGGAAGGCGGGCTGATTCGTGAATGCTATTTTGAACCCACGTTTCATAAACACGAAAAAAAATTGTGTCACGGCTTTCAGTTTCACACCGATGATTCGGAATACCGGCCCCAAAATTTCAAACCCTTTCGCGTCGTCGCTTTGATGTTAAAGGTCATCCGCAAACTTTATCCCACCTACGAAATTTATCGGGATTTCGCGTACGAATATACCACAGGTCAAATGGCGTTTGACGTGATAAATGGTGGGCCCAAATTACGGGCATGGATCGAAAATCCAAAATTAACGCCGGCCGACTTAGAAAAATCACTGGTGCGTGACGAAAAAAATTGGGTGAAGACCCAGAAAAAATACCTCCTCTACAAATAGCTTTATTTCCCCTTTGATTTTGGTTTACCGGGCCCTGCTTTGATGCGACAGTCTGGCCTATTCTAATCGGGGGGGTTTTTTTGAAAATTTGTTTACTATTTTTGGTCTTTTTTTGCAGTGTCA
>CAXSEH010000040.1:0-19347 GCA_964236345.1 uncultured Bdellovibrionales bacterium
CCGCCGATATCTCGCGTATCATTTTCAAGATTAAAATAAATGGCTTCACCTTTTTTAACTTCGGCTTGTGCGATACTCAAGAATGTAAAGAAAGTAAGTAACACTAAAAATTTCATTTTTTACTCGAATGCATAAGTATTTTTTCAATCAGCTGCGTTTGATTAATCGGCTTCGATAAAAAATCAACGCACCCGACTTGAATACATTTTTCTTTTTCTTCAGCCATTGCGTGTGCCGTTAATGCGATAATAGGCTTAGAATAATTTTTTGCTTTTAATTTTTGCACGGTTACGTAGCCATCCTGAATCGGCATTTGGATATCCATTAATACAATGTCATATTCCTTCGCTAGCGCTTTTCTAAATCCTTCTTCGCCATTACTTGCGAAATCGACGACCGCGCCCCTACGCTGTAGCAGAATTTCCATCAACGCCTGATTATCCAAAGAATCTTCGACGACCAGAATGGTCTGGCCTTGCAGCGGCTTGACACCTTTTTCGGTGCTTGGATTTTTTTGGCTATTCTTTTTAGGAAGTTGAATTCCTTGTTCGATATTTTTGACCACGATAGCAACTTTAAATGTACTTCCCACCGAGGGGCTACTGCTCGCGAGCGTTAAATCCCCGCCTAGTAATTGCGCCAAACTTTTTGAAAGCGCAAGGCCAAGTCCGGTCCCGCCAAATTTTCGAGTGACCGAATTGTCGGCCTGAACAAAGGGCTTAAAAAGCTTATCGACCTTATCACTTTCTATTCCGATTCCCGTATCTTTAATGTTCAAAATCAATCTGGTTTTTTCGGCCGTTAATCTTTCGCCAATCAAAGTGACGTCGACCGTCCCTTTTTCGGTGAACTTAATGGCATTACCTATGATATTCGTCATTATCTGGCGAAAACGCTTTTCGTCAGAACCGATTTTCTGTGGAATGAAGCCTTCTGAAGAAAAATTAAGTTTTAACCCCTTTTGCTCGGCCATCTTTCCGAGTAGAGCAAGAACGTCCTGCACGACGGCTACGGGGCAGATTTCTTCTTCTACGATTTCTAAATGTCCGGCCTCTACCTTAGAAAGATCTAGGATGTCGTCGATCAAATTAGTTAAGGCTAAACCGTTTCGTTTAATAGTTTGAATGTATTTATGTTTTTCGTTTGCGGGTAACCGGTCGTCGTCGAGCAGTTCGGCAAATCCCATGAGTGCCCCTAGCGGAGTTCTAATTTCATGGCTCATGTTCGCTAAGAACGCCGACTTCAAACGGTTCGCGTTTTCGGCGGCATCTTTTGCTAAGCGCAATTGAGCTTTTTGAGTTTCGAGTTCGATGAAGACCTTTACTTTACTTTTGAAAATCATCGCGTCGAGTGGCTTGTAAAGAAAATCGACGGCGCCCAATTCGTAGCCTTTGAAAGCAAAGCCAGATGCCGGAGAAGCCGCCGTCACGAAAATGATCGGAATGGCTTGAGTTTTTAAAGCTCCCCGCATGAGTTCGGCCAACTCAAACCCATCCATGTCTGGCATTTGGACGTCCAAAATGGCTAAGGCGAAACTGTGATCAACCATCAGTGACAGGGCTTCGGCCCCCGATTGCGCTTTGTAAAGTTCAAGTTCTAACTCTTGCAACAAGGTTCCGAGCGAAAATAAATTATCTTTCCGGTCGTCCACAAGAAGTACTTTGACCTTATTCATCATGAAACTCCTCTAACTGACTGCATAAAGTAGCTCTTTTATTTGTTGAAGAGAAAGGATTAAATCGGGTTTAGCAATTTCAATCGCTGCCCTTGGCATTTCAGGTTGAAATGCGGTTTCAGCATCTTGGGCCACCGTAAAGCCGCCAAGTCGTTTAATCTCCTTCAGGCCGGTCGATCCATCACCGTTTGCGCCTGACATCACGATCCCTAAAAGTTTACCGTGGTAGATATCGGCCGCAGAATTAAAAAGCACGTCAATCGAGGGCCTTGAAAAATAAACGGGCTCATCCATACTTAAATTAAATCTTTTATCCGCGGCTACTAACATATGGTAATTCGCCGGAGCAAAATAAATTTGGCCGGGTTGAATCGGCTCTTTGTCGTCAGGTTCCAAAACCGGCAGGTTACAAATCTCTGAAAAATATCGAATCATCATTGAATTAGAATCGTGACTTCGGTGCTGGACGACGGCGATCGCTGCCGAAAAGGGGTTTGGCAAATCACTTAGAATAGTTCGCAGGGCTTCGATTCCGCCGACGGAGCAACCGATCACAATTAAATCAAATTTCTTATTAAGGTGAGCGAATGGAGTCATATTTTCCTATAAATTTTGTTGTCGCGCGAAAACGATTCAAACGCGTTATCGTAAGCAGAAAATCTAAGAGTTTCCTTCGAGCCTAGGCCTAAAAAACCACGTCGGTTTAAGCTATCCGTGAACAAGCCTAATGCCCGATTTTGTAGGTCGCGATCAAAATAGATAAGTACGTTACGACACGACACCAATTGCATCTCGGAAAAAACGCTGTCGGTCGCCAAACTATGATCAGCGAACACCACATTTTCTTTTAGGCTCCGATCAAAGACTCCGGCGTGGGTATCGGTGGTAATGTAGTCCGTAAAATCTTTCAGGCCACCACTTTTGCGATAGTTGATCGAGTATTCTTTTATTTTATCTAACGGGAACAAGCCCTGTTCGGCTTTTTTCAAACTAACTGGGTTAATATCGGTAGCGTAGATCGTGGTGCGGGATAGTAAATTTAATTCGTGCAAAATAATCGCGTAAGAATAAATTTCTTCGCCAGTGCTGCAGCCCGCGATCCATATTTTCAGGGAAGGGTAAGTTTCAAGAATGGGCATTACTTCACTACGCATCTTTAAAAAAAACGAGGGGTCGCGGAACATCTCACTCGTGGGCACGGTCATGTATTGCAAAAGTTCCGTAAAAAAGGTCGGGTCATGAAGAACCCTTTCCTGTAAGCCCGACATGGATTTAAGATTAAACTGCCCTAGGGCCGTTCCCAACCTTCTTTTCACCGAGGCCATGGCGTAGCCCCGAAAATCGTAGCTGTACTTGTCATAAATAGCGTCCAGTAATAATTTAATTTCGAAATCATTTTCCACGGCATCCATTTACGAGTTCCGCCCCGCCGTGATCCAAATGCGGATCAAAGAAAGAAGTTTATCTAAATCGACGGGCTTTGAAAGGTAGTCATTTGCGCCCGCTTCTAAACAAAGCTGACGATCATCTTTCATCGCCTTAGCGGTCAGCGCGATAATCGGTAACTTTCTAAACTTGGGATCCTTGCGAATATGCCTAATTGCCTCGTAGCCATCCATCACCGGCATCATAATATCCATTAAAACAATATCGATTACTTTTTCCGTGGCTAATTTTGCCAGCGATTCTTCGCCGTTCTTCGCGATGACGATATGGGCGCCCTTTTGCTCTAATGCGGCCGTTAAGGCAAATGTGTTTCGCATGTCATCATCTACGATCATGATGGTCTTACCGTCAAAAATCATTTCGCGGTTTCTGAGATTTTCTAAAACGTCTTGCTTCTTGCCATCAAGTCTTGCTTCCACTCTGTGAAGAAACAAAGTTACCTCATCCAAAAGCCTTTCTGGGGATTTCGCGCCCTTAATGATGATTGAATGTGAATACCGATTTAGTTTCATTTCTTCGTCACGGGAAAGCGATCGACCTGTGTAAACAATAATGGGCGGATAACTTTGATCGTCGTTAGCATTCATTTTTTCGATTAAGTCAAACCCTGTCATATCCGGTAAATTTAAATCCATGATCATGCAATCAAAGGAATGTTTTCCCAACATCGCGATCGCGTCGGCGCCGTTCTCAACGGCAATTGTTTCAATGGTCTTATCTTCAATAAGTTTTTGAATCGCATTTCTTTGGATGGAATTATCTTCAACGACTAGAACCTTGCGAATGTCTTGCTGAATTTTGCCTTGAATTTTTTCAAAAGCCTCAATCAATTGTTCACGCTTCACCGGTTTTATCATGTAACCGATCGCGCCCATGTGCAGGGCTTGTCTGGAAAAATCTTCTCCAGATACCACGTGAACCGGGATGTGGCGAGTGTCCGCACTTTGCTTGAGTTGATCTAAAGCAAAAAGACCATTCTGACCGGAAAGCTTCATGTCTAGAATGACGGCCGCTGGTAAATACCTTTTCGCTAACGCGTAAGCCTCTTCGGCAGCGTTCGTCACGATACACTTATATTTTTGTTCGTGGGCCAGATCGAAAATAATTCTCGCAAATTTCGGGTCATCTTCTACAACCAACAAGTATCTTTCATTCCTTTCAAGTGGCTTGTCTCGGTCGTCCTGAAAGTATAAGCTATCAGGCACGGTTGTTTTCCTTGGGACTTCAATTTTTGAAACTTGAGGTACGGGATCAAGCTTTTTTTCACGAATGTCCGTTCCCGAATTTGTTCCTTCCGAAAGAACCTTAAATTTTTCGGGTAAAGTAAATGTAAATGTGCTTCCTTCGTCTAACGTGCTTTGCACTTCAATTTGCCCACCGAGTAGTCTTGCTAAGTCCCGCGAAATTGATAAGCCCAAACCGGTTCCGCCAAATTTTCGGTTGGTAGTCCCATCAGCTTGCCGAAAGGCTTCGAAGATAACTTCCTGTTGCTCTTTCTTAATACCGATACCTGTGTCCTTCACGTCGAAGCAGATCTGGTTTCCTAAGCGGGTCTTATTTGAGTACACGCGCACATTGACCGAACCTTCGGCCGTGAATTTCAACGAGTTAGAAAGCAGGTTCTTAAGAACTTGTTCGACGCGAAGTTGATCACTGTGAAAAAATTCTGGCGTGCCGGATTCTATTTGGAAATTTAACTTCAATTTTTTTTCTTGCGCGATGGGTTCGAAAGACTTTCGAAGGCTATTAATAAGCGTTTCAACTCGGACATCTTCAAGGTGAATATCTAATTTGCCAGATTCGACTTTTGATAAATCCAGAATATCATTGATCAGGTTTAATAAATCATTTCCCGAGCTAGAAATTTGTTTTGCAAATTCCACTTGCTGATCGGATAAATTTTTATCCTTATTATCGGCTAGCAACTTCGCTAAAATCAGCGAGCTATTCAGTGGAGTGCGAAGTTCGTGCGACATGTTGGCTAAAAACTCTGACTTATACTGGCTGGCGCGCTGAAGCTCGATGGCTTTACTTTCTAAACTTTGTTTTGTATCCGTTAACAGTTCATTGCGGCGATCCAGTAAATCTTTTTGGACTTCTAAAGTTCGCGCCTGCTCTTCAAGTTGTTCATTAGTCTGTTCCATCTCGGCATGTTGGGCTTCAAGTCGGACCTGAGTGCTTTTTAAAATCCTAGTTTGCTCTTCAAGCTCTTCATTTGTAACGCGCAGTTCTTCTTGCTGAGTCTGCATCTCTTCGCTTTGATTTTGGATTTCTTTCAGAAGTCTTTCACGTTGTTCACGGAAAGTGGCGGTATTGATAGCGACGGCGATACTGTCTTCGACGATTTCATAAAAGTCGACATGCCGACGATCAGCCTCGCCCAAAAACCCGAGTTCAAGAACGCCAAGAACTTCGCCTTCGTCCATGACCGGAAAAAGAAGAATTTCGTTCGACTTAGTTGATCCCGTAGCCGAGGTAATTTTCAAATAATTAGAGGGAAGGTCTTTGACGTGCAAAACTTTCTTTTGGACGGCGGCCTGTCCAATTAAAGTTTCACCGAATTTAACCGTTTTAAGTTGAATGGTATCGTCCGAGTAGGCATAGGTTGCACTTCGAACTAAAGTCCGATCGTCCATGGCACGATAAAATGCCCCGACTTGCGCCTTCAGAAATTGCGCCATGTAACTGGTGATGGTCTCGAGTAAATTTGAAATATTTCTTTGGGCCACCATTTTTTCATTCAGTTCGGTTTGTCCAGTCTTTAGCCACTGCTGATGCTGTAAAAGGCGATTTCGCTCGTCACTTGCATCTAGAACCGTTTGGTAAGAACGAGAAAGTTCAAGCAATTGCTTTCGCCCGTAAAGCGCGATCAGTACCGACAGCAAAAGGGAAAGGACAACAACCACGGACAGAATAACGTTGGTCATCAGGTTCATAGCATCCGAACGCTCTTTTCGAAGTCGCTCTTCATTTGCAATGATTTTACCGAACAAATCACGCGAGCCATCCATCATCGTTTTCCCCAGGCCTTGCGCGATCAATATAGCAACGTCCTTTTTCTCACTTTTAAGTTTAAGAAGATTTTCGGCGTAGGTATGCCAGCTTTCGAAAAGATTTTCGAGCTGAGTAACGCGATCTAACTGAATCTTATTATCGCCCACTAGCTCTTTTAAATTTTTTAATACGACGGGCGTTTCAGCTTTTGACGATGTGTAAGGTTCTAAAAAATTGTCTTTGCCCGTAAGTGCAAATCCTCGAAGGCCCGTCTCTCCATCCACAAAAAGTTTAAGGCCGGTGTAAGCTTGCGATATGATAAGATCCGTATGTTCGACTTCTTTGTTTTGTTTTACTAACAGATTAATCATCACGACGAATATGGTTCCGCTAATTAATCCGGTGACTAAGGGAAGTGTTATGTTACGGAGTAAGATTCGGCGAAAAGCTTGCTGGGTATCCAGTTGCATAAATTTCCCTTTGTAGATGAATATCTATAGATAAAACAAACCACGACTTTTTTTAACAGAATTTATTTTTGACCCGGCGCCGGGGCAAAAATACCTAAACAGAATGCGCAAGCGACACTGAGGGGCATTTGAAGATCGGCCTCAACATTGCTTTAAGTACTATAAGAACAACATTATAAATGTTAAGTAACGGGGGGACCTATGAACTATTCGTATAAAAAAAGTAAGGTTTTAAAAACACTTAAGGCCGCTAGTCCAGAAGTTTTATTTGCGCGTTATTTACAAAAGCAAGATCAGAAACCAACTCATCGTCAGTTAGCGACTTGGGAGCTAGATGGTGGACAGTATGATGAATCACAAGATGATTTTGTCCTGATTGGTGGGCACAAATGTCATAATATTTTTGAACGAACTTGGGCTCGGGCAAACAAATTGTGGCGCATGACCCGTATGTATTTTCACGTCCAGCAGTCACATTTAAGCAAGTAAGAATCAGTCATTGAATATTAAATTAAGTATCTAAATTAAGTAAAAAAACTAACTTAGTTCTGAAGCTAAAAAGCCAACTGTAAAGTTGGCTTTTTTTTATTTAGTCTGCTTTGATTTTCCGATTGGGATGTATAACTTGGTAGCCATCGTCATTGACTATTTCGTCAACGGCTTCATCGTTTGCCACGTAATGTTTATTCTTGTCACGATCATAGATCAGGGCTGACGCTTTCGCTTCCTCTTTTTTCGCTATCTCGATTTTTTCCAAATCTTTTTTAGGTGAACCGAATTCGTTATCCATCACTACTCCTTCTAGTTAAAGTTCGTTCGAAATATTGAGTCTATCATATAATCGGCGATTCGGGATTAAATCCAGATCGACATCACCCCGAACTTCGGTAGTGACCGCGACATCCTTGGCGCCCGTCGCTTGAAGTAGGCTTTGTGCTTTTTCGCTGCCATGATAATCGTCGACGTGAACCGAAATTAAGATTCCGCCGTCTTGAACGTGTCCTTCAAACCTTTTTGCTTCATATTCCGGAATTCCAAATCCAATCATGGCGCCGCTGATCGCGCCAACCGCCCCTCCGACGCCGAGGCCTGCAAGTGAAGCCATGATCGGCCCAGCCGCTATGAAAATACCTGCGCCGGGAATTGCCAAGGCCCCAATACCTGCCAGTAAACCAATGGCCCCGCCCAGTAGGCCGCCGGCACTGGCGCCAGCCGCGGCCCCTTCCGGAGCCTTAGACTCTTTCGTGTGAATAAAATCTTGAGAACCCGTTCTCTGAGGAAGGAGTAGTGAAATATCATCTAAGTGGAAGCCATTATTTTTCAAAGTTTCAAGGCCGTTTTCGGCCGCTCCACGACTTTTATAAATACCAAAGACTGCCTTGCTATTTTCCAAAAAATCCCCCGTCCTAAGATAATACGTTTTCCAGTTATAAAACTTTCTTGCGATTATTTCCTTTTACAGAAGCATCAATGATAACTCCGACGTCACTGTCTAATTTCGCTTTTTTGTTTTTTCTTTTTTTATTGTGAAAGTCATTCGAATTCCGATCCGAATCTTTGAAGTAATTCATCTTTGTAGCATCGATAATCATGTCTGTTCCTTTAGTTATAGCTCATCTAAAGCAGCAAAACTGTGACCAACGATGGCAAAGCCTCTACGATCTACAGTAATCCTTAATCAGGCATTTTTCTTCGAGCTTGGGGCAAAATTCTAACGAAATCCACTCAATCTGCTCCGACCGCAATTGGAATTGGTCAGAGAGTTGCAATTTGACATGTAGCAGGAGCCCACATGAAAAAAAACCCATCCTCAAAATCGAAGCCACGTTCGCTTGCCCGGAACAAAAACTCCCGGTCGGTAGCCCGCTCGAGCGAAAAGAATGTCCAACAAGATGCACGCGCGATGAAGGATTTTAGTTTCTCACGTCGTTTTCTTTCCGATTACGCAATCCCCTTGACCCGATTGATCGAAGCGAAGTTAGTGAGTTTACAACATAAAATGTAGTCTCTTGACGTCTACAAAAGACGTGACCCGGTGACATTTTTTTTATAAATTCAACCGCATTAAGGAGAATAATCATGTCTAATATCGATATTCCAGATGAAGCCCGCCAAAAGTATATTGAACGCCGCCGCACAGATTTAGAAAATTGCAAAAAGGCGCTCCAACAAAAAGATTTCGATACAATTGCAAGGGTCGGTCACCAAATTAAAGGTAACGCATCGACTTTTGGTTACGACGAACTCGGCACCATCGCGATCGAAATGGAGAAATCCGCACTCAGTAAAGACACCGGCAAATTAGATTCGGCCCTATCTCGATTCTCGAAATTTCTGGCGACCGCCTAAAGTCGAGTGAAGCAGATTTTCTTTCCGGTGGGGTAATTTTCCTGCAACCGAACCTCTAAACGAATAGAATAAATCTAGGCAATATTTTCTCTTGGCATTGTGGTTGCATTTATCACCTGCATAACAAAACTAAGGGGGGATGTATGATCACATCTGCTACGAATGAAATGCTTCCGTTCAATCACTTCAATCAAAAAACAATGAAACCTTTCAAAAGTTTCAAGAAAACAAAAAAAATTCTGATGATTGAAGATGATCAGGACATGGCCGATTTGATCATTAGCTCTTTAAAAATGAAATATCATTGCACGATCGACGTAGCCCAAGACCCTTTCGAAGCTATGAATCTGATGACTGAAAAATTCTACGATCTTATCATTTTAGACTGGCAATTGCCGGGATTAAATGGAACTGAAACTTTAGTTCAAGCTGAAAAGGGCCTGAAATTAGAACCTTCTTTACCGATTCAATGGGATCGCGAAAAAGTTCCTGTTATTATCTTTTCTTCTTCTAAAAAGAACGAATGCCTTCCTAGACGAACGAAACATTTCAATTACGTAGGTTTTATCTCAAAAACCCAACCTCTGAACATGGTCATCGATGCACTCGGTGAATTCATTCAAGACGAAAAAACTTTCCGCTACCAAACGGCTTAATTATTCAATTTTTAAAGGAGCCCGAGACAACTTGCCCCATAAGACTCGGGTTCCTTTTTCATCGCTTCTCCCTACTTCTTAAAAAATAAAATTTTAATCCACCCCTACTAGGCCTTTCAAAAAGCCTATTAGGGTCGATTTTTTTTGCCGTTACAAATAAAAAAAGGCAGGTTATTAAACCTGCCTTTACCCCGATCCCACTTTTTTCTTTCAGTTGAGCTGACTGGCCATCGATTCGTTGGCATTCGAATTAGTAGAGCCCCCGCTCTCCATTTCCCGCAGTCGTCTGTACAACGTTTTGCGATCGATCTGAAGATCTTTCGCGGTCTTTTCTTTAACCCCATGATTCAATTCTAAAACATGTTGAACATACTTATTCACAAGCTCTTCAACCGTTAATATTTTTGACTGAGCGCTGGTCGGAAACCTGAATCCTGTTTCATCTTTTTCTTCGATGTCTGGACCTTGGGTCAAACTTGCAACGTCTTCTAAGCGGATCATATCTGAACTCGCAAGGACAACGGCTCGCTCGATCGTGTTTTCTAATTCACGAACATTACCCACCCATGGGCTATTAATAAGATGTTCTAAAGCTTCTTTGCTAAACTGTTTCACGCGGGTTCCGTTCAAGGCCGAAAACTTACGTAAGAAAAATTCGGCCAAAGGTAACACGTCTTCTTTACGTTCGCGTAAAGGTGGAATCCAAATCGGAATAACATTTAATCGAAAGAATAAATCTTCACGAAACCGCTTTTCGATAATTTCTTGTCTTAAATTTTTATGGGTTGCCGAAAGAATACGGGCATTGACCGCGCGAAATTGATTCTCGCCAATTCGCTTTATTTTTCTTTCCTGAAGAACGCGAAGTAATTTAGCTTGAAGCGGTAAACTAAGATCGCCGATTTCGTCCAGAAAAAGCGTCCCATTTTCCGCTTCTTCAAAGAGGCCCATTTTCTTGTCGGACGCTCCGGTAAAGGAACCTTTTGCGTGACCAAAAAGTTCTGATTCTAAAAGATTTTCTGGAATGGCCGAGCAGTTAATCGCGATGAACGGCGCCTTCTTACGTGCGCCCATGGCATGAATGGCCTTGGCGATGACTTCTTTTCCAGTTCCGCTTTCACCGGTAATAAGAATGTTAGCGGTTGATTTTGCAACCCGACGAGCTAGGTCTAAGGCATTTTTAATTCCTTGGCTTTTCCCGACCACGCCTTCAAGACTGGTAGGTCCTTCTTGAAGTTGGACAACGGTTTTCAAAGTGGTGTTTTCTTCTTTAACTTCGGTCAAGTAAAGTGCGCGCTCGACAGAAACCAAAAGTTGGGGAAAGTGTAAAGGTTTAACAACGAAATCGTAGGCCCCGGCCGCAATGGCTTCTACCGCAACTTCGACTTTTTTATTGGCCGTAATCAAAATAATAGGAACGGCATTTCCTAACGCTTTCATTCGTTGGGTAAATTCGATTCCAGAGATACCCGGCAACATTAAATCAGTAATGATAACGTCACATTGAATTTTTCCTTGAGTCAAATCTTCTAATGCCTTTTGGGCATCGTCGTAAGGAATGACTTCGTAGTTACGCACCCGGAAAAAACCGGTTATTAACTCTTGAACATCTTGATCATCGTCAATGATGAGTAGTTTTGCTTTTTTTCCCATATACACTTCCTTACAGTTGTGGATCTCGGTGGATCTTGTGGATATTTGCCCCGATTCAAAAGTAGCATTTATCGCCATGTTTTCAATAATTTTTATATAAAATTAAAATTTATCCTCGGAAAGGGGCATATTTACCCAAATATAAACAAAAAGCCATAGAAAGCACCATGATCTGTGCTTTCTATGGCCGAAATGACAATGGATTGAGCTTCAGGCAGCGCCAAGCTAATTCATTCGTCCTAAACGTTATTTTTCTTCATGTCGTTTTTGACATCTTCAGTTTTATCGCTGAAGCGAGCCATGATACCGTCTAACTTCGCCGAAACTTCTTCTTTTTTGTGACCGTATTTTTGTTGAATCAAACCAGAAATGGAAGTTAGGTTACCTTTAGATTGCTCAAGCTCGTCTCCCGTTACGTCGCCCCACATCTTTCTGATTTCGCCTTTAATTTCTGTCCATTTTCCGTTCATTAAGTCTTTATTCATAAGAGCTCCTTGTTTGGGTTGTTTAGAACAACAATTTAATAGATCAATATAATAGATACAAAGAGCAATAGGGGTGCCACGCGACAGTGTGTCACTTTCTCTGACAAGTTTCCTGTCGGGGTGATTACGTACATTTTAATTTTAAAAGGGGTTAATTTTCCTAGACCGCCGCACTTAGTTCAAATGAGGTCTGCAAAAGCGTGGCATCTATGTTGCTTTACAGATAATCGTCAACAAATGCATACCGTCACCCAAGGAGATTGAAAATGGCGCAAGAAAATTTGAACCAGCCTACATCTAATAATGAATCGCGCCGTCCCGAATTTGATTCACAAAAATCAGATTCAACTTCTCGCGCAGCGAATACGGGCCTGAAGCCAGACGAACAAAAAGACAATGCAACCCCACGTGCGAACGAAATCTACGAAGAAGAATTGCCGCCTGAAAGCCGCGTTGTTTCTGAAGAAGAATAACTTTACTCAACCACACAAACAGTTTCGATTCGAAACATAACCAAGGAGAAAATAATGGAAGCAAATACATCAAACGCACAAAAAACTGCTAAAGATTCTTACAACGGAGCTGCAAAGACCGTTGATAAATACGCAGAAAAAGCTCAATCAGGTCTTGAAAAATTAGCTGATCGCGCTTCTGACATGGAACCAAATTTATCTGCACGTTACGAAGCTATTCGTGATTCAGCAGCAGAAGGTTACGACACTGCAGTTGACGCAGTAAAAAAGTATCCACTTTACGCGGTACTTGGTTCAACAGCAATCGGCTTATTAGCTGGAATGTTGTTAGCTCGTCGTAGAAACTAGTTCGTAAAAATAGATAAACATTTTAAGGGCCTTTAATGGGCCCTTTTTTATGAGGAGTGCTCCATGATGTCTGCTTTAGGTCATATCTTTCTTTCTTTCTTAACAACCCCGGTAGAACGTATGATGAGTTCGGCCATGCTTAACGTTGTCGAAGATCTCGCAAAAAAAGGGCGCAAAACTTTAATGTTAGTCCTGGGATCTTTTGTGTTATCGGTTTTTTTAGCGGCCGGCGTGCTTATGAGCCTCATCGAAATGGCTTCCCAACTTGATAAGGGCGGTTCGATTAACTTTTCGGCCATGTTGACGATGAGTTTAGGTTTAGTGGTTATTTCAGTTTTAATCTTGGCCGTTCTTTTTTGGCCCAAAGAAAAAATGAAGCCTGCAGAACCAGTTCACCACGAAGCCCCACGACATCACGTTGATGAATTAATCTCTACCGTCGTTTCCCACGGGGTTGATTATTTCAAAAACAGAGATTTTCAAAAAGCTAGGTCGCGAAATTATTCTCGAGCTTAGACCTTAGTTGAGTGCTAAAAAAGTTTTTCAATTCCGGCGTCAGATTACCGATTTCTAGAATCTGACGCTTCAAATCTTCCGCACTCAGACCATTATCACGTTTCGAAAAAAATTCTTCCCAAATCCGGTTGGCCGTTAATTGCGTTTGAAAAAGTAAATCTTGGACCGGGTTCTGACCGCCGTAGGGTGTATTCACCCATTCTTGCTTTTCGAGCCAGGATGCGGCCAGTTTGAGAACAATGAGACGCTCTATTTGCTGATGTTTTTCTTCGTTGTTAAGTAAGGTACACTCAATTAATGTGTTAGCCATATGCACTCCTCGCATTTTGAATTATAAATCCGTTAAGATTTCTTTAATTTTTTCTTTACACTGATTAAACAGGAAAGGTTTTCTTAAATACGTAATGTTTTGATGTGAATCCAAGCTGATCGCCTCTAACACCTGTTCCAGAGCCAGGGAAGATATGACCAAGAACGGAATGGTTGGGTACGTTCCGCCCATCACCTTAAAAAAATCTAGACCCGTGCCATTTCCTTCTAAAAATATGTCAGCGATGACTAGATCATAAGGAAGTTTGCGGTCGATGTCGGTGTTTTGGATTAATTGCGCAATGGCTTGCTCTAGACTTGCAGCCCAGTGAATTTCAATGTCGCTATTCATATCAAGCAAAGCCCGACCCAAAAGTACGGTCATCGTTTTATCGTCTTCAACCACCAAAATCTTTTTGGGCTGCAGACTTCGATTCGTTGTCAGTGATGCTACATCCATAAAGCCTCCCTCACCTGCTTTTATCTATACAAAGCTTAGACCAAGGTAAAAAAGCCTCTGTTGACGCTGGCGCTTTGAAGTGGTTCCAAATCGGGTAAAAATAAAAAGTAAGGGTCAGAAATCCACAAAAATTATTTTGACAATGAGGCTGGTTATTTTAAAGCCAGGCATATCCCTTGCTCGGTTAAGTAAAAAGATAAAAGTGGATTCGCAAAATTTTATAATTCTCAAGGATGGGAGTGTTATGTACGCCAATGATTTCAAACCAAAAACTGTAGAGATTGTCGAAGTCGAAAAAATGTTAATCGACTTAGTTCCGGGCTTCATAAAAAACAAAGTGGACGATATCCAATCTATGAATTCAATGATCGAGCAGCATGACTTTAGTAAAATAAAGAAGATCGGTCACAACTGGAAGGGCGCCTGCCCAAGCTACGGTTTTCATTACCTAGGCGAAGTTGGGAAGCAATTTGAAATCCTGGCGCAAAGCGAAGATTACGACGCATTAAAACATTTAATTGGCACTTTACCGGCCTATTTAAAAAACGTAAGGGTCGAGTACTTAACCGATTATTAGTTTTGCATCGGCACGCACAGTGCAGTATGACATGACTATGGCGTCATCCACCTATTACCGCTGTCGAATCTGTTCTAATACGATCCTCCTTCCTGAGAATTCAGATGAGCCGGTCGTATGTGAGCGCTGCGGGGAAACGGCCCATCACCATAAGCCCAAATCTGTTAATGCGACGATCGCTTATTCTTTAACGGCACTCATATTTTTTATTCCGGCCAATCTTTTCCCGTTCATGACGGTCGAACTTTATGGAAATCGTAACTCATCCAACATTTGGCAAGGGGTCGTCTCGTTAATTGAAGATGGTTCGTGGCCCATTGGTCTGGTCGTGTTTTTAGCAAGCCTTGTAATCCCCGCACTGAAGTTAATCGCTTTATTTTACCTTTCGTTCACGGCGCGCAGTTACACGTCATCACGATTTAAAACGAAGCTTTATCACGTCATCGAGGCGGTGGGGCGCTGGTCGATGTTGGATATTTTTTTATTGGCCGTCCTGGTGGCCATCATGAAATTAGGGCACTTTACAAGCGTAGAGCCCGAGATCGGGTCTTTATTTTTTGCCCTCGTCGTTATTTTTACAATGTTGGCCTCGGCTTCATTTGATCCCCAACTTTTATGGAAAGAAGAAAATGGCAACACCAACCAAACAGAAGATTAAATCAGTTTATTCAAATTGGGCCCTGTGGTTATTTCCCGTCATTGCATTAGCGGTAAGCGGTTGGATTTTTTACTCGCAATATAAAAAAAGGGGTCCAACCATCGAAATTTATTTCGACGAGGCCACCGGTCTTCAGGCCGAAAAAACCCGTGTTAGATTTCGCGGCGTCACAATCGGCGTTATAAAAAGCGTCGTGATCTCGGAAGATACAAAAGACGTAATCGCGACGATCAAACTTCAAAAAGAGGCCGAGCAATTCGCAACCGAAGGCAGCAAGTACTGGATCGTCAGTCCGAAAGTGACGTTTCAAGGAATTACCGGATTAGAAACTTTATTCGAAGGAACTTACATCGCGGCCTTACCCGGTAAAGAAAATGCCGAACCAAAATTTGATTTTAAGGGTGCCATGACCAGCGAGTCGACAGATACTCTCGAAAATACATCGGTGTATTTTTTGGAAACCAGCAACGCGGAATCGGTCAGTCTAAATGACACGGTCACTTTTCGCGGTCTCATTATCGGCACCGTGACCAAAGTTACCTTGTCAAAAAATTCGCAGGTCGTCGTCATTCAACTTAATATCGAAAACAAATATGCAAAGTTGATACGGACGAACACTTCATTCTGGCGAAAAGTGGGTGTCCAAGCTGATCTTGGCCTTTTCAGTTCTAAAGTAAAAATCAATTCTTTGGATTCGATCATGCGGGGTGGAGTCGAAATTTTTACTCCTGATGATGCAGGTCCTAAAGCTAAACATGGTGCCCGCTACAATCTGAGTGCCGAGGCGCCCAAAGGTTATGAAAAGTGGAATCCGGTTCTTGAGTAATTTTTTATTTTTTGTACACCCAACCAAAGGAGATTTTATGAAAAGACGGAATTTATTGGTCGCTACTCTGTTTGCAGCGACCCTTGGAATCAGCATGATTGCCTCGGCCGAAGAAACGACAATGGAAAAAGTTGAGACGGCAACAAACAAGGGCACCGACAAAATCAAAAAGGGTTACCGCAAAGGAAAAGAAAAGGGCTGCGAAATGATGAACGGTAAAATGGAATGTGCCGGCCAAAAAATGAAACACGGCGTGGAAAATGGCATGGACACCATGGGAACGAAAGTCGAAGAAGTTAAGAAAAAAACCGATTAAAATATCATGGCGATCATAAAATCACATGGCCGCTTATTCGGGGCCATTTTGCTAGCCGTTGTCGTCGCCTGTTCGGGCCCCTGGTTCGGCATCACGTCGCGCTTAACCCAAGCTTTAGTGGGTTACGATATCGGCGCGCTGACCTATATCTTGTGGGCCTACTTTATTATGTACACGTCCACGAAATTAGATATTCGTAAAAGGGCGCTGACCCAAGACGACGGGAAAATTGTTGTGCTGGTTCTAGTTATCGTAGCGGTGGTGTTTTCCATGACGGCGATATTTATCGATTTAGCAATCGTTAAAACACTGGCCGGGTATGAAAAGTCTCAACTTTTTATTTTAGCGGTCATGACCATCATTATATCTTGGGTTTTCATGAACTTTGTATTCGCCCTGCACTACGCGCACGATTATTTTTACGACGTGCAAAAAGGACGTCAAGGCGGTCTGGTTTTTCTACCTGAAGATGAAGAACCTACTTATTTTGATTTTTTGTATTTCTCTTCAATCATTGGGGCAACCGCTCAGACGGCCGACGTTAGCTTGTCTTCTAAAAAGATGCGTCGTACCTGTCTTTTGCATTCAACCCTGGCTTTTTTCTTCAATACGACGATCCTGGCGCTTTCGATCAATATCGCTTCTGGGTTGTTGTAACTAAATAGATTTAAATTCACTCAAATCTGACCCGGGCTCGGGGAATTTTGACTCTGTAAACCTTCGATAAAACACTGCAATCGTGGCGGGCCACGGAACGAAGTTTGCAGCTTAAGTTCTTCAGGAAAAGAGGCTTTATGAAAAAGACAAAAGACATCATTACTGAAGAAGAATTCACGTTGCGGATGGCCCCTTTATCTACGTCGCCTGAAGACGACAGTCCTGGAGATTCCGAAGCGGACGCCGGTTCTGAATTTCAAATGGGCGCCGAATTTCTGGCAGAAGAAAATGACGAAGATGAGGACGACGTCACCCTGTCAAACATTGATGACCTCAATAAAAAATATGCGACCAAGTCGCCTGCTCGTCAGCTTGAAGAAATTCCAGAATCGGCACAAGGTATTTCGTCTAACCAACCTTCACCTTGGATGGATTTGGACTCATCTTCAGATACGAACTAGGGATTTTGGATCAAGGAAATATGCCAACCCCGTGGCTGGTTAAAACAAATAATTTTAAACAAAGCCCTTTATTAGGAGAAGTGATCACTTGCGAAAAAAGAAAAGTGGTCCTTCTTAGTCTGAAAAAATTAGGCCTATACTGGGGACTAGCCCTGTTCAGCGTTCTAATTCCGGTATTGCATTTTATTTTGGTGCCGACATTTTTGGTTATTGGATTAATCACATTTTTTTCATTATATAAAAATTCTCATTATCTTTCATTTGGCAGCTACGTGTGTCCACTATGTGACAACCGGATAACGCTCGAGAAAACTTATTTTTACGAACGAAAGAAGATTAATTGTGACGTTTGCATGGAACATTTAGTTCTGGAACATTCGAAGTTATGAGTACCCCGAAACGAAGGCCTTAAGGCTCAGTTCTGCCAGCCGGGTTCCTTGAAAAGTGACGGTTCCGTGAATAACTCGAATGGATCCAAAATCGTGGCTGCAGGAAACATCAATCAAAAGTGAAGCCCCTTCGGCCGCACCCCGGTTTAATCGCTCGTCGATCTCAGCATTGAAATAAAAACGGGCGTCGCGTACTTCGGCGATCAAAGTTTTTTGGGCCTTGTCGCTTTTTTCGGTATTAAAAATTTCGTAAGCCGCGGTGGTATAGCCGTACGCCTGCCCGATGAGTTCAATGCATGCCGTTTCTCGAAGCCTTCCCTTTGCGTAGAAGGCAGAGCTTGGATCAAGATTCGTTTCGGCAGATCCTTTCCGATACTCATAGGCCAACACTCGGTGAACCCAGATCGCTGAATGCCGATGCGGTAAAAAGGCTTTGAGCAATCGAACATCAATTGGAACGGTCGGTTTTAAATGACGTAAGGCCATTTTCAAACCCTCGGCGCGATCGTATTTAGCGTTGGCGTTGTGCGGGATGGTATCAAAAATGACCAAGTTTTTCGAAAGCTGAACCCCAAATTTATCCTTCAGCAGATTTATGATAAGCGATTCATCTACTTGCCCCTGGACAATCAGCGCGATCTCTTCGCCTAATCGTTCGTCATAGAAAGAAACACACAGAGCCCGTACCTTTAATTCCGAAAAAATTTGCGCTTCGATAAGTTCTGGTGAAAGTTTCACCCCTCCCCGATTGAAGATCAAATCGGAGCGACCTCCAAAGGTGAATCTTTGATCGGCTCGTTGAATGAGTTTATCTTTGATTGTGACTTCTGACGGCGAGGTGGTGCCGTTTTCGTCTATGATGGCGGCGCAAACATTTTCTCCTGAAAAAACGTAAGAATCACCCGTTCTGTTTTTTAACTGCACTCCTGGTAACACCATCCCGATGTCACCATCTTCGGCGGGAACTTCTCCTGGGGGCAAGTGCGTAATGCCCGGAGACGCTTCGGTTGCACCGTAACCTACCGACGGTTGCCGGATTCCTAAAATGGTTACCATTTCGTTCCACAATTTTTTAGATGTCGGAGCGCCGCCAAGGATGGCGCTGTAAGTGGAAGACGGTGCAAAATTATTTTTTTTGACCCAAGAGATAAGGTCTGAAAAATGCGCCGGAGCCCCTAACGTGAGGAGCCCTGGGCTTTGCGTCTGGCTCCATTTCAGGTGCGTTAGGGAAGAATAAGGACCATCAGAAAAAGTAAGTGGTATTTCATGCAAAATCGAATGAACGTATCCTAACGTAAGTCCGAAGGTATGCGTCGGTCGGGGGTAACAAAAAATCTGATCAATTTTATCAACCGCAAACAAAGAACGGATGGCCGATAGAGATGCTTCGATATTTTTTTGAGTGTATAAAACTAATCGAGGTCGACCGCCCAGGGTTCCCGAAGTGAAAACTCCCAAAACGGTTCCCGCGGGAATATGGGCCTTTTCTAAAAATTTTAAGTTCATGTGAGGGGCCGCAACGATCAAAAGTTTTTTCGTCGTTAACGCCTGCCGAACCCGGTCGTAAAGTTCGCCACTATGAAACCCAGAATAAACTTCATATCGACTATCCATTGAGTGCAGTTCTTT
>CAXSEH010000041.1:0-19268 GCA_964236345.1 uncultured Bdellovibrionales bacterium
TTTACTTACTTTGCGATTACTTTGTCGTTGGAACAAAGTTCGCGCGGCGATTTTTCGCCATTTCAGAATCAGAATCACCTTCAGAAATTAATTTTTCTTTACCGAAACTAACGGTCGTGATGCGCGAGGCACTTACACCTTGAGAAACGATCATTTGCTTAACGGCGTTAGCTCTTCTTTCGCCCAAAGATAAATTGTACTCGGTCGATCCACGTTGGTCACAATGACCTTCGATCAACATTTTACCCGAAGTATTTTTCTTCATCCAAGAAGCATTTCCTTGAATTTTAGCTTTTTCTTCAGCGGGAATAGTTGATTTATCATAATCGAAATGAACGGTTTGCAATCCATCAATCTTTCCGCTGTCACTGCCCGTCGCAGACATATTCATCGGTGAGTTGTCGATTCTTTCACTGCCGCCGCCGCTTGTGTTTTCAGAGACGACATTGCCGCCCGCACCCGCGTCTGCTTCAGTTGTCTTTTTTCTGAATAAAGAACATCCCGTAACCATTGATAAAATTGCGATCGATAAAACGAGTTTTTTCATATTGATCCTCCTGTACTTTTAGATCTTTGACTCACTAGTAATTTAGAGCATCGTATCATCTTGTCAAACTCTGTTTAGCACGTCAGAATTGAAGACCTTATGAAAAAGCAAATTCGCTCCATTTTTTTTTTAGTTGCATTTCTTTTTACAAGCGCGAGTTTTGCTGACCGAATTGGTTTTTCGAGTGAAGAGTGGCAGACGATCCGAACGGAACACTTTGATATTGTATTTACTGCCAAGCAGCAAGACCTTGGTCTGTATTACGCGAACATCGCCGAACAGGCTTACGCAAATTTAGCCACTGTTTTCATCAATAAGCCCGAACGGGTCATTATAATCGTAAACGATACAACCGATGTTTCGAACGGTTACGCCACCCGCATCCCGTATGCCCACATTATGGCCTACTCGGTACCCATCGGCGAACAAGAAACTTTATCTGAAGCGGGAGAATGGGGCCGCGAACTGATCACGCACGAGCTGACTCATATCATGCAATTGGACCCTGCCCTGGGAGTTTATCGTTTCATTCGGCCCGTCTTCGGAACGATCGTCGCCCCGAATCTTTTGATGCCGTTGTGGTGGAAAGAAGGCATGGCGGTCGAGATGGAAACCCAATTTTCTCCCCAAGGGCGAACCCGATCAAAGTTTCAAGATGCTACACTTCGTGCGATGGTCTTAGACCAAAAACTTTTTGAATACACGCTTCCGCAAGCGAACGAGGTTTTACCCTCATGGCCCTACGGTTCAAGACCTTATTTATTTGGCTCGCTTTTTTTCAGCAGCCTTGTCCACGACAGCGATATTCATAGCGTGAACAAACTCGTTAGCCGACAGGGCGAACGTGCGCCCTATGCGGTTGAAGAGCCCATGCTGGAAATCGTGAATCGAACTTATGAAGACCAGTATAGCAAAGCCCTATACGAAGCGAATGACAATGCAAACGCGCAAATAGCGAAATTGAAAGAACAAACCTTGTCGACGCCGCAACTTTTGAAAGTTAAAGGACAGAATGCCAGTTGGCCCAGATGGTCAGAAGAGTTGAAAATGGTGGCCGTCATTGAACAAGTCGAAAACAAAAGCGTTCTGTCTGTGTACAATGAAAAATTGCAGCGAATTACTTATAAGAAACTTCCCGACGGAGCCCTAAGCGGCCTAGAATTTCAACCACGATCTAAAAAAATTCTTTACACGAAAGTTGATCTGGTTAATTCAAAGTACCAAATTGCCGATCTTTACCTTTACGACCTGAACGCCCAAAAATCAGATCGCGTAACGACAAATCAACGGGCCCGCGAAGCATCGTTTTCCGACGATGGTCAGAACATCGTCTTCGTCGCGACCGAAAATGGACGAACGCAAATTAAAGTTTTAAACTTGGTCACTAAAAATATCGAAACATTACTTTCCGGCGGCTTTGACACTCGTTTCCAATCTCCCATTTTCTGGAAGACTAATGAGGTGCTTTTTTCGAAGATGGCCGAAGACGGATCGCAGAAATTATTTTCCCTCGGTCTTACAGATAAAAAAGAAACGCCGGTTGATCTGGGACTCGAAGGAATTCGTTTTTTGAGAAAGAAAAAAGATTTGCTGTATTTCACTTCTTCGGAAAACGGCGTCAATAATGTGTACGTCACAAGTGATTTGAAAACGGCCGTTCCCGTAACGCATGTTCCGGGCGGTATCTGGAGCTTCGACGTAGATTCGACTCATAGCAAAATTTGGTCGACCAACATGACCGGCGAAGGCTTCCAAGTTGCGCAAGTCGAAATGAAAAAAAGAACGGTCTTACCCAAAGTAGAAAATAAATTAGCGGAACGCTACAATTATAAACCAGGTTCCATGCCGAAAACAAATTATCCGGCGGAAGCCTACGCCCCAAGCCAATATTTGATACCCACATACTGGATTCCGTATGTCGCAAGCAGCACCAATTCCCGCGGAGTTTATTTTCAGGCACAAACCTCGGGACACGATCCGATCAACGTGCACGAATATTCGTTATTGGGAAGCTACGATTCGGCTTTGCAAAAAGGTGGCTTCTACGGATTTTACACGAATTCAACTATGAGCGTGCCCGTGCAGATCGCGGCGACCGCACGCAATCAAGCCTTCGGTGACATTAATAACGTTGTCGAAACAAAGGTCGCCTCATTAGCTTTGCTTCCTGATTTATTCCGTATCAATAAGGATTTACGTTTTGAGATAGGTGTCCAAATTCTGCAGACCGAATTATTCGGGGTGCAAACTCAGCATTGGGGCCCGTACTTTCTGACCCAGTATTACGATTACTCAAAAAATATTTTTCAGATCTCGCCCGAGAAGGGCTGGGGAGCTTTTCTGAAGTATGAAAAATTTCAAAATATGAAGGACAGTCGCGATTACAATAAAGTAATGGCATCCTTGGTAGGCTACTTTGGTCCCTGGCTTCCGAAACACCACACCTTCATGACACGTGTGAGTAGCTTACTTACGTTTGAATCAGTACCAGCGCGCTTCGGGACAAGCAACGATACCTCTTTCCTAAATTCTGACCTGGTCATTCCGCAGTTTGTGCTACGGGGCTATTCGCCAAGTCAATTTTACGGACGTAGTGTGTGGAATACAAATATAGAGTACCGCTTTCCACTGACCACCATCAATAAAGGGCATGGCACCGACGCGTACTTTTTAAAGCGAGTCTCGGGGGCCGTGGTGGTGGATGGGCTTGGCGTTGAAGGCGGGTCACTAACCGAAACGGCGCAATTCGAACGCCGCAATTTAAACGAAAGTTTTTGGAGTACGGGGATAGAATTGAAGCTTGAAACGACCATCGGATACGTCTTGCCTATGAATTTTATTCTAGGAGGCTACATGCCCCATTCTCCTCTATACCGGTCCAGTCCCCAAATTGGGGTCAGCTTCCAAATTGGCGGCTTTTAAGTTGACAATAATCCATGCAATCAAGAAGACTAGACCTTAGTAGGAGGTAGACCGATGGAAATCAGTAGACCAGAAAATAAGACGTGGATCCGGGAACTTGTTTCGGCGGATGAGCAGCTCGAAAAATCTGTCATGATTGACATGAATCTTGGTTTAGATACCCAACGAATTCTAGTTAATGAAAGTATCGCCTTTTTACTTCGCCTGAAAACCGACTTCGCCGAATCTGCAGCGACTTTTAACGAATTAAAGCCCACCGCTTTAGGACGTATTAAAGTTTACGGCATCGCTAAAACTCACGCAGACTTTATGTTATTTCGTAACGGCTATAAAATGATTTTCTCGATTAAAAATGCCGGCCTTATTAGCATGCGTTTTCACTACGTTGGTAATCTTGCGATTCCGCAGCCTACGCAAAAAGAAAATATGACGATCGTGATGGAAGAAGAACTATTAGAAACCAAGTGGGGTGCTTTTGAAGAAGTGCTTTGGATTTACAAGGGCATGAGCTTCAAAACAGATTATCTGATTCGTCACTACATGACCTTGTTCATCAAGGAAAGCTCTCGCTAATCCTTTAGTTCGAAGAACATTTATACTCAAGTTTGATCGTTCTTCCTACCGGGATGGCCGGGTTGAAGATGATCGAATTATTCTGAACCTGGGTCACCACTTCACCAACCGACGGCGTAATTGTTACTTTAATATCCCCGATCGGCGCGCACTCAAGCGGAACCGAAGCTAATGAATTCACGATGCGATCTTTAAAATAATACAAATTCGACGAGTAATCTTCGGCGCAAATACTTCCGACGGCCCCATTGGTCAGCTGCGAAAGTTCACTGTATTTATAGCCGTAATGACTTTTCGAACCTTCAGTATCCTGCGCATTCATACACGTTGCATCGCCCGGTTTCACGATGATCGAGTTAAACGTAAAACGTTTTTCAGCGCCGAAGTCTTGTTTTATCTTCGTAACGTAACCTTGAGGCGTATCATCGGCTTCTAGATATTTCAGCTCGCCGGCGTAATAAGCTTGCGATGGATCTGCTCCGACTGATCTTTCATCCTCATCAGAAATCATGATCACTGAAAGTGACGCGTCTTTACGGTAACAGCTATTGTATGGGCTGTATTCGGCACTCCACCAAGCGGCCTTAATTCCGCGCTCGTCATCCGTTCCGGCATAGCCTGCGCCGATTGACGTAACCGTGTTCGTGAAGATCGCGTACGGGTCGGCCGCACCTAATTTTAGAACCCATTCTGGAGATCCGACGTAACCAACCCATTTTTTCGAAGCGCCCCAATAGTAAACGCCATTGCCGTTAACGTCTTCGGCGTTCGTGATCGTCGCGCACATTTGCCAATCAATTCCGGAAGTTGTTAAATCATTAACGAAATTCTGTAATCGTTTTGCAAGCTTGGTATTGTCCGCAAGCATCGAGTTTGAATCATCGAACACGACAACTAAGTCGACTTTATTATTAGAAGCCAACACCGGTTTTTCGTAAACCACGTTTCGGTACGGTAAATAAGCCGTCGCAACCGTAACTTCTAGCGGAGTCGGGCTGACGTAAGTGTTATAACCTGAAGCTGAGGCCGTTAAGTAGACGTAGTAAGTGCCAAGTCCCGTGCCCGTGAAGTTCGGCGTTGAGCTCGCTCCCGCTAAACCAGGAATCGTAACCGCCGCTCCGCCCTTTTGTACGTTCCAAGTTAACGTTACGTTTGAAGGTGTACAACTTGAAGTGACCAGTGGATTTGTTCCGTTCTGCGCGACGGTAACCGCAACCGAAATATTATTTAAACGTGGCATACAATTGATCGACATCGTGGGCGTCGCTGAATCAATCGTGATCATTAACGGAGTCGTGGTATTCCATGACGTATTTCCCGGATTGCTGGCCGTTAAGTATATAAGATAAGCGCCGGTTCCCAAGGAAGTGAAATTTGGATTCGCATTCGCGCCCGTTAGACCCGGAACCGTAACGGCGGCGCCATTTTTGGTAACGGTCCACGTGTATTGAACTTCGCTCGGCAAACAGTTGGCGCTAATTAACGGATTCGTCGAAGACGCCGTCATCGTTAATGAAGTCAGCGAACCGTTGATGCGCGGATTACATTGGATCGGCGGATAAACAACGGGAGCGACCGACGCGATCGTCACCGTTAAAGGCGTTGAACTTTGCCAATGCGATGAACCCGAAAAAGTCGCGTATAAGTAAAGGCGATAAGTTCCAAGTCCTAAAGCTTTAATATCAGGAGTCGAAGACGCGCCGCTTAGACCAGGAATGGTAATGCTAACGCCATCTTTCGTGGCGGTCCACAAGTAGGTGCCAGCCATCGGCGTACAATTCGCGGTAACGGCAGCATTCATATCCGCTTGATTCAGAACTAAATTCGTAAAAGTTCCATTTAATTTTGGATCGCACGTTAAACCATTGCCCGCGCCCGGAAGCACGAATTCTAACGGAGTCGAAGCGACGAATGGATTTAATCCCGAGCCGTTTTTAGTCGACGTTAGAAAAACGAAATAAGTCCCCGAACCCAAAACATTGAAGTTAACATTTGTCGGATTCGGTCCGCTTAATCCCGGAATCGCGGTGCTGACCACCGATGAGTCGCCTCTTTTTACGGTCCAAGTATAATCGCCGTCAGCGGGCGTACAATTCGAAGTGATTCCGGGTAGCGCCACTCCGGAAGTGTAAGTAAAACTTGTTACCGAATTATTAATTTTAGGCACGCACTGAATGCTGCTATTATTGCAACTAGTACTGCCTTCGCAGGAAGTTCTAACGACGATGTTGTCGGCCTTAGAAAATTTCACCGGAGCGCATGAAGGTAAAACGACAGCGCACACACCCAAAGCCAATACCACTTTGATCCAATTCATCATAACTCCCCTATTGAGACAGTCTCAGGATAGTTCAAATATCATTATGAGCAAAGAGGTCTTTAGTCCGGTATTTCAAAATGAGACACTAGACCTATTGTGATGAATCAAAATAAGACGATAAAATAAAAGCTGCGGAGGAATTCGACGTGAATTATTGGCTACTTACCTTATCAATGATAAATATTCTGCTTTTGACCTTTGGGCTTTTCAGCTGGCTTACGAAAAACAAAAGTAAAGTAGAAGACCAAAGATTAACGAAGGGCCTTCAGCTTTTACAAAACAAGATATCGATTTTGCAGGATCTGTCTGACAAATCAGACGAACAAGTCCGCAAATGGGTTCACTTGATTGAACAAAAGTCCCACGAAGTTCAACATCAACTAACTCACGCCGATGATAAAATACTGCAAATTAACAGTGTTTTATCTAAAGCATTAGACGTAACGAAAGCGTTTCACGAACAAGTTCCCCACGAGACGTTAGCCGAACGCCAAAAGACAAGTCGCTACGTGCAGGCGGCCCGCCTGGCCCATCAAGGAATGAGTGCCGAACAAATCAGTGAAAAAACCGACCTCAGTGTGGCCGAGACCGAAATTATCATTAAGATGAATCGCAACCAGCTGCAATTTTCAGAAGATGATTTGCCGGCTTGGGTTAACTCGAATTTGGACAATACCCTAGGTCCCGATGAAAATTCGCAGGAACTTAACGATTTCACTTCGCAGTTAAAAAAGATGAATCAATCAATTTCTGCGTCTGCGTTTGACGTGGAAGCGCCGGATATGACTTCGATGGATCACATTAAGCAGCAGTTTACCGACTCGATATCAAATAACTCGGCCCATATACCGCAGACTTTTCTGGATGAAATAAAGGGGACTTCGTTGACCCAAACGGCCGACGGTAAAACTATTCGTCCTTTTCAATTCAGAAAAATTACCATCAACAAATCTTGATGGTGTCACTTCTAACATTTTTACTGTTAAGTTCCTTTACCGTGAACGCGCAAGACTCGTCGAAATCTTGCCTTAAGCTGACCGACGACTTTTGCCATCAACTTTATTCTCCGGAAAATCAGGGAAATTTTGAAAAAATTAAACTTGGTCAAACGCGAAACGATATCAATTACTCGAAATATTTTTTTTTAAAAGCGTTTGAAAGCAGTTTCAAAACTTTCAAGCCCGATATGCAAAAAGCTTTTTCGAAAGCCAACCTTCCAAAAAGAATTCAGACCTTTACCTCACGAAAAAATCGCAGCCAAACAAGTATTTCAGATATTTATCGCACCGAATGGAGTTCAGATAACATTGATGTCATTGGCATTGCCATTGAACAGCTTGCCAACGAGCGTACGGAAAAAGTAATTCCCGGTTATATCCGTGAAACTTTAAAAGATACCCCCATTGCGTCTGATGACGAACGTCGGCGGATCATCGATCAAATCTGGGCGGAACTTTTTCAAAAAGTCTGGCAAAACCAAAATGCTTGGATCGAAGTAAAAGAAAAGTTCGAAAATCTTAGAACCGAATATTTAAAATGGGCCGACGAAGATAAAAGCGTTTCGAACGATTTACGGAGTTTTCGGCTTCAGCAACTAAAGAGTCTACAATTGATTATTCCAGGTTCAGAACCCACGAAAGACTACACCCGTAACTTTCGATGCGGAATCGACGAAATGAACGCTTTCTACGAACCCGTTCGTCATACTTTAACCGTCTGCGCCGGCATATTCACTTCGTCCGATTCCGTCCAGATCCTGGCTCACGAAATTGGACATTCCGTTAGTAATTCGCGACGGGTGATTAAATATCTAGAAAGTTCCGAGCTTGGTCAAAATTTTCTACAGATCTGGCAAGACTCGCAAAGGGATAAGCATCTTACTTGCGATCAATTTTCCGACTACAAAAAATCTTTTGAAAAAAACGTAAAAGCACTACCTCCTTATAAATACGACGACGAGCTTTTTTTACAAAAATTTATAAGCCGCGAATTGAAAGGAACGCCTAATCAGAGCGAACTTCGCAAGATCTCCGAGCGGCTGGCTAAAAAAACCTTAAAAGATGAAGTTCGGTACCACTCGATTGATCGCATGCTTAAGAAAAGTGACGTCCTAGAGACGGGACGATTGGTTCCAAATAAATCTTACCTCAATCCCCAGGGTTTGAATCGTTCGCCCTTATTTATCACGTCGCTGATTACCGCGGCCGAATATTTTAATCACTTTTTTGCGGAAGAATATAACTGCCTATTAAACGAAAAACTAAAATCGCCGAAGGAAGCTCTTGAAGCTGCGTTGCTAGAAGCGCAACGGATGAATTCGTTTACTTGGCAAATGCTTCTGACAATCGGGGGCAAGTATTCATTTTTTAATGACGCCATTGAAGAAGAGCTTGCACAAGACATTGAAGAAGATGTTGTCGATTCTTACGGTTCGGTCATCATGTCGCGGCTTCTATCTAAAATTCCAACATTGGCCGAAAAGAGAAGCCGCTATCTAAATTCACTGGCATTTTATTGCGATCCGATTTCGTTTACGCAAATTTATCCAGAAGAAGCCGGTATCTTGCATAAGTTTACGGGCGCACTTCACTCGATCGGCCAGGATCGTCGGAAGAAGCTTCTGACTTCAGAAATTAAATCCATCTTACAATGTGACTAATTCATTTCCGAAATCATTTGCTTCATGCGTTCTATGGCTTGACCCATTTTTTCGGTCGACGTTGCGAAGCTAAGGCGCATGTAACCCGTATTACCAAACTCTTCTCCGGGCACCGTCGCTACGAAATACTTTTCAAGCAAGATGCGACAGAAATCATTCGACGTATTGATTTTGTGACCGTCCATATGGCGACCCAACGCTTCGTGCAAATCAACCCAGAAATAAAAAGCACCTTGGGGTTTGAAAACTTTAAATTGCGGAATGGCTTTAAAGGCGTCCATGGCCGCCATCATTCTTTGCTTAAGCAAGATGCCGGTTTCGCGAATATTGGGTTCGCACTTCGTTAATCCAGCTAGAACCGCAGCCTGCGAAATACTTGAAGGAGCGCCGGTCGATTGCGAAGCAAAATCGCCCAGGGCTTGAATAATTTTTTGGGGTCCCGCGGCCCATCCGATTCGCCATCCGGTCATGGAATATGCTTTTGAACCCCCGTTGATAACGACCGTACGGTCTTTTAACTCAGGGCAGGCTTGCAAAATATGCGGAGCGCAGTTCGTCCCATCGAACATCAAGCGATTATACATATCATCGGAAATGATATGTACGCGGGGAAACTGCTTTAGAACTTCACCAAGTTGTTTAAGTTCTTCTTCCGTGTAGACAAACCCTGTCGGATTTGATGGCGAACAAAATAAAAATACTTTGGTATTTTCATTGATGTTAGCCTTTAGATCTTCAGCGGTAATTTTGAAATTTGTAGCTTCGTGACAAGTGACGATTCTGGGCGTTGCGCCAGCCAGTTCCGCCATGGCCGGATAGCTAACCCAATAGGGTGAATGAATAATGACTTCGTCCTGCGGATCGCACAAAACTTGAAGGGCCGCAAAAATCGCAAATTTTGCCCCACTGGTAACTGCGACTTCGTTTGGAGTATATTCTAAATTCAGATCTGCCCTAATTCTTTCAACGATGCCTTTTCGAAGTTCGATCGTGCCATTGGCCGCCGTATACTTCGTAACGCCGTTTTGAATGGCTTCAATGCCCGCCTGAGCCGCCGCGGGGTAAGTATCCCAATCGGGCTCGCCGACGGTTAACGATATAACGTTGTGACCCTTTGCTTGTAGTTCTTTCGCCTTAGCGACTAATGATAAAGTGGGCGAAGGTTTTAAAGCTTGGGCACGTTTAGAAAGCATATTTAACCTCTCAATTTTTTGTATAGTTCAGGAATAATAAAGTCGGGAACCAGACCTTTTAAGTCTCCATGATTTCGCGCCACTTCTTTCACTCCTCGTGAAGATATGAAGTAGAATTCGGGCCGCGAAAAAATCATAAACGTTTCGATTTCAGGAGCTAAGCGATGATTCATGTTTGCTAACGTTCCTTCATATTCGAAGTCGGCAACGGCACGTAGTCCGCGTACGATCACGTGCGCCTTACGCTTTCGCATGTATTCGACGGTCAAACCTTGAAAAATGTCGACTTCAATTTTCGGATTTGGGCCAATGGCCGTCCTTAAAAATTGCGATCGTTCTTTCGCGCTGAAGGTGTAAGTTTTTTGCGGGGTTTCTGCGACAAGTACGATGACGTGATCAAATATTTCCGAAATGCGGTGAATAATGTCGAGGTGTCCCGTGGTAATGGGATCAAAACTTCCTGGGTAGACCGCAATTTTAGACATCGGTTTTTTCCTTGGGGTTATCCTGACCCTTTTTGGTAAAGAAAGAAAGGATTTTATCGCCATAGTCGTTCATATCATAACGGAAAAGATCGCCGTATTCAGCTTCCATTCTTTCTTTCTTCTGTGATTCTATTGCGATTAAAGTTCCCGCCTTATAGCAAGCACTGCTCATTAACGCCTGCATTACATCATGCGCCATCTTTTCCGTGAAGGGCGGGTCGATCAATATAAGGTCAAAGGCTTCGCCATTATATTTTTTAAGAAAAGCAATGACATCCGATTTCAAAATCGAATACTCGGCGTTGGTCAACTTCAAAAGACCGATGTTCTTTTTGAGAATATCGATCGACTTCAAATTACCTTCCACGAATTGTACGTGCGTGGCCCCGCGCGAAAGGGCTTCTAAGCCTAAGCTGCCCGTTCCTGCGAACAAATCTAAGACCTTTGCTTCATCCAAAGAGTGCATCCATTTATTGAACAAGGTTTCCTTAACCCGATCCGTTGTCGGACGAATGTGGTCCGCCTGGAATGAAGTTAATACCCGGCCTTTAAAGCGCCCCGAAATAATTCTCACAAGTGCCCCAATACAAGTGTCACAACGTCTTGAATATGGTCGAAGGGTTTAGAAATATATTCGATGACTCGTGGATCATTTTGGATAAAACCGATATTCGTGTCATCTCCTGAAAAGGCCGAGATAATGAAGACCTTAACTTCCTTTTTATATTCTAAAAGTACTTCGTACCCATTTTTTTCTGGCATAATGACATCCAACAAGATGGCGTCATACTTGTTTTGCTGCAACTTCACTAAAGCTTGTTGGCCATTTTCGGCTTCGTCGCAGGTGTGGCCCTGCGACTGAAATGCCCGCACTAGCGACTTACGAATGAGCAACTCATCGTCTGCAATTAAGAAATTCATAACTTATCAAAAATTAACGAAATTTTTGCTCCTGTACTTTGATCTTTGGTTCCTACGTTTACGACTTCGATATCGGCATTCATGTTATTCATCAATTTTTTTGAAAGGTAAAGTCCCAGGCCGGTACCCTCACCCTGTTTTTTTGTCGTCATGAAGGGTTCGAACATATTTTGCACAATTCCGTTAGCGAACCCTGGGCCGGTGTCTTCGATGTGAAAGAAAATTTTGTTTCCTTTTTCTTGCTCGTAGATTTTCAAAGATCCTGCCTGAGTCATTGCTTGGCAGGAATTTTTAATTAAATTAAACAGAACCTGCTGTAAATCATGACCGTTCGCCAAAACGACCGTTTGCTTGATGTCGACGAACAACCGATGCGGACGAAGTACTGATTTAAGTAAAGTCAGCGCGTTTTGCAAAACATCGTTAAAAATAACTTTTTCTAATTTCGGCTCGGTTTTTTGGCTGAAATTAATGAAATTTTTTATGATGTTTTGGCTACGGACAGTCGCTTTTAATATTTCGTTTAAATCTGATTTGATCGTCGTTGAAAGCCCGCCGTTCGCATCTTCTACTAATGTTTGGACGTAAGACTTTATCCCGGTAAGCGGGTTGTTCAGCTCGTGCGCTAAATGATTTCCAAGCCTTCCCAAAACCGACATTTTTTCCGAATGGATCATTTGTCCCTTCAGTAAATGCATTTGGGTAATGTCTTCGTATATTACGAAAAAATATTTACGTTGATGATACTTAAATTCTGATGAGTAAGTTTTTACCCGCAGGCCCGGCCTTAAAATGAAGTCGCTGGGCTTAGTTTTACCAATTGGACATTCCGGGCAGGGTTCTCCCCGATGGGCTAATACTTTGTAACACTTTTGGTCTTTGAAACCGGATTTACGCTCGGTGTAGTTTGACTGAAAAATATTGTAGTCTTGATCGATAACGTGAACAAACCCCGAGAACGAATTGAAAGTTCTTTTCCAACGGTCGACGATAACTTCATATTCTTTTTCAATCATCCAACGATCTAAGTAAAGACTAAGGACAACTAATCTTTCCTTCACGTAACTTTCAAGGTCATCAAATGAAATTTGCTGATCGATGACCTCAATGAAAAAGTAACCATGCCGCGAAAACTCGGGAAGGGCCCATGTTAAGATTTTACCAACCGGCCTTCCCCACAGTGAGGCCATTTGCTGGGCCACCGACTGATTCTTATTTTTAAACTCTAAAGTTGCGCTGAAGCGGTGTTCGACTAACCCATCGTAAGTATAGACGTTCGATTTGTCAGAAAAGGCTTTAAAACTGAATCCAATTTGCTGAAGTCGACCGACTTTTTTCAGGTCTTTCCACATAAATCTGACTAGTAAATTTAAAAAATCTTCATGAACAGATTCGGACTGAATAAAATCTAAAAAGTGAAGCAGGCTTTTTTCTTTCGCATTTTTTTGAGTTTCTTCAATATGTGACTGCTCAAGCGATAAAATTTGCTTTTCGCTTTCTTGATTTAGTCGATCATTCAGTTTTTCGAGTTCTTTGCGCTTTTTTTGAATTTCGCGTTTAACTTCATCCACTTTATTTTTACGATGGATCAGTGAAAGGATTTGCTTGAACGCCTTATCAACGTCCCCTAATTGATCTCTTGGTATGATTTGAAAAGGCGCTTTGCGTCCCAATCGCTGCAGATCAGCAGGCTGAAAATGTCCATGCTCTGAAATCAGTAGGGTAAAAGAATCTGGTTGGTTTCCGGCGCCCACTTGCGCCATATAATCAAGGTCGCCCACATAGATTGAATACGGGCCCGATTCTTCGGAAATCAGCCCCTGAACTTCGGATTGAAATTTTTCCTGAATATAAATTTGCACATGGCTAAATTATCACACGTTTAAATGAGGAGCTAAATTTTTCTTCATTTCGGTGTAATTTAAATTTTGTGGATGAGTCAAAATCAGTTTATTCAGTTCTGCGGTCGCGGCGTTGAAGTGTTTGAGACCGCACAGCAGTTGGACGTGGCACCAGCTTATTTCTTCATCAAAACCGTGTTCCGACAGGTAGAATCGGATCGAGTGTAAGGCCTTTTTTGCCTTGTCGGTTTTTCTTAAGGCCCATTGTGAGTAAAGCTTAACCGCCGCGTTATTCAATGGGTTGCAATCCAGCGCTTGTTCTAAATTTCCGAGGGCGAGTTCTTCGTCTCCCATTTCGAAATGAACCAACGCGAGGCTGACCCAAGCCTGATCATTTCGATCATTAGCGTGAATCGCTTTTCTAAAACTTTGGAGGGCCTGATTTTTATCGCCGTTCGACAACTGCACAAGTCCCTGAGCCCACAGAACAAAGTCATTGGTCTGCATCAGGCGAGCACCTTGATCCAAGATTTCTTGCACGCCTTCGAAATCATTTTCTTCAATGTAGATTTTCATAAGGGTTAAGTGTACGGCGTTTCTTTGGTTAGCAGACAGAGGTTTTTCCTGCAGAATCAATGCAATATCAAGAGCCTCATTGATGTGCGCGTTCTTATAAAGTAAATCCATAATTTCGATTTCGATTTCTGGGTTCGACTCTTGACGGTTAAGCTCTTTTAAAGTTTTCACTAACGCCATTTGATCGCCAATCGCCCGTAGGGCTTGGCAGAGATACCTAAGATAAATCGGATTTTTGCTAAATTGAAGTGACATGCTGGTCAGTCTCATCATCGCCGAATTAAATTTTCGGTTAATTAAATCCAGTTCCACTTGACCAAAGACCGACATATCCAACGACAACTCTAACGGCATCCTGCCTCCTGTAAAAAAAAGACGTTCATCCTGAACGCCTTTATGAATTCTTTTATACAGAATTAAATTAGCAAGACAAATGCCACCTTAAAATCCCGTAAATTCCATTTCAACTCGGTTGAAATTAGATCGACAATATTTTAAGATCCAGGCCAGTCAGCGAATTGACTATTCGCCGCAAGACTAGGATTAAGCTGCCGGTGATTTGTAACCGGCTAAAGCTTTTCTGGCCTTCTGCACGCCTTGAAGTTCTTTGATGATACTTGTTTTGGCTTCGTCGATTAAACTTAAAACGATCAAGTCCAGATCTAAAATCTTTTTGACGTAAATTTCTTTAGTTCTGAGGGCGTCCCGAATTTCTTGCTTTTGGTTATCGGTGTAACCCGCGGAAGAATCTTTCTGCGTCATATGTGATTTATAAATTTCGGCATCTATATACTTAAGAATTTTAAGTAAGTCTTCACGATGATTGTAAAATTTTTCAATCTCATCAAACTGTCCGCCTTCAAGCAGGCTGATTTGCTTTTCGTTCAACGAACAAAATTTTTCTAGAAAATGATTTTTTTCGCCTAAGAATTGTATAAGTCTCATCATGCTGCCCCGCCCTTTTGTTCATTAGTTTTCTTCATTTGATCTATGGCCTGTTTCCAACCTTCATATAGGTTCTCTAATACCTTCACGCAGGATCTTAATGGTTCCGCGTCTCCAGACATATTAGCTTTGGTGTATTGATCCATCAGATACAAATACAGTGATTCTAATTGCGCAGCCAAGTCGCCCCCAACTTTGTGGTCCAGCGTAGCCTGCAGCTCGACGATGATGTCGAATGCCCTGATTATATTTTGACCGCGGTCGGCAATTTTCTTTTGCTCGGCAGCCTGAATGGCAAGTTTGGTAAATTTTATTGCGGCTTCGTAAAGCATCAATAAAATCTGTTCTCGGCTTGCACTCAATACCGATGTTTGTTTGTACTTACTGTACGGATTCGCCATCTTCTATTACCCCCCTAATTGCGCCTTAGACGCGGCCCCTTGAGCCTGAATCTTCGACATAGTTTCTTCCATCTTTGCAAATTTATTTCTAAGTTGATCTTCGGTTCTTTCAAGATTCTTTTCTTTTCGCTCGATACGTTGATCCAGTTGCGTAACCTGATCTTGATAATTTTTTCGGCGATTAGTAACCGTGCCGGTGCTGGGATCTAAAATTTGGGCTAGCTTTTTTTTCATCGTTGGAATAAAGCCATTGTTAAGCAAATCGCCTCGTAAAAACGTAGCGACGCCGCTGGGATCGGTATTAACGATCTTCGAAAACTTTTCTTCATTGAAATTTAGGGTGCCGTTTCGATTGAACTCAACTCCAAGTTCGATGACTCGCTTATATTTACTGGGTGTGGTTTGGACATCTTGAATAATTGAACGCAGGCGGCTTTCCGTCATGCGCAACATACTGTCACCGCCCAAAGGCCCTAATCGATCTGCACCGCTTTTATCTTTTGTGAGTTTATTTTGAGTTTGGATAAAACCCAAGGCTGCGTTATACGAGTCGATAAAACCCTTTAGTTTTCCAGCAATAACTTCGTGATTTTCGGTTACGTTTAGTCGAACGGGGGTTCCCAACTGCGCCCTTTTCAAATCAAGCGTTACGCCCGGAATGATGTCCTTAATTAAATTATCGGTCATTTCAAATTCTTGGCCATCTAATTTGAACTTAGAATTTTGCGCTTTGATACTACTTACGAATTCAAAGTCACGGCGACCGTCTAACATGTACACTTGGGGAAACGAAACTTCATTATCGGAACCCGTCTTCATCCCGGTCAGCTGTAATTTGAAACTATCTTCTTTATCACTGCGATCGTTAATTACGACCGCACGAATTCCAGAGCTCGAGTTGTTAATCGTTTCTGCCACTTTTTCTAAGGTTGAGTTATCCTCGTTAATATAAACTTCTTTTTCACCTTCGGTTGTGTCGAATTTGATGTACCCCACTCCGATGGTCGTTTTGTCTTTATCAGGGAATCCGTTAGTGACGATAGAGGGTTTTCCGGCCAGTTGGGTGACTTCAATGTTCCACTCGCCCGCTTCGGCCAAATCAGGATCCAAGGTTCCGTTTATAATATCAGGAAAGCTTGAACTTAGTTTCTTATCCACAAAGCCACGCGCTCCGACAACCGATCCTAAATTTTTATTGATGTCGTTAATTTTGGATTCGAAATCTTGCACCAGTTTAACTTTGTCTTCGATTTTGGTTTTCTTTTCTTGCATTGTTTTCACGGGCAAGCGCTCAGCTTCGATCACTTGATCGACTAAGTTTGCGGGAAGTCCACTTGCTAAACCTGAAACACGAATACCTGCCATTTAAAAATTATCGCAGATAAAAATTGAATGTTGTGAGTCAATTGATTGGCTTAGACAAAATGCGAGTAGGCAAAAAATGTCGGGGAGGTTAAAAACCCTAAAACTTAAGTCTTGAAAATCAGGCGATTTTCTTTAAAAGCTGACCCTTAGTGGATTCTACGTCGGGATCGTCAAAAAGTTCCCATAAATCGTATTCAATTATTTTTCGAATGGTTTCATCATTCTGGTCTTTCACCCAAGCGTACCTAACGCCATTGTCTTCTGCGGCTAACACGATCCAGTTCATATCTTTAATAAACTTCTTCTCTTTCAAAAGCGCTAACGCTTTTTGAAATTGCTCTTCGGTCATCTTCGCTTTTTTCTTGTTACGTCCAAAAAGCTGCTGTCCGTTTGCATCGCGATCTTCGTTCGAGATTTCCGTTTTGATCTGACGATCGACCTTACTGACCTGTCCAACAGGTGTAGTTATTGCGTTAACTCCAGTAAAGTTCTTAATGTTCATACCTTCTTTATCGGCTCATTTTGCGAAAGACTTAACTTTTACTAAACAAGAGCGGATGCCAAAAATCGTAGATCTATTACTAGACCTACGACAAGGTTATTTTCTGGACAAGGCGAGGTCATCTCCTCGCCCAAAAAAAATTTTGTTATAAATAAGTCGGGGCCGTTAAGTCGGTTTTAATTAACCGATTAATTTCAATGCCATCATCGGCTGTTGATTGGCTTGGGCTAAAGTAGCCGTCGTGCCTTGCAACAAAATGTTGGTCTTAGCTAGTTGAGAGCTTGATGCTGCAACGTCAGTGTCACGAATTTGTGAGTTGGCGGCAGACATGTTTTCTTTCATCGTCGCTAATACTTCAACAGTTGAGTTCAAACGATTAGATAATGCACCCATTGTCGCACGTGAACCATTCACGTTAGTTTGAGCCATATCAAGTTTCGCTAAACCTTCACGAGCGCCTTCTTTAGAAGAAAAATCAAGTCCGTCGATTCCCAAGTTGTCGATCTGTACGTTCGAAACTGATGAATCGTAAGCGATCCAATCTGTTTTCTCGTTTGCACCGGTACCGATGTGGATATCGTAAGTTCCGCCTGAACCATCCAATAATTTTCGTGAACCGAAAGTTGTTGAATCAGCAACTCGCTGAATCTCTGATTTCATCGCCGCAACTTCTTTTTGAATAAATCCACGCTCAGTATCACCTATTGTATCAGAACC
The DNA here is from genome assembly GCA_964236345.1 of uncultured Bdellovibrionales bacterium. Taxonomy (GTDB): domain Bacteria; phylum Bdellovibrionota; class Bdellovibrionia; order Bdellovibrionales; family Bdellovibrionaceae; genus Pseudobdellovibrio. The sequence continues at coordinate 17,968 of CAXSEH010000041.1, forward strand.
TGCTTGGATCCCAAGTTCTCTTAATCTTGTAACCATATTAGAAACTTCGCCCATGCCTTGTTCAGCAGTCTGAATCATCGAGATACCATCGTTGGCATTTCGTGTTGCTTGACCGTATGAACGGATTTGCGACTTTAAGTTTTCACTGATTGCTAAACCTGCAGCATCATCGCCCGCAGTAACGATCCGTGAACCAGTTGATAACTGCGCCATCGCTTTTTGCGATTCGCGGCTGTTTGCCGTCATGCTTCGTTGAGCAGTAATTGACGCCATATTCGTTGCTATTCTCATTCCCATAACTAGACCTCTTTCGTTTGGCGGAAACTTCACCTATTTTAGAAGTTTCCGGATATACACGTTGGGACTTTAACTTTTCGCTACCTTCTCTACAGGCGAAACTCCGGGGACAGTCACTTCCTTCAGGGTTTCTCGAGTTGGTCTCGTCGAGTCTTAGTCGTTTTGTTGAATAACCTTTCGGCTAGCCAGCTACCAGCTTTAGTCGCGTCCTGTAAAACTAGACTTACGTCATAATGAAACTAGACGAAGGTGTTGAAAATTAGACTTTATAACGGGGTTTTTCAGGACCATGGTCCAGTAATAACGAAGGTTGGACCAGTCGGGTCTACGGACTAAATGATAATGGACGGATGTCTACCTCGACAAAAAGGGCGTCGAGCTTTTTTTGGAAAAAAAAGGGCCCTAAGAATAAGGCCCATGGCGGAAACTGCGGAATGACAGTAAAGTACTTAAATTATTTTACCTTTTTAAGATTAAATTCGAACGCGTCTGGTCCAACGGCATCAATCACAACTTGCACGTTAACACCTTCGGGAGCACGAACGGCAGTGGGAGTCGCTTTAGTAATATCGATACTGACGTGAACTTGTGATAAAAAATCCAACGGACATTTTAAATCCGAAATGAAATTATTTTCTTCAACGGTCCAAGGACCTTCGCATCCAGGTTCGGGCATAGTGAAATCCGGCGTTTTCACTTTAAAGTTTAAAGTCTTATTTTCGCGAACTTCTAAAGTTGCGATGATGGTTTTAGTTTCGGTGTCGATTGCCGTGTAAGTTCCTGGGTCAACAGCCATTGGGGCCGCGTAGGCAAAGCTAGATAACAGAATTGAGGCTAATAATAGTTTCATAATTTCTCCTTGTTTTGATCCGGAATCTTTAACAAAGAGTTTCTGATCTGACCAGCTCTAATCAAAAATGGAAGTAGAAATTATAGGCTGATGTAAGCCTGTCAAACGGAAAATACCCTAGCGGAGGAATTTCCGCTAGGGCTGGGCTTAAGAA
>CAXSEH010000042.1:0-19238 GCA_964236345.1 uncultured Bdellovibrionales bacterium
GTTTTCATGCTTTGATTTTAGTCAGCATCAATGCTGTTCGTCAGTTACTTTTTTTTTAAATCTAGGCAAATTGTGTCTTTAGCGGCACACTGAATTTATGATAAAAGCCATCGCGTTTGACCTAGACGACACTCTGCTCGATACCTCGGGCCTGCTTGCGCCCAAGGCGACTCGCGAAGCTTTTGAAATATTAATCAAGGCTGGCCTAAAGCTCAGTCATGATGAGTGCGAAAGGTTGCGTATCGAGTGGATAAAAGAAATTTCCCATCGTGATGTTTTTGAAAAATTGGCTTTACATCACGGTTCAGAAGACACACGAATTGCGGCCGAAGTCGCAACGCAACTTTTTTACGAACCTAATCTTCCAGAAAAGTTACCTTTGCTTGAAGGCGCGCGCGCCAATATCGATTATTTAAAAAAAAGATACAGCATGTTTTTAGTCACGGCCGGCACCGAAGACGCACAACTTCGCAAGGCGAAAGCATTGGGAGTTGAAAATGACTTTAAAGAAATTTTCGTCGTAAACAGTTTAATGAAGAAAAGGAAAAAGGACGCTTTTTTAAATATTATTGCCAAAAGCAAAATTCAGCCCGAGCAACTTTTTTGTATCGGCAATTCTTTGACGTCTGAAATTCGTGATGCGATTGAAATAAAGGCCATTTCTTGCCATTTTGAATTTGGTGAAGATCGCGGCCGTCCCGCCATTGATCCGTTGCTACGTCCTACATTTCATATCAAACAGCACTCGGAACTCATAAAGACATGCCAACTTTGAAATCGAAGTTGGCTTTTTTCGAGTCGAGTAGCTCTTTGGCTGAAAAATTTAGCGAATATGAACCTCTGCAGTTAATGTCTTCTGAATTTTCAAACGTCGAACTGTCGGTCGAAATCATGGTCATCTCCATAACGGAACTGCGCAATCAAGTTACCGCAGAACTTTTACGGAAGAAAAAGTTAAACGCCGAAATTGTTAAGCTCATTTTAGTTTTTGACTTACAGGATACCATTTCATTATCCACCGATTTGTTTAACGGTGTTCAACCTGATTTAATTATTTCTGTCGATAAGATTGATGCCGAAGTTTTACATGGACTATGGCTTGATATAAGTCAGGCCGAACAAGATGAAAGTTACCTTAATTTGTCTTCGGAATTAAATACGCAATATGAAATTTTAAAGGAAGAACTTGAAAAGAAGTTAGTTGAAAAAACCAAAAACTTAATCGAAAGCCGAAAGCAGATTTTTGAAATCAATAATAGATCAGAATTTCTGAGGAAAACTTTGTACGTTACTTCTGAGGTCAACTCAATAGACCGTGCCGAGGTAGAACTTAATACCTTACTTACCCAGCAGAATAAGATAACGTGGCTTAAAATAATTAAACAGGCCGATACCGAGGCCTTTGAAAAAGACTTGGGAACCGAATTTGAATCAACCTTTCATAAATTGGGCTTACAGATCAATGACTTAGACTTCTGGATCTATTTTTTCAAAGCGGACCGAAAGGCTTTTAAAAAGAATGATATCGATTACTTTAAAAAACTAGGTGAAACCCTGCAGATTAATCTAAATCGATATGCAAACATGCGCTCACTCCAACAAAGCGAAAGACTTTTTGACCTAGCATTCCATTCTTCACCGCACTTTATTATGGTTATCGACCAAAATTATCAAGTGTTGCAAGCCAACTTAGCGATCGAAAAAATTATTCAGGAAAGCACTAACAAATCAAAGTGTTACGAGTTGTTATTTGATCGGCAATCGCCGTGCGTCGGTTGCCGATTAGGTGAAAAATTTCAAATCCACAACGGAATGCAAACATTAAGGGTGCAGTCGAATAGTTTTAATTTAAATGAGGATGATGAAACAAGTTACTGGATTCATCTTTACGAAGACATCTCAGAACAAACGGCGCTTGAAAATAAATTTCAACAAACCGCACGTTTAGCGGAACTAGGGCTAATTTCCAGTTCAATTGCCCACGAACTTAATAATCCGCTCGGTGGTATCATTTCGTATTTACAAATTATGAAGATGGAATTGCAGCAAAATCATCCTTTCCAGCAAGATATTCAAATGATGACCGATACCGCCATGAGAATGAAAAAAATTATTGAAGATTTACTTATCTTTTCGCGAAAAGAAAATTCGCTACAAGTCGAGCAGGTTTCGATTCAAGAAGTTTTGTTAAAAACTTTAGATCTCTTACAGATGCAGTTAAAAAAAGAAAATTTGAAAGTCTCGGTTAAGGAAAACGCCGAAGCTCTTCATCACCCGTTGTCAGTTTTACATTTTAGAAATTCAATTCATTTAGTTTTTCAGTATTTTCTTCAGAAGTTAAAGGTTAAAAAACTAAATCAGAATAATTTTACTGGTCTCGTCGAGGTCAAAATCTTCCAAGACCAAATCAGTTCTTATTTAAGTTTCTCTGGCAATCTTGGTCCGTACGATGCGCAATCAAACACCAATGACATGACTTTGATTACACTTGAAAAAAGTCTTTTAGACCAAGGCTTTCAGGTTGTTACATCCGAAGAATTGCCAGGATGGATCCAAATATTAATCACCTTACCTCGTCAAGCCTGAACTAAAGACCGTCTCTCTTAAGTCCTGAATTAGAAACCCTAATGCAGATTTTTTGACACCTCCGTCAAAAATTGAATTAATCTATGAGTGTCCCATTTTTGGAGAACCCACCACGGAAGGAAGGTTCATGAAGCAAATTCGTGTTTTGATTTTGGATGACGAATCAACACTAAGAACAGCGCTATTTCGATTACTTGATCGTAAAGGTTACCAAGTTGTGACCGCGCAAAGAATCGATGAAGCGCGCTCGTTCATGAGCCCAGAAAAGCCTTTTGATTTGGCCATTATCGACATGAACCTTCCGGATGGAAATGGTTTAGATTTTATCTCTGAATTAAAAAGTTCATCACCCGCTACCCAAGTTTTAGTCCTTACCGGATTTGCTAGTATCGACAGCGCTATTCAGGCTACGCAAAAAGGGGCTTACCATTTTTTAACGAAGCCTTTCAACGTCGAAGAACTGATGGGCCTGTTAGAGAAAGCGTTAGTGCAACGACACCTCGAACAGGAAAATAAACAACTTCGCAGTGAACTCGGCACAAAATACCAGTTTGATCAAATTATCGGAGAAAGCGAAGGAATCAAAAGCTGTCTTTCATTAGTTGGGCGAGTGGCAGATTCTGATTCAACCGTTCTTGTCATGGGAGAATCCGGTACCGGAAAGGAATTAATCGCCCGTGCGATTCATTACAATTCGCCCCGTGCTAAGGGCCCCTTCGTCGCGATTAACTGCGGCGCCATTCCTTCCGAGCTTTTAGAAAGTGAACTCTTCGGTCATGTTAAAGGCGCCTTTACCGGAGCCATCTCGAACCGAATGGGAAGATTCGAATTGGCAGATGAGGGAACTTTATTTTTAGACGAAATTGGCGACTTAGATCCTAGCATGCAGGTTAAAATTTTACGCGCCCTTCAAGAACGTCGATTCGAACCCGTGGGCGGCACAAAATCAGTTCAGGTTAATGTGCGCGTGATCGCGGCGACAAATGTCGACATGGATAAAGCAGTCACCGACGGAAGATTTCGTGAAGATCTTTATTACCGGTTAAACGTCATTCCTATTCAGATACCGGCCTTACGTGAACGAAAAACCGATATTCCAATTCTACTTAATCATTTTACTCAGCAATTCAACCGGACCAAATCAAAATCCATTTCGGGTTTTTCACCGGACGCGATGCAATGCTTAGTTAATTACGGATGGCCCGGAAATATTCGCGAACTTGAAAATTTAATCGAGCGTCTGAGTATTTTAAAGGGACATGGCTTAGTCGAAGTCATCGACCTACCCGCAAAATATAAATCAACGGCGGCAAGCTACGCCGAAACGGGATCGGTTGAAATACCCGAAAGCGGCCTTGATTTTAATACCGCGGTTGACCAGTTTGAAAATGCTTTAATCCTTCGAGCTTTAGAAAAAACGGGATGGAATAAAAACCAGGCGGCCCTGTTGCTGCGACTTAATCGAACGACCTTGGTCGAAAAGATGAAGAAAAAGGGTCTCAAATCCAACGAACCGGAACTGGATTTATAAATATGATTCACCTATCTTTAATGATTGGCATCGCTTAACTTGAAGCCTATGAAAAATGCCGATCGCAGTGCTTACTTTGGACCCACCGGAAAGCGCCTTTTCTATTTAGAATGGGGCGAACTTGATAAGCCGGTTATTTTGCTGTTTCACGGGTTTCCCGGTTGCGCAGACCACGGTAAGTTAATGTCGCTGACTCCTTATTTTGACAAGTTTCGTGTCATTTCCTTTGATCGGCCTGGCTATGGTCATTCGGATTTTCAAAAAAATCTAACGCCTTTACAATTAGCCTCGCAATTAAAAGACCTTCTACAAGAATTGCGAGTAGATAAATTGTCGATTCTTTCGGTCAGTGGTGGTGCCATTTATTCGATGGCTTTAGCTTACATTCTGAAAGATCGTGTTCATAAGTTAACGTCGGTTGCGGGAGTCGCTCCGCTAACATTTAAAAATTGCCGCTACATGAGCAAAAGTCAGAAAAAAGCCTGGGCCTTACGAAATTTAGTTCCGAATCGGGTTTTGCATTTTGGTATGCGAAGGGTTTGGAAATCAGGCTTGGATAAAGTCGATCAGCTTTTATTCAGCGATCTAGAAAGCTTTTCTGCCCCAGATCAAATCGTTTTCAAACACCCAACGGTTGGTCAGGCTTTAATCGAAATGACAAAACACTCGTTATCGCAGGGGCCTGATGCCATCCTTGCCGACCTTCGGATTTATTCGAAGGCGTGGGGATTTCCGTTATCCGAAGTCTTATGCCCGGTCACGTTATGGCACGGCAGCCAAGACGACGTTGTCCATTTCAGATATGCGGAAGATATGAGACGTAACCTTCCAAACTCGCAGCTGAATTTTATCGAAGGTGAAGGCCACTATTCTTTACCGATGAACTGCAAGGACGACATTCTAAAAGATCTTATCCGAGCCTAAAGATAATTTGATCTTAACACAGTTGAATAGTTAAAATGCAGCGTGGATTTAGTTAAAAATTTTGTTGAGCAATATGATGTCTATAAAGATCACGCAAAAGTAAATTTGCATTCAAACGTCGAATACAAATCTAAAAAGTATCCATTGGTTTCGATTCATTTTGGCAATCCAAAGGCACCTACCCTTTTGATTGCGGGAGGCGTGCACGGCCTTGAACGAATCGGCGCGCAGTTATCTGTTTCGTTGCTGAATAGTTTTCACCAAAGGCTTAGCTGGGATAAAGTTGCGCAAAACTTTCTAGAATCGGTTCAGGTTGTTTTCGTTCCGTTAATTAATCCAGTTGGGTATTTCGAGGCTACTAGGTCAAATGCTCATGGAGTAGACCTTATGCGGAATGCCTCTGTCATGTCGGAAGAAAAGACTCCATTTCTGTTAGGAGGGCACCGCTATTCTGCACGACTTCCTTGGTTTCAGGGCGAAGAAGTCGCCAAAGAAACCGAGTTCATCGTTTCGATCGTTCGGGATATTTTAAAAGAATCAAATCAGCTTATTTCATTAGATATCCATTCCGGCTTTGGATTTAAGGACCAAATTTGGTTTCCATTCGCAAACAGCCGTAATGAATTTACCCAACTTGTAGAGCTCTACCAGTTTTTCGAGCTGTTTCAGAGTTCGCACCCTTACCATATTTATAAAATTGAACCGCAATCTAAAAACTACCTTACCCATGGTGATATCTGGGACTTCTGCTATTTGAATCTAAAGCGGCCAGAGCAGGTTTACTTACCATTGACGCTTGAAATGGGATCTTGGATTTGGGTTAAAAAAAATCCTTTGCAATTATTCACCAAAGCGGGCCTTTTTAATCCAATGAAGCAACACCGCATGGACCGCACCATGCGACGTCATCGGCCCTTATTTGATTTTTTAGTACACGGGATGGTTTCAAGTGAGGTTTGGACCCATATTGACGAAAAAATGCGGGACCCAATAATGACCGCCGCGCGAAGGAAGTATTATGAATAAAGAATTCCCCGACCATTGGGTTCTTATACGCGGCTTAACCCGCGGCGCCTTTCATTGGATGGGATTTGAAAAAACCTTTAAAGATTTTTTTAACTTACGATGCGTGGATGTGCCAGATCTACCTGGAAATGGAATTTTAAGCCACGAACTAAGCTCAACCCACCTTGACGAGGCCGTTGAGCAGCTTCGTCGGAAAATCGAGATTTCGGATAGACAGATGGGCCTGCTTTCAATATCGATGGGCGGTATGATCGCCACCCGGTGGGCCGAAATGTATCCGCAAGAAATTAGTCACATTGTTTTGATGAACTCTAGTTTCGGCACTTTGAATCCTTTTTACCAGAGGCTTATGCCTAATAATTATTTTTCGATAGCGAAAAATTTTCTGAATTACGACGCGGAAAAATTAGAAACCTTTGTTCTAAGCGCAACTTCGAATAGTCCAACTATATGGAAGTCAAAGTTAGCCTCCGTCGTCGAATTTCAAAAGAAAAACCCAACAACGTTAAGAAATTTTGTGCGACAATTACGATTATCGATGAGGGCTGATGGAACAGCCGCTCCACCATCAAAGAATTTAATTTTGGGCTCGGTTCAGGATCGCTTGGTTAACGTTAACTGCAGCAAAAAGATCGCTGCAGAATGGAATTGTAAGTCCGCCTATCACCCGACGGCGGGGCATGATCTTTCGCTGGACGATCCGCAGTGGATTTTGGATTCTATTCAAAAAAATTTCAGGTATTAAACTTTTTCGCTAATTTGTGATCCATTTCGGATCTTTTTAAGGTCGTAATAAGATCAATGCAATTAAAATCCATATCTAGCGCTGGATAGCTAGCTACCTTTGCCCCGGCTTTGATATAAGACTTCAATAATGATGGGATTTTTTCTTCGGCTTCCAGCATTTGATTTTCGTTTAAACCTTTCGAGAAAACCATCATCCAGAATAAAAAATCTTTCATTTGAAATTTCTTCCGGGGATTGAAAATTTCCGGGCTTAAATGGCCGTTAATTTCAAAGTACTTAAATACCATCGCTGCTGATCTGGTATCGGTGACCTTCACGCTAGAACATCCCAGAAGTAAATCGGCGTTGGCCATTTTCATATACTCTGCGATCCCCCGCCATAGTAAAGAAATAACGATTCCCCTTCTGTGTTCGTGGTGAATGCAGGCGCGGCCTAATTCAATAAACGAGTTTGTTTGCCGGCCGACCCACTCCGCAATTTCGAATTCGGAATTGGTATAAAGTTCAGACGGCGTTTGTGAAAGATTAATGCGGTACGTTCCCACAGTTGTCTTGGATTCTTTGTGAATAATAATTAGATGGTCACAGACCGTGTCGTACTTATCGAAGTCGAGCCCTGTTTTTGTCGACCTACCGGCCAGTTCTTCGCAAAACACTTGGTGCCTTAGTTTAAAACACTGGATCACTTCCGCGTGCGACTGTGCGATCGTGAGTAGGTAAGGACCGCAATCTAATTGTAAATTCACTTTGCTCTTCCAGCTGGAAAGGCGAGTCATGTAGACCTGACTTTTCTGAATGACTGAGTCGATCATTGAAACCATGGTAAACCTCCTGAAATAAATTTATTCCTATTTGAGCCGTCATAAAGACATCCATTGGCTGATTAAATATCTGCGGATTGAGTTCCACATATTCGAAGCTAAGTACGTCGGCAACGTTACAGACATTTTTCACCAAGTTTTCCACATTATTATATTCTAAGCCATCGCAGACCGGAACCCCAGTTGCCGGGGCAAGCAAAGGGTCAAACGCGTCGGCATCGACACTAATATGTAATGGCTTATCTTTAAGTTCTGCGCAAATTTGTTTGATGATGGAATCGTGCATGGGTCCCCGAGTTTGATCAGTTGAATAGTGTTGAATTTGCAGTTTATCCAAAAATACTTTTTCGGCCTTATCTAGATCTCGCAATCCGTAATAAATTAGATTTTCTGGTTTCAGACGTTCGCCGAACCAATCTTGCATTTCCGCTATTGAATCAAGTCCCAATAAGAATGACAGGGGCATGCCGTGGAAAGATTGCGTTGTTGATGTAGCCTGCGTATTCACGTCTCCGTGCGCATCGATCCAAAGAACTTTTAATTCGGGGCGATACCGCAATAAGCCCTGCACGCTGCCGATCGAAAGCGAATGATCGCCTCCCGCAATGAAGACCAGTTGCCGACGACGAACTTCTCGCTCGACTAGGTAACTTAATTCTTCGTAGATATTAAACTGGACATTTAACGCTGATTGCTGACCTAGTGCGGTCAGTAAATTAAAATCAAAGTTCTGATCAGAAAGCATTTGCCGAACGAAGCTTGGCCCCAATGAAACGCCGAAATGTTTTTGACCTTGGTAGATGGGTGCTTCAATAAAAGTGAACCGAGACTTCAACATTACGAATATTGAACCATCGATGATTAACAACAAAAAGTTAGGATTGGGTCAAGATAACCATCAAGTCTAGCCCTTGACGTAATCTTAAAATTTAATTTCTCTTGAGTGTGTCACATTAATCCTAATGAGAAAACCAGTACTGATCGATCTGCATACGCACTCAAACTTTAGTGATGGGAAATTATCCATTGCAGAAATCGTGGATCTATACGGCGAAAAAAAGTACGGCGCAATCGCCATTACGGATCATCTAGCAGATTCCAAGACGTTGACAGGAAAAATCGCACGACATTTGAAACTTTCTTTAAACGAAAATACGATGGATCAATATCTATCAACTATCCGAAAAGAATCAAAACGGGCTTTAGAAAAATACGGCATGTTAGTTATTGCGGGTACCGAAATTACGTTAAACTCATGGTCGCGAGAAAAAGGCGCGCATATCGTTTTACTTAACGTAGATGGTTACGTGGATCCAAACCAAGAAATCGAAAAATTGCTAACCTTGAACAAAAATTATTTTTCCATTGCGGCTCATCCCGTGTGGGAAAAAGCGTTCGAATTTAAAACGACGTATCTTTGGCAAAACCGTGCACGCTTTGAAAGACTTTTTGATGCTTGGGAGTGTGCGACCGCGAATCAATTTTCGCAGCAAGTGTACCTATCTGGTTACGCAACGCTGGCCTCAAGTGACTTTCACGGTCCCAAATATTCTGAATCTTGGAAAAGCCAAATTTATTGCGATGAATTGACGACCGAGCGGCTGTTCGAAATCATAAAAAACAAGCAGGTCGAACCTATCTGGGCCTAATCTGTTTGATATGGAAACGAAAAGCCCATCGATCATCCAGTTTTTATAAATCCTAAACTGATTCCATTGCCACCAAGCTATTTACATATTATCTACATATATAAGTCATGTGTAGATTATTAAACTTTAAAGAGGGGTTAGAGATGGCAGCGGCAACACGCAGATGGATAGCTTCGCAGGGTTTTGTTTCTAAGAAACGTAATTATTTCGATAGGTTGAATTTAGTTATTTGGTTTCTTCAGTTAGTCGTCAGTTACGTCATCGCTTTAAGCTAAGACGAAATCAGGTTGGCTGCAGGCACCCCATGTGTGATATTTGCGGCCAGCATGAAAGTTCTTTTAATCGATCACGATGATTCCTTCACCCACAATCTAAAGCACTGGCTGAAGCCAATTTCAAACCAGATCCAATTGATCAATCACCGCCATTTAAAAGATCAGCAAAGTTTAAAATCATTCCCAGCTGGTTTCGATCTGGTAGTTTTGTCACCCGGTCCGAAGCGGCCCGAAGATTATCCTCATATCTTAACGTTTCTGAAAAATCTGAACCCACGTGTCCCCGCCTACGGAGTTTGCTTAGGAATGCAAATCATGGCGATCGCCGAGAACGCAACGACATCCGTGTACGCTCCTCCCCTTCACGGGAAAACTTCGAAACTTATGTGTGAAGACCAAAACTTTCAAAACTTAGCCGTGGCCCGGTACCATTCAATCAAGGCCAATGAAGATATCGAAGTTAATTTTAAAGTGGTGGCACGATCGACAGACGATGATCTACCGATGTGGATTCAACATCGTTTTAAAAAGTGGATGGCCGTGCAATTTCATCCCGAGTCTTTTTTGACTCAACGTGCAGAGCTTCACCTGCAGGCCCTTAAATATTGGATCAATTCATGAAACCAGTTATCTGTTTCTTTGAAGATGAAAAATATTTGTATTCGCGCGAGTACACTATTTTACAGTGCGGGACAAACCAAAGTGTCATGGACTTTTTAAAAAGCATCGAAGAAAATTATTTTGCCGCACTTAAAATTGTACAGATCAATTTTGAGTTTGATGAATCTGTTAAATACGACCGGCAAACAGAATTGTATAAAGCCGCCAAAGCTAGCGTTTTCATATTAAAATCATTTGAAATTAAATCGAGGACCGAAGTACTCGAGGCGTTGCAACCAAAGCCAATCACTGAGGCTTCGGAATTCACTCCTTTGGTCACAAAAGAGCAGTTCATTGAAAAAACTAAGTACGTACTTCAACAAATAGCGGCCGGCCGAATTTATCAGGCTAATCTAACAGCCCCTTTGCGCGCCTTGTGCAAAAACAGACCTAACGATGTTTTTGGGCACTTCGAAAACAAATTTTCAGGCGCCTACAAAGCCTTATTACCCTTACCCGATTTTGATTTGCACTGCTTTTCCCCAGAACTTTTCCTGCAGCAAAAAGACGGAGTGCTGATCACGCGTCCTATTAAAGGTAGTCTCGGTGAAGGGGAAGATTTCACGCAACGCCTCTACGACAATCAAAAAGAAGCCGCCGAACTTTCCATGATTGTAGATTTGCTACGTAACGATTTAAATTCCCTTTCTGCCGAGCATGGCTCAGTGGTGAATACGCATCGGCAGCAATTGCAACTGGGTTACATTCAACACACGTATTCCGAAATCGCGGTTAGAAACTTAGCGCCCCTGAGTTACGTTTTAGAAAAAACTTTTCCGGGAGGTTCCATTTCTGGGTGCCCGAAGGTAGAAAGTTTGGCGGTCATTCGTGAAGTCGAATCGTACAAACGACAAGCGTACACCGGCAGCTTAGGGTGGTGGCAAAATAATGAATTTACCCTGAACATCACAATTCGCACTTTAATCCAGACGGACGAGCACCTATACTACCATGCCGGCTGCGGAATCGTTTATGATTCAAACCCCGAAGCGGAATGGGACGAGTTCCTACTTAAAACGGGAGCGTTAAGTGTTAAATAATTTTGAGGTTCTAGATACCTTTAAATTCAAGGAAGGAAAAATATTCTTAAAAAAATATCATTTCGAAAGAAGTTTAGAAGCGTGCCAAATGATCAATCCACAAGTGAGTCAAAACGAATTAGAAAAAATCTACGAGGAGATTGAAGAAAGGTACTCGAAAGTTATTCGAAAAAATCAGATTTTACGTTTGCTTCTAACGACGGATGTCGATCCAGTTCCCAAAACGGAAATAATTTTAAAATCAGAATTTCCCTCAATACCGACCTTGCAACTGATCACCGAAATTAAGCAAACAGAAGGTATCGGTAAGCAAAATTACAAATGGACGGACCGCGAATTTTGGACGAACGCCATGCGCTTACGTTCAAAAGAGGCCGACGATGTCATCTGCGAGAATGCAAATGAAGAACTAACCGAGACCAGTCGCTTCAACTTGTTTTTTTACGATAAAAAGTCCGACCAAGTTTTCACACCACGACTGGATTCCGGCTGCATAAATGGTGTGTATCGCAGATACGTAATGTATACCGGAAGCATTATGTTACCCGATATCGGATTAAAACAAATCAGCGAAAAATTGATTCTATCGTCTGAGCTCAACGATTATACGATCTACATCGCCAACTCGGTCCGTGAAGTATTAAAAGCACGTTTGTTAACCCGCACTCGCTAACCCGTTTTCCTTCCCAAACAGATGGGATTTTGGTAAGGTTTCGGCATGACCCAATTTAAAAAACCCGATGTTGAAGAACTAAAAAAGCGCCTCGATGATCTACAATTTAAAGTCACGCAAGAAGAAGCTACCGAACCTCCCTTTAAGAATAAGTACTGGGACAATCATGAGACTGGTCTATACGTCGACGTCGTAACGGGAGAACCCTTATTCACTTCGATGGATAAGTTCGACTCCGGCACGGGATGGCCGTGCTTCAGCCAGCCTATTAATACGAATAATCTTATTTTCAAAGATGATCATAAAATGTGGACGGCCCGCACGGAAGTTCGTAGTAAAATCGGCGACTCGCATTTAGGCCACGTATTTAATGACGGACCTAAGGAATCGGGCGGTCAGCGTTACTGCATTAATTCGGCCGCTATTCGTTTTATCCCCGTAGCCGATTTAAAAAAAGATCCCGTCTATAGCGAATGGCTAAAAATTTTCGAAGAAAGTTAAAACGAACTTAAATTTGATTCATACCCGGCTTGAATGGAACATAACGCTCTGACACCAGGGCATGAACTTTGTTTGCAAGCACGGTGCGATCTTCACCCGGTATCGGATGTAAGGGCGGTAAAAACTCTAACTCGCAAACGATCGAATTTAAATGCATCGATCGCCAAATCGCCGGCAGAAAAGTTTGCGATCCGTACCAACACAAGGCATCGCGGTGTTCGTACAGAACGGGTCCGCCATTCACTTCTCGAAAGTTAAAAATAAACGGGCGAATCGGTTTACCCGCAAGTCCGGCAGCCATCATCAAAGTTTTTTTAAAAGGTAGAACTTGTTCGCCATTTGAAGCAACGGACTCGGCATAAAGTACGACGCGAAAGCCCTGCTTTAATACGTCGATGACTCCTTTTAATTCTTCGTTGATGTTCATGCGGTTTTTTCGATCGACGTAGGCGCAGCCCGCTAGATCGGTTATCTGTCCCAGAATTGGGGTTTTCTTCATCTCGAGCGAAGTGATGAAGACGCTATTTCGAACGGCATGCAGGCAAACAATATCGATAAATCCGATGTGATTCCCAACTAATAAGGAACCTTCCTCTTTCTGAATGGGTTGATTGCAAATTATTTTTACGTTGAAAGATTTTAAAATCCACCGGGAATAAAACTGGCTGTTCAAAGTTAGCTTCTGACGTCGTAGCCCGGGATCTTTAGTCAACGCCGTGATAATGAACGCATTGATAAAATAAAGTGTAATTAAAAAAGAAAAAAACATAAGCCGGTAGGCCGCGCGTACATGACGATAGAATTCCATTACGTTAATCTACAATGAGTGAGGCGGCTTTGTACAGTCTGTCGAAAACGCTTTCCCATAATTCGCCCGAATGGCTGGGCATCTGGATGAAGCACAAAACTTCAGGATGACGAAGGCTGGCGGCGCGCAATTGCGAATAAATTTCGCGGGCCGCAAGTACGGGATCCGCCGAAATCTTTAGAAATTCTATTTTACCTATGGGCTTTTTAGGCTTGACGATCTTAACCCCTTCGACTTCGTCTGGCAGCTGGGACAGGCGCACATCAAGTAAGTGAGACAATTCAGAAAGCTTCATTGCAGGATTTCGGCAAATTACAAATGGCATAGTCGGCATGTAATGATGCTTCATGTGCCCTGGAGACTCTTTTTTGTCGACCATTTCGATCCATGAATAATCAAAAGTGTATTTGGCCAACGTTCGATCGATTTGTGATTGCAGGATGGCACCTTTGCGCAGAATTGCTAAAACATATTTATCGTTATTTTGTCTAACCGAAAGAACGGTCGACTCAATCCCGATTTGACAGTCATCACCCTGAACCACAAAAAATTCATCGTTAAATTCTTGGCGAACATGAATCGCCTTCGTGGGACTGGTGCGTCCAAATTTGTTTGCGCTGGGCGCGGCAAGCGGAACGCCAACTCGCTTAATAATTTGCTCGGTCATTTCGTTGCGGGGCCAACGTATACCCACAGAATCCAAACCCGAAGTGATCAGATCTGATATCAGCGCAGATTTTGGTAAGACTAAGGTTAACGGCCCTGGCCAAAATGAACGCGCCAAAAGATCGACCACTGAGTTCCAGTCTTGAACGCACGTTTTGGCTTGTTCAATCGATGCCACATGAACGATGAGCGGATCGAAAAAGGGACGCTGCTTAACCGAAAATATTTTTTTGATCGCAACGTCCGAATTGATTACGCCCGCTAAGCCGTAAACAGTTTCAGTGGGAATACCGACCACGTCGCCACGCAAAAGATGTTGAACGGCTAAATCCATTTGCTCGGTCGTTTTTTTATCCATCATTGATTGATAGTCAATTAATCCGCTTCTGTCTATAGCTGACGAATCAGATCCATTGGATTTAAAGTTTTCAAAGGACGAAGGCCGGATAGGATGCTGATCAAAGCGATCGGCAATAGTAAAATACCTAAGTAACCCAAATAGGGAAGATCATAGACGGTTTGAATGTTAAAGAAAGATCCCATCAACAATCGCGCAGCGATCAGCCCTAATAACACTCCCGATGTAACCGATATTAATATCAAAATAAAAAATTGAATGAATATGGTTTTTCGTATTTGGCCTTCGCTTCCGCCCAAAATTTGAATCAAGTTCATTTCTTGTAAACGTTCCCGCAGTTGGGTGTTCAGCAGAATCACGAAGACGAATAAACCCACCGCGACTGCTAGCCAAGCCATCAACTGTAATCCAACCGACATCTGGTCGATGTAAACCAAAGAATTTTCAATCGTTCGCGACACGTCGATAATAGAAACATTTTTAAATCTTTGCACCATTTCAAACTGGAACTTTTTGACCAAGGACTTTTCGGCCTGCTGAATGGAAGTTAAGAAAATCTGGGGCGCATCTTCTAAGGCACCGGCCGGAAAATTTATAAAAAAGTTAGGTTGAAAGCTAGTCCACCGTATTTGTCGGATCGATGAAACATTTGCTTTCATTTCTATGCCTTGCACATCGAAGGTCATACTATCGCCCACCTTAACTTTTACCCGCTCGGCATATTTTTCTTCGAGCGAAATTTGAGGCGTCTGCCCGCTTTCAACCGAACCCACGAACTTTCCTGAAACTAAAGTTTCAGATTCAGACAACGTGGGGGAGTAAGTTAAGTTAACGCCCCGGTTTCTAAAGCGCGCTTCATTTTCAGATTCGCGAGTTTGGAAGCCTTCACCCTGCACGATGCGTTCGTAAGGTTCATCGTTAATTTTCAAAATACGCGACCTAACCAATGGGCGGAATTTTAATTGCGTCCCCAAAATATCCGAAGCAACCTTTTGAATAGCCCCGACCTGCTCAGGTTGGATATCAAATAAAAAAAGTTGCGGAATGTTTGAAATCGTATCGGGTTTAATTTCATAAAGGATCGAGGTTTTGATGTGCGGTAATAAACTTAGCACCAACGTCGCTAAGCTCATCGTAACGAACACAAGATTTGTGGAATTACGCCTGCGGGTTAACCCTTTAATAGCGTAGCGGGTTAGCCACCCGAAATTGACGGAAATCTTTTCAAGAAAAGCCAAGATGATCCGGTTTAAAAAAGTTAATAAAAAAACCAACGCCACTAAGGCGCCAACAAAGCTAGAAGCGATGACGATCGAATGACTTTGCCAAATCGACAAAAACCAAAACAACGTTAAGGAAATTAGGATCCATACGTAATATAGCTGAGTCTTCTTCGGCTCGGCCTGCGAGTTTTGAAAAAGCTCTGTTGCTTGCAATTCGAAAATTTGAAGAATTTGGGGAACCGTCATTAGCAGCGGACCCAAGATTCCGATTAACGATATGGTCAGTAGGGAAGAACCCGCAACTTCCAACTGAACCGGTAAGTTAAATTTATGAATTAATAAGTTCTGCACAATCGGAAGTAAAGCCCGAACTAGCGCCACGCTTAAGGCGCAAGAAATAATCGAGACGACAAGGCTTTGGAACAAATAAAGCAATAATATCTTGCGATCTGAAAGGCCCAAAGTTTTAAAAATAGCGATACTTTTCTTTTTCGTTTGAAAGGTCCATTGTAAAAGATAACTTCCACAGAGAAAGCAAAGCCCTAGCGCAACTAAAGCCACCAAACCTAGATAGTCCGTAAAATATTTTAAAACGCGGTTTGAATCTTGCGCATTATCTTGCGCCGATTCAATCTGAATAACCGAATCTTGGATCGATGTTTCCAAACTTCGCTTGGCTTGTTGGGCATCAGCCTTGATTGGCAATTTATAGATCCACGCTTCGCTAAATGTACTACCCGGCTTGATCAGCTGCGAACTTTTTAGAAAGTTTTGATGAATGAGTACCCGGGGTGCAAAACCGGTTCCCCGGAAAAGTCGACTGGGATCTTCAATGATGACGCCCGCAAATTGAAATTGGGCTTCTCCGATATCGACCATTTGTCCGGGAATTAAATTCAAAATCTCTTCGACTTCGGGATCCACCCAAACTTTAGCGGTTCCGGAAGAAAATTCTTCGCCCTTTAATTTGAACTTTCCGTAAAGGGGGTAGTTAGAATCAAAGATGCCGATGCTGACTAGTCTTGAATCATCCTTGCTACGAAGCATTGAAAAAAGATTATAAAAGTGAGTCTTCTTTTCGAAGGTAATTTTTTTCTCCCAGGCTTTCACTTCTTCAACGGTAAATGCCCGACGCGCATTGACCGCGACGTCGCCTCCTAAAATGACCTGCGCTTTTTCCGCTGTCTGCGAACTTAAACTTTGCTGAAAAATTTGTAATAGAAAAAAACCGACTAAACCTAAGGTGAAATTAAAAATCAAAAAGAACGTAATTCTTTTAAACCGAGTCAATTCGATCAAACTAAGTTGCAGTAAACGTTTAGCGTTCAAAAAGCTGTCCTTCTTGCAGTACAAAAACGCGATCGCATCTTTTCGCTAGCGCCATATCGTGGGTTACAAGTACGGTCGTGGTTTTCGAAAGCCGAGTTTGATCAAAAAAAAGCGCCATCACCTTTTGACCGGTTTCACTATCTAAGTTGCCGGATGGTTCATCGGCCAAAAGTAATTTTGGCTTCGTAATTAAACCCCTTGCTAAGGCTAATCGCTGGCTTTCGCCGCCGCTCAGTTCTGTCGGCTTATGGGTGGACCGGTGCGCAAGACCAACGTTAGTCAGTTGCGCCGTGATATCTTCGGCCGAAAAAGTCCGGCCCAAGATTTCCAACGGAAGACTTAAATTTTCGAAAGCGGTTAAATGAGAAATAAGGTGAAATTGCTGAAAGACAAAACCGATATTTTCGGCGCGAAACTGGGTCATCTGATTTCGAGTCAAATTTTTGATGCTTTGTTGATTAATGAAAATTTCACCTTCGTCAAACTGGTCAAGGCCGGCCACCAGACTTAAGAATGTGGACTTACCACTGCCAGAGGCGCCGACGACGGCAACAATTTCCGAGGTCTTAACTTCCAGATTTAAACCTTTTAAGATGTGAAGCTTTTCTGAATTCTGAATATAGGTTTTGGACAAATTCTTAATCGTCAAACTCATGGGGTTAAGATTTCTTTCTTTAAATAGCGATAAATGTTTTCCGCGACAATGGCGTGACCTTTTTCATTGGGATGAATGCCATCAGCCTGATTAAGGCCCGCTACTCCAGCGACTTGGTCTAATAAGAAGGGCGCAAGCTTCACATTATATTTTTTTGCAAGTCGCGGAAATAATTCAGAGAATTTTTTGAAATAATCTTTTCCGTAATTAGGTGGTACGTAAAGTTGGCCCAGAATGATTTTAACTTTATTTTCGTTCGCCCACGCCAAAGCTTCGCCTAAATTTTTTTCGGTTTCTTCGACTTTAAGCCCACGCAAACCGTCATTACTTCCCATTAAAATAAGAACGTAATCGGGTTTCGTTTTGGTAACCCATTTTAGTCGACTTAACGTCGATGCGCTTGTTGAACCGCTTGACCCCGAACTGATGACTTTCCAGTCCAATTTGTCTTTGATTATTTTTTTCTGAATAAGTTGAGGAAACGCGGCCTCTTGTGCAACCCCGTAACCTTCAGTGAGAGAGTCACCCAGAAAAACAATTTCTTTCCCGTGCGCCGATAATAACCAAAAAAATGTCGTAAAAAAAAAGATCCTAAGCATGGCCTAGGATCTTAATTTAATTTTAAAAATTATTTAACTTAAACTTTTGGAACTAGTAGCGATTTCCGCCGCCGCCGCCGTATCCACCACCGCCGTCATTTCCGCCGCCACCGCCGTAGCCTCCACCGCCACCACGTGATCCGCCGCCTCCACCGCCACCACGGAAACCGCCGCCGCCGCCTCCACCGCCACCACGTGGACGATCTTCTTGGGGCTTAGCTTCTGAAACGCGAACGGGACGCCCGCCGATCGTTTGACCATTCATTTTGTTGACGGCTTCATCGGCTTGGCCATCATCTTCAAGTTCTACAAATCCAAAGCCTTTGCTACGACCGGTCATGCGATCCATTACTACGCGCGCCGATACAATGTTTCCAAAAGATGTGAATGCCTGCATTAATTCGTCATCAGTTACCGAGAATGCTAGATTCCCGACGTATAATTTTTTTGCCATTTCGTTCCTCCGAAGGCGGTTTATCTTGAAACTCAGGCTAAAATGAGCCCGTTCTTTAGACAAGTATTTTTAAAAAATGTCGCTTAGTGGTGATGGGCGTGGCCATGTAGTCCATGCGCGTGGCCATGTTTTAATTCGTCTGCTGTAGCTTCTCGAATAAGCACGATTTCTACGTCAAAAATTAAATCCACCCCCGCTAAAGGATGGTTACCGTCCAAGGTCACGTGGGTGTCTGAAATTTTAGTCACCTTCACAACTCGATTTTGTTTTTCTAGTTGGAGTTGAAGGTGCGCGCCCAGTTCTAAGTTTAAATGAGCCAGTTCTTCTTTCGGAACTTCCATAATCATATCCGTTTTAAAATCACCGTAGGCCTCGGTCGCGGTTAAGGTGATTTTCTTTTTATCGCCTTCGGCCAATTTTCCGATGATTTCTTCAAGCGCCGGAATAATTTGTTTGCGCCCTTCAAGAAAAGGCATGGGCTGGTTGGGCTCGGAAGCATCCAACACTTCGCCAGCCGAATTCTTCAAAGTGTAATTAAAAGCGATGACACGTTTCGGGGTTACTGTTGCGGTTTGAGACATAAACGTCTCCTTTCTATAGGTAAGTCGAAGGTCGAGGTTTATCGTGATTTGAGTCTCAGAACAACCCTAAAAACATCAAAAATGTCTAAAAAAATCGATTATAGAAGGTATAAGTTATTTGCTCTTGAAAAT
>CAXSEH010000043.1:0-19186 GCA_964236345.1 uncultured Bdellovibrionales bacterium
AGCACGTGGGACCAAATCAGTTTTTTGGAAGCGGTCGCCGACGAGCCAGTTAAAGTTCACCTTAAATTTGACACCGGCATGAACCGGATCGGTTTCCACGTTAGCCAAACCGAAAAGCTACATGACTATTTTAAGAAATCGAAAATGCTAAAACTAAAAGCGGTCCTAACGCATTTTGCGCAAGGGGAAGACGCTTACCTTGAAGATGGCTTTTCGGCACGGCAGATAAGCCTGTTTCAAAAATCTTTCGATTACTTTAAAGATTTAGGAGTTTACGCGCACGCGCTTAATTCGGGCGGCATCGCAAGCTTAGCGAAAGTAAATGCCGAAAATAAAAAAAATCATTTTTTAAATTCCGAAAATTGGGGTTTCCGCCCCGGACTTATGTTGTACGGTTACCAACCGGCAAGTTATTTCTCTGAGCCGAAACTAAAGCCAGTCATGACCTTAAAATCGGTGGTCAATAATCTTCGGGCGGTGGCCGTGGGTGAAAGCGTTTCGTACGGATGTACGTGGAAGGCAACGCGACCTTCAAAGATCGCGGTTGTACCTATTGGTTATGCCGACGGGATTCACCGTATCGTTTCAAATCTGGGGCACGCTTTGTTCGCGGAAAAGTTAGTTCCGATCGTGGGCCGAATCTGTATGGATTTCTTAATGTTAGATGTTACCGACGTAGTCAAAGACGATTCATCGAAGTGGGTAGAAGAAGAAGTTATCTTTTTCGGTTTTGACGAGAAAAATCATTTTCTATCGGCCGAAAGAATGGCCGAGAAATCCCAAACCATCGTTTGGGAAACTTTAACTTCAGTTGGCGAAAGGGTTCCCCGGCATTTCCGCGGCGCCGTCCAACTGGGTAAAGGGTTTTTAAGTCATGATTAAAAAAATCGCCTCCTGGATGGATTCCATCTTTTTTTACTTTACCGGAGGCTTTAAAGGCTTCGTGAAAGAAGTTGGCTCGACCACAATTTTTGCGTTTGAAAGCATGAAATTACTTTTCGCAAAACCTTTTCGTTATACCGAAATTATAAAGCACATGGAGTTTATCGGAAACCAATCAGTCGGAATTATTTCGCTGACAAGCGTTTTTACCGGGCTAGCGATTTCTTTTCAAATTTACTTAGGTTTTAAATTAGTTAACGCGACCGATCTGGTCGGACCCACGGTGGCACTTGGAATCACGCGCGAACTTGGGCCAGTCTTAACGGGACTTATCGTGGCCGCGCGGGCGGGCGGCGCCATGGCCGCGCGGCTTGGGACCATGCGCGTGAATGAACAGATGGACGCGTTAGATGTGATGGGCGTGAACACCAAGCAATATTTGATCGCGCCCCGCTTGATCGCCGCCGTTCTTTGCATGCCATTGTTGACGGCGTTATTTGATTTTATGGCGATGGTGGGTTCTTGGTTTTTGTGCACCCGGTTAGTCGGCCTTGACCACGCGGTTTTCATGTCAAAAATTCGCGACACCGTAGAAATTCACCACATCAATGAGGGCTTAATCAAGTCGGCGCTATTTGGATTTATGTTCGCGGTGATTTGTTCATACAAAGGATTTAATACGACGGGCGGAGCGAAGGGCGTAGGCGAAGCCACCAATCGCGGCGTCGTTATCAGCATGGTTAGCATCATTATCATCGATTATTTCCTTATGAATTTTATCCGGATTTACTACATTATTGCCGGAGTGGCCCGATGATGGCGGTTGGAAAAGGACGCGATTCCGAATTTGCCGTAGTTTTGGATGACGTTCAAAAAACTTTTGACGGCAAAGACTTCGTTCTTAAAGGAATTAATTTAAAGATTCCAAAAGGTAGTCTGACCTCTATCATTGGTTTTTCTGGAACGGGAAAATCGGTGATGTTAAAGCATATGCTAGGATTATATAAGCCAACTTCAGGAACCGTTTCGGTTTTAGGAACCGACCTTAAAACTTTGGGCGAAAACGAACTGACCCAATTTCGTTGCAACTACGGCGTGCTTTTTCAAAGCGCCGCGCTGTTTGATGACATGACGGTTTTAGAAAATGTCTGTTTTCCCCTGGAAGAACACCGCCGAAATTTAACCAAAGACCAGGTTGTTCAAATCGCTTTGGAAAAATTAAAAATGGTGGGTTTAGATCCGAAACATAATAATAAGCTTCCCAGTCAAATTTCGGGTGGAATGCAGAAACGAACCGGTCTAGCCCGGGCCCTTGCCCTTGATCCAGAAATCCTAATCTACGATGAGCCTACGACAGGATTAGATCCCATTCTAACCGAAATGGTAGATAATTTAATTGTAGAAACTCATCAGGCACGACCGGGCACCACTTCGATCATGGTTTCGCATGATCTACTTGCGGCTTTTCGTATCGCCGATTTTGTGGTTATGCTTGATGCCGGAAAAGTTTTACTCGCGGGTCCGCCTGAAGTTTTTTATAAAACAGATATCGAGCTTGTGCGCCGATTTGTCGATAAAGGAACGAAGCAAGAACCGATACCTGGAGCGTTACCAGAAGCAAAGAAGCAGCCGTGATGAACACCGTGTGGGGAATCTAAATTGGGTTTTTTAAGTTTAGCTGAATTCAAAGTCGGACTTCTGGTGGTTGCCATCGGCGGATTGATTGCGTTTATGTCCATGCAAGTTAGCGATGATCCAAGCTACATGGGACGATCTAAAAAAGCATGGTTCTTACTTCCAAACGCCAGCGGCTTAATCAAAGGTTCCGCAATCAAATCAGCGGGTATCGCCGTCGGCGTGATTAAAGAAATTCGATTACAAGACGGCTTAGCGCGAATTGATATTATCGTAAAATCTGATGTCGGTTTAACTCGCTCGGCTTCGGTGCAATTGCGTTCGAACGGAATCTTGGGCGATAAAAGTGTCGAAGTGAATCCTGGAAATTTGGGCGATGCCGAGCTTGAAGACGGCGGCCAAATCATTAACGTAAAAACGGGCGGAGGCCTGGACGACGTAATGACCCAAGTGGCCGATATCGCAGGATCGCTTAAGGATGTTTCGGCAAACTTAAAGGAAGCAATCACCGATGACGGCACCAATAAACATATTTTAGGCCGCATCGTGCAAAATGTTGAAGTGTTAACGCGCGACTTATCGCAAATGACGACCGAAAATAAAGAACAGATCGGTGAAATTGTCGATCAGGTTCACGATATTACATCGACCATTGATGAACTCGTTAATGATGAAAGTGACACAGGTTTTAAGAAGACCTGGAAGAAGACAATGGCTCGCTTAGATAATTCAATGAAGAATATTGATGATATCACTTCGAAAATTAATCGGGGCGAAGGCACGATTGGTAAGTTGATTTCAGATGAACAAACGGCCGAAGACGTTTCGTCGGCCATCGAAGGAATAAGCGGACTGGTCGACTCGGCCAATAAAATTACGACCGGTATAGATTTCAATTCCTACTACTTAAATGAAGTGGGGGGCGCTCGCACCGCGATCGGCGTGACCATTCAGCCAGGACTTGATCGTTACTATTATCTAGGGGTCATTACGGATCCCGCGGGCGTTGTCGAAACTTCGAGCACTAAAATTACCCAAGGCGGCGTTTCGACCGAATCTCAAGAAACTAAAACTTACAAAAGTAAAATTAAATTCACCGCGTTTTACGCGAAAAATTTTTTCGATTGGACCTTGCGAGGAGGTTTAATCGATAACACCGGTGGCGTAGGAATCGATTACGGAATGTTTAACCAAAAATTAAAAGCTTCCTTTGAGGCTTTCGATTTCGAAAAGTTGCAACTTCGCGCTACTTTAAATTACAAAATCTTATACGGAATTTATTTAACGGCTGGCTATAACGACATGCTGAACAAACGTGACGCCCAATCAGGTTTCGTCGGAGCGGGCATATTCTTAAGTAACGACGATCTTAAGCTGTTACTAACAAAGGCGCCATTTTGATGGGTAAAATCAAACGCGCACTCGTAAGCGTATCGGATAAAACGGGTTTAATTGAATTTCTGAAACCTTTGGTTGATCAAGGTTTAGAAATTGTTTCGACCGGGGGCTCTGCCGCATTTCTGAAACAAAATAAAATTCCGGTCGTTGATATCTCGGACGTTACGCGATTTCCGGAAGTTTTGGATGGCCGGGTTAAAACCCTTCATCCCTTTGTTCACATGGGGTTGTTAGCAGATCAGCGAAATCCAGAACACGTCGCGCAGCTACAAAAGCATGATGTAAAGGCCTTCGACTTAGTCGTCGGCAATCTGTACCCTTTCGAAAAGGCCGCACAGAAGCCGCAGGTCACTCAAGAAGAATTAATCGAAAACATCGATATTGGTGGGCCTAGTTTTTTAAGGTCCGCCGCAAAAAATTATCATTCAGTTATCGTTGTATCAGACCCAGACGATTACGCTTGGGTTCAAGAAAAAATATTAGGTAATCAAATGACCGAGATTGACCGTCGAAGTTTGGCGATCAAA
This sequence comes from uncultured Bdellovibrionales bacterium, assembly GCA_964236345.1. Classification (GTDB taxonomy): domain Bacteria; phylum Bdellovibrionota; class Bdellovibrionia; order Bdellovibrionales; family Bdellovibrionaceae; genus Pseudobdellovibrio. The sequence goes on from CAXSEH010000043.1 coordinate 4,443, forward strand.
GTTTTTTCCCTGACTTCGTTTTATGATGCCCTCATCGTGCAAAAACTTAAAGCCGACGAGCAAGAGTTAAAATATTTAAACATTCCGTTAAAACTTAAAAACAAATTACGTTACGGTGAAAATGCTCAGCAGAAAGCGAAGTGGTATCAAAATCCAATGCAGACCGGCGGCCTAAGCTCGGTTGAGATATTTCAAGGTAAGGAACTTTCCTACAATAATCTTTTAGATTTGGATGCCGCGTACAGTTTAGTTTCGCAATTTTCCCGCCCGGCCTGCGTCGCCGTGAAACACAACAATCCTTGCGGTGCGGCCATCGGTATCGATCTGCTAGAGGCAAGCCGAAAGGCGATTTCTAGCGATCCAAAAAGTATCTTCGGTGGCATCATCGCTTTCAATCAAAAGGTCGAAGTCGACGTGTGCGAGGCCTTCAAAGATCTATTCTTGGAATGCATCATTGCCCCCGACTTCAGCGACGAGAGTCTGAAATTGCTGGCCACAAAAAAAAATCTGCGAGTACTGCGTGCGCCCGTCATGAACGCTTCTGCTTCGTCCATTCGCACAGTGTCGGGCGGGGCTTTATGGCAGGAAGCGGATAATTTTTCGGAATCAGAATGGAAGATGATAAACGATTCGCCAGATACCGAACTTAAAGAGACCATTTTATTTGGTGAAAAAATTGCGGGCTTTTTAAAAAGTAATTCCATCGCGATCGTTTACAAGGGCCAGACAATTGGCCTTGGCATGGGGCAAGTAAACCGGGTCGATGCGGTTGAACAGGCTTTAAAACGAATGGACGAATTTATTCAACGTGAAAAAGTCATTCTGTCGGAAGTCGTTCTGGTCAGTGACGCTTTTTTCCCTTTTCCGGATTCGATCGATATGATTTCTAACAAAGGTATTCAATGGATCGCGCAGCCGGGCGGTTCGGTAAAAGATGAATTGGTTTTCGAGGCCGTTCGGAAGCATAATATAAATATGGTCGTTACCCAAACTCGCCATTTTAGGCATTAGGACAAAATGTTAACGGATAAAAGTTCAGTTGGTAAATGGATCGTGAAGTCTGAGAATAAAATTCTTGGGCCCTTTTCATATGATCAAATTGAAGACCTCATCCGCAAGAAACAGATTTCGCTTATTGATGAAGTTCGCGATTCTTATACGCGCTGGCTTTACGTACGCGAAAATCCTGAATTCAAAGACATCGTCGAAACCACCCGTAAAGAATTAGACTCAAAGCTAGAAAGTACGAAGACCTTTCAAAGCGTGTCGAAGTCCGAAGAAATGGCCAAAACAAAAACCGATGTTTCGGCGCAATTTAAGGATGAAGCTTCGAACATACAGGATATTTCAGTCGTTAAAGAAATTGTGCAGACCCAAAAAGAAGACCGTAAGCAGTTTTCCCAAGATGAAAGCAAAAAGCGGGAAAAGGTCACCCTTTACGGGCTGCAAACGGACACCGCCGTACAACAGAAAGTATCGTCATCGGGTAAAAATGTTTTGATCGGGTTGGTCATGCTGTTGTTCGTCGGGCTAGGTTCGGCCGCAGCTTATTATTACTATCAAAAATCAAATCAATCGAAACAAGAAGAAACCTGGTCGCAGCAAATTAAGAAGTATAAATTTTTAGGCCTTGAACAAAAAGCCGTAGAAATATTTGGACGTTTGCCCGCGGAAAACCAGAAAAAAATGCTTCCCCAAGTTATTGAGCTGTTACCTTTACTGGAAACGAACGGCGTCATCAGGATGAGCGAGATCGAAACGCTTAAAACCACCGATGGCCTTAGTATCGAACAACGGGTCAGCCTGCAGCTTGTTCAGTACTGGCTGGCCATGCAGGCGCAAAACTATGATACGGCCCAAGAATTCATCGTGAAAGCCGCGGCCATCCAGCCATCATCTAGCTTAGTGAAAGAAAACGATGCGCTCGTTCAGCTTAAGAAAAATCAATTTAAAAAAGCCTTTGATATTTATTACGAACTTTACAAGATCGAATCTTCGGGCCGCTATTTATTCGGAATGGTGCTTGCCGTTAAGGGACTTACAACGGCTGAAAGAGCCAAATTTATACCTGAAATAAGCCAGCTAATCGAAAAATACACCTTCGTTTACTATGATTACAAAAAGGAACTTCTGCTGGCCCAGTTGTATTTTTCGAAACTTGATAAAAACGAAAAATTATACGAAGCCACCTGGAAACAGTTTGTAGATACGCCTTGCCAACTTTCAAGCTTATTTAAGAAGCCTTTGCTATTGGCGCCAAATAGTTACCAATGGAAGGACTTGGGCGAGTACATTAAGTTGGTTCAGTCTTATTTGACGACGGAGGAATCAGTTTTATTTGAAACGCATCAATTGATCGAGTCTTCGCAAATCAGTTTAGCGAGCCAATACAACACGCAAAACGCGGCAAAATTGAAAGATAATTTTATGAAGCAGCAGCTAAATATGCTGATCTTTCATTTTCAATCTAGAACGGCCGATATCACGGCTTTGGAAAAAACGAATCAATTGGATATGAAGTCCGAGTTGACCCAGGTTATATTGGCGTTAGATAAGCTAGAAGATAATCCAAACGCCGACGTTTCTAAGCACCTTCAATTCTTTACGTCGAATCAGATGTCGTTTTACCACGACTGGATTTCGTTGGTGCAAACGACTAAAATCGGCAATCTAGACGCCATCAAGGCATTCACCCGTAATCATTTCTTAACCGTTAACAATTTCGTTCCGGCGCTAGAAGCAAAAAGTTTAGTTGAATAAAATGCGATTGACCGTTTTAACCTTTTTTATACTCATATCCGGTTGTTCTTCCCATCACGAAGAAAAAGAAACAATCAATACGGTTCAGGCAAAAGAAGTAGCTAAAGACATAAAGCTACCGCTCAACCTGTTCAAAGAATTTGAAAAAGAGATTGCCGAAGAATTCAAGTCGGTAGCTCCAGTCTATATTTTTATGCCCCTTCAAGTTCAATTCAGCGAAGTTGCCGGCAACCGCGGAGTCTTAAAAGACACGATGGTCCGTTTTGAATTTGATAAGGGCGGCGGTCAGATTGATTTAAAGGACGTTGTCTCGGGAACCGGAAGCTTTTATATGAGCTTTCCCGCTGAACAATTCGCTTCAACCGTTGAGTTGATGCATTTGTTTTATATCAGTCAGTCTCCGATTAAAAAAATTCAGCAAGAATCTTTCGGACTAGGTTGCGGCAAATGGATGGACTTAAAAGCACAATTTTCAAAATTACAAAAACCGAATTTTCTAAAGCTTAACACGACAAAAAACCGCCATTTGCATGTACTGTCAGGCCAGTACGTATTTTTCTTTAAGCAGACGAATCAAATTTATTTATCGCAATTAACGGTCACAGATTCTAGGCATTCGAACGAGTTATGTACCTCGGTAGGAGACGTTGAATGAAAACAGAATTAACTCCAGTTAAAAGTTTGCAAGATCGGGATGCTATTTCGGAACGCGCCTTTCTTGTAAAAGACAAAGTAAAAGGGATGGGAAAGAATGGTCGGCCTTTTTTAAGTTTATTAATAGGGGATAAAACGGGCCACATCGATGCACGGGTTTGGGATCGCGTCGAAGAGATGACCGACCTTTTCGAAATGGGCGACGTCGTCATCGTTAAGGGACAGGTTCAAGTTTACCTTAATCGAAAGCAAATTATTATTCACAAGCTTGAAAAATCCGTTGAGGGAAAATTCAGTAAAGACGATTTCGTAATCGAAGGCCCGAAGCTAGATGTACACGCCCTTTATTCGGAACTGATTTCGATCGTTAACCAAATCGAATCCAGCATGATCAAACAATTGGTTTTAGATTCCGTACAGGATGAAGAAATAAAACAATTGATGCTGAAGGCTCCGGCCGCAAAGACAATCCACCACGCTCGTCGGGGTGGACTTCTAGAACATATCGTTTCCATCTGCGGATTAATGAAGGCCATGGCCCGGCATTACAAGTTCGTTAACTTCGACCTACTTATCTTCGGCGCCATTTTTCATGATCTAGGAAAAGTTTGGGAGTTAGAAATCAATCATGACCAAATTCAGTATTCTCACAAAGGCCGGTTGCTAGGTCATATGCAATTAGCCTGCGAATTGGTTGATCGGAAGTCGCAGCGCATTTTAGGATTTCCGGAAGATCTTCGAGAGATTATGAAACACATTATTTTATCGCATCACGGGAAGCTGGAATATGGATCACCCGTTCGCCCCTATTTTATGGAAGCTATGCTGGTCGCGATGATTGACGATCTAGACTCGAAAGTGGATACGGTCCAAAACTTTGTAGAATCGGAACGACAGACCGGTGAAAGTTGGTCCCGCTATAATGAAAATTTCGAACGTTATTTTTTCTTAGAAAATTTAAAAGGGCGCTGGACATAAAATGTTTGAATTTTTAAAGGCCTACAAAGAATATGATCCGGCCGCAAAATCTTACTTAGAAATATTTTTACTTTATCCAGGCCCGCGTGCCATATTTTTTCACCGCATCGCGCACGCTCTTTACGGCATTAAACTTTATTTCCTGGCGCGTCTTCTGGCCGACATTTCACGTACGGTCACCGGTATCGAAATTCACCCCGGGGCAAAAATCGGAAAAAGATTGGTCATCGATCACGGCGTAGGTTGCGTCATTGGCGAGACGGCCGAAATCGGTGATGACTGCATCATATTTCATGGTGTGACTTTAGGTGGCCTGAAGTTTGACCGGGTAAAGCGTCAGCCGACAGTAGGTAACGGCGTTCTTATCGGCGCGGGCGCAAAAGTGCTGGGCCCAATCAAAATTGGTGACCGGGCGCGCATCGGAGCGAATGCGGTCGTGATGAAAGAAGTTTCAGCTGACGGAACCGTAGTTGCGCCAGCCAGCATCGAAATCGAAAAGAAGCATTAACTTTCTAAATCTATTTGAATCTCGTCATCGTCCAATATTAATAGCGGGTCTTCGTCAACCTGGACGGCTTTAACTTCCGGAATAGTTCCTAGCTCGGTCGTATATTTTTGGGCCACCGTCGGGTTCACTTGCGATCGCTGATTGATGACATCACTTCGATCAAGGTAAGCGGTAAACAAATTTTTGAAAATATCTTGTTGCCACACTAGGCCGTTTGGCGACACGATGCGGTCTTTTATATTTAATTTCAAAACATTTTTAATCGAGTCGCTTGCGTACTTCAGAAATTCCCAAATGCGGTCGGGACTGTTTTGCAGATCTAAATTAATGCCTTCAAGGTACGCCATGTTCACTAACTGCGAGCAATACAACATGTCTTTCGCGCTGATGAGGCCATCGGCGAAAAGTTTTGCTTCGGAAGAAACAAGATAACTTCGAAGTCTTGAAAAAACTCGTGGCAAGGCCTCGTCTTTAAACCATAAATCACCCGAAAGATTCTCCGAGTTGACCCAGCGTTCAACATCTTTTTGATCAACTTTCGTTTGCCAGGTGTACCGCGAGTCTCCTTCAAAAGACGGAACAAGGTTACCAGTTGGTAACTTACCGATGAATGAAGAATACCCTTCCCAAATGTTCTTTAGGAATCCCCGTTTTTTATACTGACCACGGAGTGAAGCCAGAAGCTTTTCTGGTTCGTACCGAAGGAAGCCGATTTTTAACATTCCGCTCGGGTATGCGAATTCATCGGTAGATAAAATACGGACCGAACCAATTTTATTTTTCTCGGGATAGATATCCCAAATCCACGCCACTTTGATTTGGCTGGCTTCGTCTTCGTGCACCTTCACCATTCCGACGTGGGAAAATCCATTCGCGTAATCGCGGTTCCAAAAATCAGAATATATCGTTTTTTCTTCGGCAGACCATTCGCGGTAGGTATCTCTTTTATCCAATAAGGCGTAATATTTTTTGGTATCAAAAAACTTATAGGAATCAAGCAAACTGTTATTGAGGTGATTAGTCACTGCCGCCGTTTTGTTTTCGGAACTTTGTGGCTGAATAACCAAGCTGGTAAAAAATGCTTCCTGACCGTGAGAATATTCTAATGCGATATCTCCGGATAGCAGCTGGTGTCCGCGCAGATCATTCTTCCCTGCATCGGCTACGTAGTAACCAAGCACGTAACTTTCTAAATAAAGTCCATTTTGGCGCAGTTTATTTTTTAATTCTAACTCGGCAGACGTATTTTTTGATTCTCGTAAAAATTTAACTAACGTGACGATCAAGGCGCGGCCAAAAAGACGATTCTGTTGCCTTTTTTCAAGGGTGTACGGATCGGCAAGTCCCCGAAATAGAACGCGGTCAAGGGCCTTGACCCAGTTGTTGTGTTCTTTCTCGTTCATTTTTAACAATGACATATACAGCTTAAGAACATTTAATTTTTCTTCAAAAAAGCGGTCATTCGCACGATTTACAATCCATTTGTTGCGTAAAACCATGCCTTCTTCGATCGGTAGGGGTTTTATCTTAACAATCTCTTCAATGGGTAGGGGCTCGGCCGTCATATGCGGAAAAGGCTTTAACTGTTGAATAATAAGTGATGTTAAAAGTTTGATTTGGAGTTTTGAGTCAGCAGAATTAGACGCCGATTTTAACACGGCGTAAGTCAAACTGGATAAATCGCGAACCGCATTAAAAGAGCGAAGTTCCGCCCGACTTTTTCGTAGGGCGAAGAGCGAGATGTCCGATATATTCTTATTTTCGACCAATGTATTGTTAATTTCACCAACGAAATCTTCAAAACCCAGTCTTTTAAGGAAGGAATCGGCTTCTTTGTAATAGACTAATCGAGTCTCAGTCAGCAGGGAGGATAGGGGTGCCACTTCACTCGCTAAGGTCAGCGATGACGACAATAGTAAACCTAATATGATCAGGGTAAAACGTTCGGGTTTCATCATAATGCTATTTCCAGCAAGATAGGATCCGACGTAAGCAGCAAATAGCGGTTAGATTGGGGAGTTCAATTGACCATTCTTTTGACGTTCAGACGATTACCGGCAAAAAGAAAATTCTTTCGTAATCGTGGCGATTTTACTAATTTTTTCGTGGCTGCTGTCGGACTTGATGACCGACCAATACGCGCCCTTTCCGATGGCGATCGCGTGCTTACTTCGAATTTGGCGAGCAAGAATTCGAATGCCACAACTTAAGTTCTTGTAAGGATCTAGGATCGTTTTGCGCGGATCGTTTACCGAAAGCATCATGTCTTTCGACCAATCAAAATCGCACAGACCTCGGTGATTTAATGTATCTTGGTAAGAAAGTTGTAACAGGCCCTCGCTAACGACTTGTTCTCCGGTCACGGTATCGGGATCTTTCATATCGACTTCAATAAAGCGACTTAGCGGATTCCATCCACTTTCATAAAAAGATATGGCCGAGACAAGCTGTCCCCAAAAGTTCATGCGTTGTAGGGCGGGCAAAGAATTATAGCGCGGACAGAAAGTTGCGATGTCGGTGACTTGTTCTTTAATTAAAGTCGGTTCTTTCGCTAAGAGAATTTCGTAAATCATCATTGACCACTTAGCGCCATTCTTTATTGTCTTCTCCCATTTTAGGGGAGTGTACTGGGCTGGATCCTGAAAAATGGGATCGGCGGGATTCGGCATTGGCCCGGCTAATGAACTTGATTGGTTCTGCCCCGTTTGGGTTTGGAAACCGTTCGGTGAACAGGCCGAAAAAAGCGCAAACGCTGCTAAGACAAAAATAAATATAAAGTGCGAATTTTTCGAATTCACGTCGGGCTCCGATGTTCATAAACCTATCGGAATCCGCCCTGGCCTTCATGATGGACGAAAGTTTTATTTTTTAAATCTCTTCGACATTTCTGGCTTCCAATCCAGGGGATTTTCGGGCCAATCGTGTTTGGGGTACCGAGCCCTTAAATCTTTTCGAACATCCTGGTAACTCGTCTTCCAAAAACTTTCTAAATCTCCGGTGATTTGGGCTGGACGGTAGTTTGGCGCTAACAATTCGACGGTCACCTTTAGCCTTTCGTCCAGAAGGGTTGGAGTTTTTATGACTCCTAACAGTTCTTGAAGTCGCACGGAAATTTGCGGAGCCAGTTCCGAAACGTAATCAATGGGCACCGTCTTACCCGAGCTCAGGGTGTAAACGGAAGGAAGTTTCTGCAGATCAGAGCTGATCTTTGAAGGGGCCAAGTACGCAAGCAGTGAATACAAATCGAAACGCATGAATTCCGACAAAGAGGTGACCGACGCTTCCAGTGATTCGTAAACCTTATCGTTTATTTGGTTTAAAAATTCAAAGTCTTGCTCGGCATACTCTAGCGCTGAGCTTTTTCTTCTAAGAAAATTTATTTTTTTAAAGAAACTTTCCGCCTGTGGATGATTCTTAATGAAGTCGTTAACGTTCGTTTTAAAAACTTCATTAAAAAGGGCGGCGTCTTTTTTTTCGTCAAGCGGCGTTTTAGTACCGGTCGAAATCGTGAAAAGTCCCGAAAGCCTTTTTTGTTGTTTGTAGACCATCATCTTTTCGAAATCGACAATAAATTCAGTTTCAATGCGTTGTTCTTCCTGGCTAAGAAATTCGAATTCTTCTTGCGAAAAAGAGACCGAGTAATCGATCGCCGTCGTAGAGTCTGAGATGTCCCGCCCGTTAAGCAGTAAAAAGTAATCGCTTTCTTTACTAACTAAGTACGGCGCAAATTGAACTCCGCGACCTAAGCTAGAAATGCCGAACACGGTTTCTTTCCGTTGCGCCATTTTCTCTGGAAAAAATTTCAGATATATTTTTATAAGCGTTGTACGGAAAGGGTCGGGCGTCGGGTTTGCGCGCGCGCTGAAATCAAACTGTAGAAGTTGATTCTGAATCTTTTGACCTAGGTCAGTTAGGTGTAAATCGCTTAATTCAACCAAGCTATTTTGCTTCGAAAAATCCGTCGTTTCTAAAAATGCTAAAAATCGCGCGGCCTCGCGTTGGTGGCCTTGCAGACTCAGTTCGATAAAGAGCAAACCCCGCTCGATATCTAAGGGACACTTTTGCACGTCCCGGCCCAGCGTCGTGATTTGGTTTTTATCATCAATCAAATTCCAACGCTTGAATTTCAGTAACACATTTTGAAAAGACTGCGCAGGACGATCCAGCCAACTAAATGTCTGCGGATCAGTCACCCCAACCGAAGCTAAAATCAAAGTTTCCTCAAGCAAAGAACTTTTCATAATTTCGGGCTCGATCTGTTCGCCCATAGATCGTTCGTCGCTAAGATGCCAAAGCTGGTAACAGACCCCCGGACCTACACGCGCCGCTCGTCCGGCCCGTTGGCGCGCTGAAAAAAGAGAAATGCGTTTAAGTTCTAGCCTTTGGAATCCGATTTTTCTTTCAAACACGGCCCTTTTTTCTAGCCCCGTATCGATTACGCAATCGACCGATGGTAAAGTCAGCGAAGATTCAGCCACGTTCGTTGATAAGATAAGCCGGCGGTGGTCGGCAGGTGCTAAAATCTTGCGTTGCTCTTGCAGTGGGATTGAACCGTGCAAGATTTCAATCGAAACGCCGCTTAATGAATGGCTTAATTTATTTTGTACTTGGCGAATTTCATACAGGCCCGGAAGAAAAATTAAAATATCTTTTTGCTGATGTCGGTAAGCTTCTTTCGTGACCTCGGCAATCTGGTCTAGCAATGTTAAATCGAACTGTAATCTTTGCGACTTTTTACTGTGCACGATTCGAAGTGGAAATGGCTTCAGTTCAACATGAATCGTTTCGGCATTCTGCAAGTAACTTTCTAGCTTTTCAGTTTCAAGGGTCGCTGACATAACTAATATTTTAAGTGGCTGGGCGCTTTCGGATAGTACCTGACGTTCGTAACAAAAACCGAAAGCGATGTCGTTCAACGATGAACGTTCGTGAAACTCGTCGAACACGATGGTTTCAATTTGATTTAAAAATTCCGCCGAATTCATTCTTTTAACAAAAACCCCTTCGGTCATAAATATCAGCTTGGTTTGACTTGAAAACTTCTGATCAAAGCGGACTTGGTAGCCAACTTCTTCGCCAATCCGCCAATCATTTTCTTCGGCAATTCGATTCGCGGCCGAAACCGCGGCAATTCGTTTAGGCACCAGAACGATAATTTTTTTACCCGAGTTTTTTTCGATTAGTTTTTTAGCCAAGGCGACGGGCACGCGTAAAGTCTTTCCCGATCCGGGTGGCGCCGTAAGAATCACGCTTAACTTTTTTTCAAACGCTTGCAAAACCGTCGCGATGTAAGAATCTATGGGTAAACTGATCATCGCGCTAGGCATAGACCAGAATCATGAACTCGGCTTTTTCTTGATTTAATTTTTTTCGGACTTCTTCGGGATATCCCTCAAGGACCAATTCATTTTCTTGCGATAGATTTAACGTCAATAGGATTTGCCGGTCTTTTAAATGCAAGCAACATTCATCTAGCATTTTTTTAAGGCGGTATGGGGTATCCATTAAAACTAAAGGCTCTTTCGTTTTTTTTAAAACCTGCCACTCTTTTTCGCGCGCAACTGTTTCGGCCGGTATGAATCCACGAAAATGAAATTGATAAATTCTTTTTGAGCTTAACGAAAGAAGGCCCATCAAACTAGATGCGCCTAAAGATGACTGAATTGGAATTTTAAGCTTGCGACATTGTTCGACGACCTGAAAGCCGGGGTCGCAAAAACTAGGAGTACCGCAGTCCGAAACCAAAACGACGTTTAGGTTTTGGCAAAGTTCCGTTAGCTTTTGGACGTCGTCCAACGTGCTGTGCTCATCCAAAACTTCGTAGCGCTTTGCTTTGATGTCATGCTGTTTTAAAAGTTTTGAAGCTTCCTTCGTTGATTCGCAAATAACAACGTCGGCATTTCGTAACAGATCAAGTGACCTAAGCGTAATTTCATCGGTTCGACCAATGGGGGTCGCGATCAGGGTTAACATCAGCCACGTCCGAAATGTTTGATGCGTGAAAGGGGAAGGGTCACTTCTTGTTTTCGCGCGTGGGTTGTTTCAATAAAAATAATCTCAATCTCGGGGCATGATTTGGAAACCGCGTTGATATTGACGGGCTCGTTTTCGAAAAAGTAAATTTTTGAATAGGGATTTCTGTCTAAGGTTAAAAACCAGTCGTTTTTAAAAAGTTCGTCGTCGATCGTGCGCTCGGGTTTCAAAACAAGTTGGCCCGGCTCGCAAGGGAATCCCCACTTTTTCAAAACTTCTTCTGAACCTTGCCCCATGCGTTTTTGATCTCGCCCGGTCAGGTACATAATTTCGCAACCGCTGTCTCGTAGCTCTAAAACGTAAGCAATCGCCCCCGCGTAGGGAACATCGTAATGAATATATTCGTTAGAAAAGAATCGGTCGCGCCAAAAATCACGTAGCTGCATCAGCATGACTTGATCTTTTTCAATCGTGAACCCGGCGCGGAGAACGGCTTCTTTGATTCCCCAATCGGTTGTCAGAACGTCCACCTGTTTCAGTTCGGCGATATTGAATTGTTCAGCGAATTCAAAAAGAATTTGGCGCGTTCGCGTGCTGACATTAAAAAGCGTCGAATCAAGGTCGAAGACCGCAAGGCTGCGCAAGTTTTGAGCACGCAGTTCTTCAGTGGTTTTAATGATTTCGTTAAGTTTTGAATGGTTTTCACTCATTTCAACCGAGTATGTCTTCCTGGCGCTCAAAAGAAAAGTCTTTTCTGGCAAAGAGATTGGAAACACCATCTACATTTGTTAACTTCGGGCGGAAAAAAAATCGATTTAACTCTCGGGAGTTTTGTGAAAAAAGTGACATTAGGCTTAGTTTTGTGTCCATGCCGATTCTGAAAATTAGAGACCTCGTAAAAACTTACCCCAATGGGGTGAGCGCGCTGAAGGGTGTCAGCTTCGATGTCAAAAAAGGCGAATTTCTTGTCATTATCGGTCTGAGCGGATCCGGAAAATCGACTTTACTGCGATGTCTAAACCGCCTTCACGATCCGACCAGTGGCCAAATTTTATTCCTTGATAATGAAACCAATGAATACACCGACGCCGCAAAAATTGATTCAACTTCGGGAATTCGTTTGCTACGTAAAAAAGTCGGAATGATCTTTCAGCATTTTAATTTGATTCCGCGGCACACCGTTTTGAATAACGTACTTATGGGTCGCCTTGCTTACACCTCAACTTTTAAAAGTTTATTAGGAATTTTTTCGGACAAAGATAAAGACGAAGCGATGAATTATTTAAAGCTTGTCGGAATTTCCGAAAAGGCCCACATCCGCGCCGATCAACTGTCGGGCGGGCAGCAGCAACGGGTGGCGATTGCTCGGGCCTTAACTCAACAGCCCCAAATTCTTTTGGCGGATGAACCGGTGGCCTCGTTAGATCCGGCTACTTGCCACACGGTGATGGACTACCTTCGCAAGGTGAACCAAGAACTGGGTATTACCATTATTTGCAACTTGCACTTTCTATCTTTGGTCCGTCAGTACGCAACCCGCGTGATCGCGTTAAAGGACGGGCAGCTCGTTTACGACGGTGATCCGAAAAAAATCGACGAGGCCTGGTTCGAAAAGATCTATGGTCAAGGCGCTAAAGAAGTTCAGATCAATTAGAAGGGGCACGAAATGAAATCTTACGTAGTTCGAAGATCTTTACTTGATGGCTTCACGATGGCCCTGTTCGTATGTGTGTCCTTGTCAGTTATTTTAAATCCAACCGAGGAACAACTTTTAAATTTACCGCGCATTTCTTGGATTTTTTTAGGTGGCATGATTCTGGGGGCAGTGGTCAGTCATTTTCTAAATGAAAATAAAATTAAAACTTTGGGTGAAAATCTTTTCGAACCAAGTTACGAAAAGGCAAAAGCCGAAGCAAAGCCTTGGGCAAAAACTTTTTGGGGTTGGCACTTAGCCATAACGATTTTAGTTTTATTCATCGTCGGCATATATAAAACTAAATTTTCAATCGATGAACTTTTAAATGAAGACGGATTCGCGGGAGCAAAGCGATTATTCGCAGGTATTTTCGCGCCAAACTGGGATGTGCTTCCCAGAGCGGTTCTAAATATTATCGAAACTATATTTATGGCTTTCATGGCCACCTTCTTAGCGATACCTTTCGCGTTTGTTCTTAGCTTTATGGCCGCCAAAAATATTATGAAGGGCCCGCTCGCTTTCACCGTATACACCACCATTCGTACGGTTCTTAGCGTGACAAGATCAGTTGAAGCCTTAGTGTGGGCGATTATTTTTTCGGTATGGGTGGGTATCGGACCCTTCGCGGGTATGTTGGCGCTTATGCTTCATTCGATCGCGTCTTTAACCAAGCAGTACTCTGAGATAGTCGAAACGGTTAGTGATGGCCCCATCGAAGGCGTACAATCTTGCGGCGCTACAAAAATGCAAATGATCTGGTTCGCGATTGTGCCGCAGGTTGTTTTACCCTATATTTCCTTTACGGTTTACCGCTGGGACATCAACGTACGAATGGCCACGATCATCGGTTTAGTTGGCGGTGGTGGTATCGGAACCATGCTGATTAGGTACCAGGGACAAGCCATGTGGCCCGAAGTCGGAACCATCATCGCGGTGATCGCGGTTGTCGTGTGGTTGATGGATCAGACTTCGGCTTATATCCGGGAGGCGCTAAAATAATGATTTCAGAATATAAAGTTCTTATTCGCGAAAGCCATTTAGATACTTATGGGCACGTCAACAACGCGGTTTATCTGACGCTATTCGAAGAGGCTCGTTGGCAAATCATCACCGAACGGGGATACGGTTTTAACCGCGTGCACGAAACCAAAAAAGGCCCAATCGTATTAGAAGTCCACATGAAATTTATAAAGGAACTCACCCTCCGAGAAGAAATTCGCATCACGCTTGAAGTCATCTCGTACAAAGGTAAAATCCTTCAACTACGCCAGACCATGGTCAAGCCCGACGGCGAAGTGGCGTGCATTCTTGACTGCGTCGCCGCATTTTTTGATCTAGCCCAACGAAAAATTATACCGCCGAATGAAGAATGGTTACACGCCATTAGCTATTCGCTACCCACTTAAGTCTAGACTCGATAATCTTGGTTAAACCCGACTTCATTTTTTTTAATCGCTCACCGAAAAGAGGGTGAGGGGTTAATTTCACATGAGCGATAAACAAGTTCCAATCTGGGCAAATGCAGTCGTAGCAAGTCTTTTGCAGACTTTGCGCGTGAAAGAACCAGGAACTTTTGAACATAGCCTTCGCATTGGTGAATATTCGAAGCAGCTAGCTGCGAAATTAGGTTTAGGCGAATACCAACAACGTGTCGCAGAGGTTGCGGGCTTTTTGCACGATCTCGGCGAAGCGACGATCGACCAAGATATTTTAGCGAAGCCCACAAAATTAAATCCCATCGAATACGAAATTATGAAAAGTCATGTGGCCGCAAGTGAAGACTTTTTGCGACCACTAGCCCTAGTTAATTCCTTTTTCAAAGACGTGCAAGATACGATCAGATCACATCACGAACAAATTAGCGGAAATGGTTATCCAGATAAATTAAAGGGCGACGAAATTCCCGTAATTTCTAGAATCATCTGTTTGACCGACGCCTTTGACTCGATGACCACCGATCGGGTTTACCGAAAGGCCTTATCGGTCGGGCAGGCCTACGCCGAATTAGAAAAAGCTGCGGGAGTGCAATTCGACCGACATATGGTGACCAGTTTTACCATGTCGCACGCTTCATTCGTCCGGTCTTCAACGGTTGATCTTGAAAATTACCTGTATCGCCAAGCGGCTTAACGCTTCCTTCGTCCTGTCAAAAAGTTAATCACTATAAGATTTATT
>CAXSEH010000044.1:0-18834 GCA_964236345.1 uncultured Bdellovibrionales bacterium
CGAGAAAGCCTAAAAATAAGAACGACCAGGACGGTCAACAATATTTTCTTGATAAACACATAACTAGACCTAAGACTGTCAGACCACCGAAGGGAAACTGAAGGTGAAAAGTAAGTCTCCAAAAAACTTCTGAGGGGGAGTTTTGAGGATTTTTTTGTCTCAAAAATGAGGGGAATACGACCATGGAAAGCAACGCAAACATCAATATCTATCCATCGACTTCGGGCCTTAATGCCATGAACACTTCGCACGTGATGCGAGTTAAAAAAAGAGACGGCTCACTTGAACCCGTCGATGTTACAAAGATCGTGGAGCGCGTAAATCGGTGTTGCCAAGGATTGATCCAGGTAGATCCGTTACGGGTAGCAACGAAGGCGATTAGTGGCCTTTACGATGGCGCGTCGACGAAGGAGTTAGATAACCTTTGCATTCAAACGGCTTCACTCTTAATTGGTGAGGATCCTGAATACTCGCGATTAGCGGCCCGCTTACTGGGAACATATATTGATGAAGAAGTAAAAACCCAAAAGATCGGCTCATTTGCCGATTCAATACTGTTTGGATTTAACAAGGGTCTCTTAGCCCAAAATATTTTTGATTTCGTGATGTCACACAAAACCGAACTGTGTGCGGCCATCGAGCATTACAAGACCGACCGTTTCGAGTACTTTGGACTTCGAACCGTTTACGATCGCTACCTTTTAAAAAATCCGACTTCACGCCAGGTTTTTGAAACTCCGCAGTACTTTTTCATGCGTGTGGCTTGTGGTTTAGCGCAATCTCCTCAAGAAGCTATTGAACTGTACCGGCTGATTTCTTCACATGATTATATGCCCTCGACTCCGACCCTATTTAATTCGGGTACCATGCGTCCGCAGATGAGCTCGTGTTATTTACTGGATTCTCCGCAAGACGATTTAAAGGCGATTTACGATAAATACACCGACGTTGCTTTACTTTCGAAGTTTGCCGGGGGAATTGGGCTAGCCTATTCACGCGTGCGTTCGCGGGGCTCATTAATTAAGGGAACGAATGGTCATTCAAACGGGATCATCCCTTGGTTAAAAACTTTAGATTCATCCGTTTCGGCGGTTAACCAAGGTGGTAAACGTAAGGGTGCAGCCTGCGTTTATCTTGAATCGTGGCATGCCGATATCGAAGAGTTTCTAGAACTACGTGATAATACGGGCGATGAGGCGAAGCGAACTCATAACATTAATTTATCAAACTGGGTCCCCGACCTATTTATGAAACGCGTTGAAGCTGACGCTGTTTGGTCGCTGTTTGATCCGAATCAAGTTCCCCATTTTGTTGATTTATTCGGAGAAGATTTCGACAAGGCTTACGTCGAAGCCGAAGCGGCAAAGAAGTTTTACAAGCAGATTAAGGCCCGTGACCTTTACACGCGAATGATGAAAACCTTAGCCCAAACGGGCAATGGATGGATGACTTTTAAAGACGCTTCGAATTTAAAAGCGAACCAAACCGGACAAGCCGGCAATGTGATTCATCTATCAAACCTTTGTACCGAAATTTTAGAAGTGACTTCTAAAGACGAAACGGCGGTTTGTAATTTGGGTTCGGTCAACTTAGGCCGTCACATATTAAACGATGAATTTGATTTTCAAAAGCTTGCCCAGACGGTAAAAACCGCGGTGAAGTTTTTAGATCGCGTCATCGACATCAATTTCTACCCGATCGATACCGCCGAAAAATCGAACAACCGGTGGCGACCCGTCGGTCTTGGTATCATGGGATTACAGGATGCTTTTTTTCAGTTGAAACTTCCTTTTGATTCGGAAAAAGCGCAAAACTTATCGGCGCGAATCCAAGAAGAAATTTACTACAGTGCCCTAGAAACAAGTGTTGAATTGGCCGAAAAAAATGGGGCTCATGAAAGCTTTGCCGAAACTCGCGCGGCCCAAGGTCATTTTCAATTTGACCTTTGGAATGTAAAACCTACGGATGAAAAAAGGTGGAATGCCCTTCGCGCCCGAATGGTTAAAACCGGTTTACGTAATTCTTTAATGATCGCGATTGCGCCGACGGCAACCATCGCTTCGATCGTTGGAAGTTACGAGGCGACTGAGCCGCAAATTTCAAATTTATTTAAACGCGAGACTTTATCGGGTGAGTTCATGCAGGTAAATAAATACCTCGTCACCGATTTAAAGGCTAAAGGTCTATGGAACGAAGAGGTTCGAAACGAGATCAAGGTCAACGAAGGTTCCGTTCAAGACATCGCGATCATTCCGGAAGATATTAAATTACTTTACCGTAATGTATGGGAAATTCCGATGAAAGCCTTGGTCGACATGGCCGCGGCACGTGGCGCTTTTATCGATCAATCGCAAAGTTTAAACTTATTTATGGAGGCACCGACGATTGGAAAATTGTCTTCGATGTACATGTACGCATGGAAAAAGGGTTTAAAAACGACTTATTATCTTCGCTCAAGACCGGCGACGTCGATTACGAAGACGACGACGGCCGCGAAAAAAGTGACGGCGCCTACGCCCGTTGCACCCACTGAACCTTTGGTTTCTAAAAAAGAGTACACGGACGAAGAAGCCATTACGTGCAGCATCGAGAACCCAGAAGCTTGCGAAGCTTGTCAGTAATAAGGTTCATTTACCACGGAGAATAAAATGATTTTAGATCCAGGATTTAATTTAACTTTAAGACCAATGAAATACCCGATCTTTTTCGAGATGTATAAAAATGGAATTAAAAATACATGGACGGTCGACGAAGTCGATTTTTCAACCGACTTAGTTGATTTGAATTCAAAAATGACGGAATCAGAAAGACACTTAATTCACCGGCTTGTGGCTTTTTTCGCGACCGGCGATTCGATCGTCGGTAATAATTTAGTTTTAAATTTATACAAGCACATCAATTCTCCGGAAGGACGCTTGTACCTTAGCCGTCAACTTTACGAAGAAGCCTTGCATGTCCAATTCTACCTGACCTTGCTTGATACTTACATTCCGCATCCTGACGAACGCGCCAAGGCGTTTTCGGCGGTCGACAATATTCCCTCTATTAAAAAGAAAGCGGATTTCTGCTTTAAGTGGATGGACTCAATTAACGAAATTGAACGGCTAGAAACTCTAGAAGATCGCCGCAAATTTTTAATGAATTTGATTTGTTTTGCCTGCTGTGTAGAAGGTTTATTTTTCTTTGCAGCTTTCGCCTACGTTTACTTTTTGCGATCAAAAGGACTTTTAGCGGGACTAGCCGCGGGAACGAATTGGGTCTTTCGAGATGAAAGCATGCATATGGCATTCGCCTTCGAAGTTATTCAAACCGTACGCCAAGAAGATCCAACTTTATTTAATGAACAGATGGAAGAGATGGTGGTGCAGATGCTTGAAGACGCCATCGACTGCGAAATGACTTTTGCGGAAGATTTAGTTTCGAACGGCATAGCCGGGCTTTCGCTGAATGATATGCGCCAGTACCTCGAATTTATTGCCGACCAAAGGCTTGCGAATTTAAACATCGCTCCCCGCTATCATACTAAAAATCCATTTTCATTCATGGAACTTCAAGATATGCAGGAACTTGCAAACTTTTTTGAAAGAAGAGTCTCGGCTTACCAAACCGGAATTTCGGGCCAAGTCAGTTTTGATGAAAGTTTTTAAACAAGAAATTTCTTACTGAGGCTTACAGGCAACCGTCGGACTCCAACGTCCGATGACGCCCGATGCGTTTCGGGCCCGCAGTGCAAAGAAATAAACGGTTCCCGCCGTAAGGCCTGATTGCGAACATACGGCATTATCTCCACAACCGGTGAAAATAGGCGGGACCAAAGCTTTTCCATCGACACCCGTCCAGCCATCCAAGGTTGAATAGCCCCATTCATAAATTGCAGATGGGTTAACAATTGTTTTCTTTTGATCACCTTCACCGTCCAAAGATAAATCGGTGGAATTTAAACCTAAGTAGCAAGCCGAATTGGTCGGGGCTTGCGTTTGCTGGACGTATATTTTCTTCGTCCGACACGTTACCACGGTTGAAGAAAGGGTTGGCGGCACCCCGTAAGCTGATCCAGCATCGGTATTACTTAAAGTATAATTATAAGTGACCCCGTCAACTAAACCCACGTCATCCCACTGCGCTACCGAAGTTCCAAGCGTATTGACTAAAGTATTCGCGTTTGCAAAAAGATTTATTGAACCGGCATTAACCGCCGAAATATCCGTGTAGGTTCGGTTCAGCGTATAAAAAATTCCGTGATTAAATCGGGCCGGAGAAGATTTGATCACGCACTTTTGCGCATCGTGTACGTTGGTCGCCGTCAAAGTCGGCGCCGCTAGACCCCGATCGATCGTTACCTTTTCCCACGGTGAAGACGAAGTAGTCCCGTCTTTTGTCTGTAATTTCATGCGAACTAAGTACTTATAATTAGTCTGTCCAGGAGAGGCATTCACTAAAGCCTTTCCTAATCTGACGCTGAAACCGAACTGCCCGTTATGACATTGCGGAAAGGCGTGCTCGGTCGGTCGACCTGCGTCCACCGTTAATCCAACACCCTTCGTGACGATTAAACATTTCCCATTCTCGGGTGTCGTGACCGTCGTTGAAATTCCCGCAAGAGTAGTGACGATACTTCTTGAAGTTTCCCCTGCGCCGTCAGTAACTTGAATGATGGTTGTTCCACTACCGCCAGGAGAAGTGAAGACTCCCGTTCCCGCACCGATAACACCGCCGCCAGAAATGATCGAGTAACTATAAGGTAAGGTTCCGGCAATGGCCGTAAACGTTGTGCTTTGCCCGGTTCCCATGACGGCCGCCTTAGGATTTATAAGCGCGCCTTCAAGGCCCGAGCGAACCGGATTCGTTGTAGTCGTGCATTTATCTGAAATCGTTAAATCTAAAAAGGGGTGAGCCGCTTCATCTTCGGAAGAGTAGGCTTCAACAATGATGCGATTATCTTTTCGACCTAAATCTTTACAAGTTCCGGTGATTTCAAACTGGTCGCCGTCGTCAAGCGGAACCGAAATGTTTTCCTTACGAGCCGGCGTGATGCTAACGCCGCCCAAATCGGTGTCATCGGAATTTGTACAGTTCGTTACGCACGCGCCTTTTTGGCTATTAACCAATAGTGAATTCGCAATAGGTTGCGAACAAGAAAAGGCGAAAAAACTAATCAATAATGATAGTAAAAGGAGGTTTGATTTCACGATTTCTTATCGGATTAAGCCGTTAAATTCTAAAATATTTCGTCTTAAGTTGAGACAGTTTTTCGAAATAATGCGCGATTTCTTCGGGTTTCAAAAACAGGAAGTATGTCGATAGCATGACGAGCGAAAAAGGCATGAGGCCCAGTAGAATTCCGATACTTAAATGAAAAAAGATCCCCGTCATTAGTCCGTATTTTCGAAGCACGGGATTTAACATGGCCGCCGTAAAGTATATTTCAAAAATAATCGTGATGAAAGTTCCGATGGCAAAAAACCACGGAAAATGGCTTAGAAATTTTAAGTCGTATTCGCTAAATTGGGGGTTCGCGAAGACGGTCCATAGGGCGGTTCCGTCCCACCAGGTGTTGCCTTTCAGTTTTTCAAACCCCGAATAGGCGTAAATGATACATATTTGAAACTGTACCAACCGGTAAACCATCGAACTTAAATCATCAGACCGTGGGCGAGTTTTATTCTTAAGCGAATAATATTCACAGCAGTTGGTGAACGCCAAATAAAATAAGAAAAGGCCCCCGATCGAATCCGCACCGAAGTTGATCGCGTAATTTCGATTAAAAATTCCTTGCTGAACGGCCCAAGTTAAAAGCAAAGTGTAGCGATTCGCGTAACCTAGCGTCGCCAGGGCAAGTAGAAGAACTAATGCTAAATGAACGAAAACCACCCAACTATCGGGCCAAAAAAACCACTGGATTAAAGGGCGGTAAAAATCGGGAAATATATTCAGCGCCATGGCGCGCGGAATAAGGGAAAATTCTCCTAATTGGTCGACGTTTAACTGGCGCCAACACGCTAAATAAAACAGCGTGCCGCAAAGAACGATTCGAAAAAGCCCTAATTGCGGAAGCATTTCTGAAGAAAATAGAAAAGATTTTATTTTACGTAGCGCAGTCATACATGTTCCGACCCACTTCTTCGGCCTGAATGAGATCTTCGTAATTTTCATTCTGCAATGTCATGACTTTTTCTAAGGGCGGTATTCGTTTCACGATGAATTCTAGCTGAACTTTACGCGCTTTGGGATGATCACGACAAACCATCGGTATGAAGAACTGGCGAATTCGTTCTTGATCCATGGCTAACCACCTCATCGCGTACGAAGAACGCCTTTCATCGAGTCGAAAGTCATGCCCTTCATCTTTACTTTTGGGAAAATATTCTTCGATGGTCTCCGCCGTAGCCTGACCGAATTCATCCTCAAAAATAACGTCGTAACGAAAATACATGATATTTGCCGGATCCGGGGAAAAAAAGTTCCAAGTTGTGTTCAGCCCAATAAGGTTTGCGACCGGAGTGTAGATGGGGCTTAAGTAACGACCTAAAAAAGACTGCCCGTTACCCATAATTAACATCATCGATACAAAATAAAAAAAGAATAAAACTAAAAAACCACGCTTAAGTTTTTGAAGATTAAACATGACCTTCTTCGGAAGAGTCATCATCATCCGCTTCGGCTTCGAACGGAATTTCGTCTTCGATATGAACGTCATCTTCTTCTAAAAATGCAAGCTCATCAATTTCTTCTGCCATAACGACATTGTTTTCATCATTGTTAGGGGAACTTGTCACTAGCGGGGTATTTTCATCGGCGTCCATTGTGGCTTCAACGGGTGCTGCCATTTCCGGGTGCGCCGCCAAGTAAAGCGCTTCTTCGTGCTTTTTTAACCAGTTAAGATCGCGCTTCGGGACTTCTTCGCCGACCAGGACGGATTCTCGAATATTCTGGGCTTTCTCTTCATCGCGCTTCATTTTTTGGCGTAACTTTTCCTGCTCAAAAAATTCTGACGAGGTCGAGATCGCCGTGAGCTGATCTTCGATTTGGCCTAATTCTTCTTCGCCTTGAGAGTAACTGGAAATTTTAACATCTTCCGACATCGAATCGGTTACCATGGATAAAGTTGGCTTATCTTCAATCTCTTCACCAATTCCCTCGGGAAGCAATTCGTCAATTTGGGATAAGGTCGGTAACTCTTTTAAATTTCGCAGTCCAAAAATTTCTAAAAATTTGCGAGTCGTTCCGTACTGCATGGGCTTACCGGGAAGGTGTTCGGCCTTTCCTTCAAACGTCACTAAACCTTTTTCCATCAGGGCTCGCAGTAGATGCCCTGATTCTACGCCACGGATCTGATCGATCTCCATTTTCACCGTGGGCTGCTTGTAAGCCACGATGGCTAAAGTCTCAAGGGCGGGTCCAGATAATTTAAAAGGCCGACTTTTGACGGTGCCCTTTAAAAACGTCATGTTATCGATCTTCGTTCTTATCTGGTAACCACCCGTGATTTCTTCTAAGACCACCCCGCGCTTACCGCCCGCGTACTCGACGCTTAAATTCTCGAGGGTGCGACGAATTTTCTCTTTCTTAACGTTCGTGCCTTTGAAAACCATCTGAATCGACGCCAGAGACACCGGGCGATCGGAAGCAAACAAAATACTTTCAATGATACTTTCAAGCTGTTCATCTTCAATGAATTCGACTTCTTCAATTTGCGCCGATTCGAAGGCATCAAGTTCTGAACCTTCAAGATCCACCGTCTCAACCGTGGTAGCTACAATTTCCTCATCCAAAACTTCTTCCGCTGAGGCCTCAGGTAAAAAAGAATCTGACGCTTCGGCGTCTTCGGTTAGAAATAACGAGGCTTCGGTTTCGATATCTGACATAATGTCGTCGATAATTTTCTTACTTTTCTTTTTCGATGTAATTGTAGAATCAGACATTAAATTTGCTCCTCGAGAGTAGAATTCAGTTCGGCTTCGATTTCTTCGTCCGTTGCCATTTCGATCATTTCGGTACCGAGATCGCTCGGCGTTTGCTCATCCGGAAAACTTAATTGAGGTTGATCCGCAGTTTTTTCACTGTCTAAATCGAAATCCATGTCTTCTTCGTTCTGACCCGACGATTTAACCGCGAATAGATTCTGGGAAATTTGATCGGCATCTAGGTTCCCGTATTCTTCAACTTTGGAAAGCACGTCACCTTCAATGTCCTTGCGTGTTTGGACGTGGATATCGCCGTATATCTCTGTCTGGTACAAGTTTACAAAACCCAGTTTTCCAAGTTCCAGTAAAGATAAAAATGTGATCAAAGCGTTGCGGGATCTTTCGATCTGTTCCCCGATGTTCTGACTAAATAGTTCAACCATGCGAACTGAAGTCCCGGGCTTCAAAAGCTGACTCATTTCCATGATTCGGCTTGAAATGGACTGCAGCTTCACGTTCACCTTGTGAATCTTCTTATGCAGAGTTTTCATCACACGCCGGTAACCGCCGATTAAGGAAAACAGGGCGTTTTCTTCAAGCTCGATCTCGTCATCATTCACTTCGATTTTTTCACGAACTCCACGGGCCCAGACGTCACGGTTTAGGAGCGGTCTTTCGTACAGTGATTTAGCCGCCTCTTTAAACTTTTCGTACTCTAATAATTTTTGTACTAATTCTTTTCGCGGATCTTCAGATTCGACCACTTCGCCATTTTCGTCATATGTCGGCAAAAGCATTTTAGATTTAATGTGAATAAGTGTCGATGCCATCGCGATAAAATCGCCGGCCATCTCGATATCAAATTCTTTCATCATCTTGATGTAGTCGAAATACTGCTTCGTAATATCAACGATGTTAATATTGAAGATATCCATTTCTTCTTTACGGATCAGGTAAAGTAGTAAATCTAAAGGGCCTTCAAATTGTTGTAACTGGACGCGAATTCCACTCATATCGATTGACTCACTGGTTTTATTTCCTTGATTGAAACAAGCGGACTTTGGTTATTCAACAAATCTTTTTTATTTTCTTTTAAATTTGTTATCATGTGCCTAAGGGTTCCTCACAACTTTCATCGGGTGATTAAACCTACGGTGTCGTATACTTTTTTAAGCGTCACTTCGGCACGAGTTCGCGCTTTGTCGCCCCCGGCCCGTAAAAGTTGGTCAAGATGATCCTGATTTTTCATAAGTTGATCGTACTTTTCTTTGACCGGCCGTAGCCGCTCAATCACCACTTCGGCTAGGTCCGTTTTGAGATGACCATACATTTTTCCGGCATAATCACTTTCGAGCTGCGCAACGCTTCGACCGCTTAACACCGAAAAGATCGTAAGCAGATTTGCGACGCCCGGTTTATTTTCGTTGTCGTATTTGATCTCGGATCCTGAATCGGTGGCGGCCGATTTAATTTTTTTCTCGATTTTTTTTGCATCATCGATGATCGAAACGAAATTCTTTTCGTTCTCGTCAGACTTCGACATCTTCTTAGAAGGATCTTGAAGCGACATGATTCGCGCGCCTGATTTCCCGATCATCGGCTCGGGCATTTTGAATACATTTTTTTCGAAGCGGTTTTCAAAATAACCAACAAGGTCGCGGCAAAGTTCAAGATGCTGCTTTTGGTCTTCTCCAACCGGTACGAAGTCAGCTTGATAAAGTAAAATATCGGCCGCCATTAGGACAGGGTAAGTAAAAAGGCCGGCGTTAATATTTTTAACATTCTTTTCGGCCTTTTCCTTAAACTGAGTCATACGGTTCAGGTTTCCCATCGGCGTTAGGCAGGTTAAGAGCCATGTCAGCTCGGCATGTTGAGGTACTTGCGACTGCGCGAAGATGATATTTTTATTAGGATCCAAACCTAATGCTATGTACTGCGCGAAGAAACTATAAGTCCGGTTTCGAAGGACCGAAGGATCTTGGTGAACCGTCAAGGCATGCAGATCAGCCAGAAAATAAAGACAATCGTAATCGTCTTGTAGCTGCGTCCAGGTATTGATGGCGCCGATATAATTTCCTAAAGTCAAATCACCGGTCACCGTACTTCCGCTTAGAATTGTCTTCTTCGTCATAGAACGCCGCCGCTTGCGAACGTCATCAGATGATTAAAGATAAACATCACGGGAATTCTTAAGATACTTAAAAGGCCCGTCATCATAAGCGCCAAAAGGATCCAGCCGGTCATTTGTTCATTTTGTTCAAGTTTATAATTAATCGAAGCCGGTAAAAATCGGGCCAAAACTTTTCCGCCATCTAGGGGATGAAGCGGAAGCAAATTAAAGATCGCGAGAAACAAGTTTGTCAGAACAAACATTTCAGTCAAAGCGTGCACGGGGCGTTCAAAACGTCCTAGAAATTGATACCGGTACGCTAAAAACATAAATGCCGTTGCCAGTAGCGCTAATAATACATTTGAAAGTGGCCCCGCCAAGGCAATCCAGAACATGTCGCTTCGAACATTTTTTAAATTGCGCGTATCAACGGGCACGGGCTTCGCCCAGCCAAAAAAGATGGGAATGCCAAATACAATTGCGCC
This sequence comes from uncultured Bdellovibrionales bacterium, assembly GCA_964236345.1. Taxonomy (GTDB): domain Bacteria; phylum Bdellovibrionota; class Bdellovibrionia; order Bdellovibrionales; family Bdellovibrionaceae; genus Pseudobdellovibrio. Next base: position 10,500 of record CAXSEH010000044.1, read on the forward strand.
GATCGGAAGCAAGAATGTACCGACAAGGTCCATGTGCACCATGGGGTTCATCGACAAGCGTCCTAAGCGTTCGGCGGTATTGTCTCCCCGCCACTTTGCCACTTGTCCGTGGGCGTACTCGTGAAAACAAAGTGCGAACAAAAAGGGGACGTAAAAAAGAGCAAGTTTTCCACCAATGTCGACTATATCCATAGTCAATACGCTAACAAAATACCCACTCATGTCGAGAAAAATTGAAGGCCTGCACCCACTTTACTCACCCGAAAATAACGCAAAAGGTCACTTGAATTCATTCAGCGAAAAGCTTATTTTGACCCATGTTGATTTTTAAAAATTGAAGGAGAATTCCCTATGTCAGTTGATTCACAACGACCCGCCTTAACGATGTGGTCTGAAGACGAAGTTGCGTTTCGCGACGCCGTTCGTTCTTTCGCCGAAGCCGAAATCAGGCCGCACGTGAACGAAATGGATGAAAAAGCCCAAATGAATCCCGGAATCGTCACTAAACTTTTCGAAATGGGTCTGATGGGCATCGAGTCTCCTGAAAAATTCGGAGGCGCCGGTTCTTCATTTACGATGGCATGCATCGCGATCGAGGAAATTGGTCGCATCGACGCATCCGTATCGGTTCTTTGTGATGTACAGAATACTTTAGTGACGAATGCGATTATCCGCTATGCCAGTGAGGGTTTAAAAGAAAAATATCTTCCGAAACTTTCAAAGGACTGGGTGGGCGCTTACTGTCTATCCGAGTCGTCATCGGGTTCAGACGCTTTTGCGCTGAAGTGCCGGGCCGAGAAAAAAGATGGCAAATGGCTTTTGAACGGAAATAAACTTTGGATCACCAACGGTAAAGAAGCTAGCTTCTTTATTGTCTTCGCAAACATCGATATGGCTAAAGGTTATAAAGGTATCACCGCCTTTATCGTTGAAAAAGATTTCAAAGGATTTACCGTCGGTAAAAAAGAAGATAAGTTAGGAATTCGCGCAAGCTCGACCTGCGAACTTATTTTTGAAAATTGTGAAGTTCCGGAAATGAATGTACTGGGTGAAATTGGCAAGGGCTATAAAATCGCGATTGAAACCTTGAACGAAGGGCGCATCGGTATCGGCGCACAAATGATCGGCATCGCCGGTGGTGCTTATGAAGCAACGCTCAATTACATCAAAACCCGCGAACAGTTTGGTAAGGCTATCGGCCAATTTCAGGGCGTACAATTCCAAATCGCGCAAATGCGCATTGAACTGGAAGCCGCCCGGCTGATGGTTTACAATGCGGCCCGCCTGAAAGATGCCGGTCAAGATTTTATCGAAGCCGCCGCCATGGCAAAATATTATTCTTCTAAAGTGGCCGAAAAAATTTCCTCAATGGCCATTGATCTTTTTGGTGGAAATGGTTTCACCAAAGAATATCCGGTCGAAAAATTTTGGCGCGACGCTAAGATTGGGCAGATTTACGAAGGAACTTCGAACATGCAGTTGCAAACGATCGCCAAAATTGAAATGGATCGAACTTAGTGTCTGAGCCTAAAGAAACTTTGCGGCTGTCAAAGCTAATGTCGGAACGCGGAATTTGTTCGCGACGCGAGGCTGACGAATATATTACACGCGGTCTCGTGCGAGTAGACGGCGTTATCATCGATCAGCTTGGTACGAAAGTAAGTCCCGACGTTCGCATCACGCTTGAATCTGAAGCCCTTAAGGCTCAAAAAAATTTAGTCACGATTATTTTGAATAAGCCGATCGGTTACGTTTCGGGACAGCCCGAACCCGGCTACGAGCCCGCTATTCGATTAGTGAACGATCGCAATCAACACGGTCAACAGCGCGCCCTTCAGCACGGCGACTTAAAAGGGATCGCGGTCGTTGGTCGACTTGATATTGAATCGCAGGGTTTATTGATTTTTACGCAGGATGGACGCTTGGCTAAAAAAGTGATCGGGGAAAATTCTGATATCGAAAAAGAATACCTGGTACGCGTCGAAGGAAAGTTAAGCGAGCAAAACTTACGACTTCTTAACTACGGCCTGGAACTTGACGGAGAAAAACTACGCCGGGCCCAGGTCAACTGGGTTAACGACGACCAACTTCGATTCGCGATTAAAGAAGGAAAGAAACGCCAAATACGCCGCATGTGCGAATTAGTAGGGCTTGAAGTAAAAGGTCTTAAGCGCGTCCGTATCGGAGGCCTTGTCTTAGGAGATCTTCCCGAAGGCCGATGGAAATTTATGGATAAAAACGACGAGATTTAATTATAGATTTCAGAAGTGAATTGCATCGTTTTACCATTCTTGTGGGTCATTCGTCTTTTTTGGTTTTTCCATGGCGCCCCGATTTTTAATAATAAGCCCGTTTAAAAAATTTCGTAGTAACTGATCTCCACACTCTTGGTAGTTCGGGTGATCTTCATTGCGAAAAATGGCCGAAAGTTCCGATTTTGAAATTTCAAAATTCGCAAGCTTCAAACACTCTAAAATATCCGTATCTCGAAACGTCAGCGCGACTCTTAATTTTTTCATGATGTCGTTATTTGTCATTCTACTTTCCAAACACTTTCTTTTTCTAAAAATGATTCTCTTAACTTTTCTAAGTAAACGATTTCTGTATCGGTAAAACCCGAGCGCTTACGGAGCTCGCGGTTCAGTTGCCCGACCCGCTTCGGTAGGATCCCTCGCAATTTGTTCATCCTTAATTCAAAATCCACAACCGGATCTAAAGACTCTTTGACACAGTACTGACGATACCACTTTGACCCGAATAAGACGTGTTCGACTTCTTCGTCATTAATGATTTTCACGGCCCGCTGGACCGCCTTCGCGTCAACGCCCGCAAGCCTACGTAAAAGGGTATTTCCCGCATCCAGACCGCTGCCTTCTAAGTACCGATGCACGATTAAAATACGGTCGATCAAAGAATCCTCGGGGCTTACCGCGCTCCAGAGACCACAGTTAATGGGCCAATCTCCCCAATTAAATCCTAAAGACTGAATTTCGTTTAAACACATTTCGAGATGGGTGGATTCTGATAATGTAATCGCCAATAACTCTTCTTTAAACTGCGGATCGGCCTCGGGAAATTCTACTAAAGTCCGTAGCCCTAATTCCATGGCCTGAAGTTCGATACTTGCTAAATCGTGAAGCATTCGGGCTTGCCCCTCGAGGCTCGAGAAACCTTTTTTAACCGGATGCGATTTAAAATCCAAGATTAATGCATCGCGAGCTGGCACTTGCGGAACTTTTACCCTCTCGGTTTGCGATAAAATAGTCACGCCCTGGCTTCGGACCAGATTGATTTTCGCGTTGATATTTTCAAGATCGAAAGCCCACATCATTCACAACCTATCACGATAGACCGGGGCTAGACAAACCAAGGCTGAGTCGTTTAGTCTTTTTAAGACTAAAACCTTCAATGAAACGGATATTATTTATGGGAAAAGGCTGGAAAGCAGCGGGTAAAAGTGAAAACGCGCAGAAAAAAGGGGCTCTCTTTACGAAAGCGGCCCGCGAAGTTTCGGTTGCGGCCAAAATCGGGGGAGCCGATCCCGCGATGAACGCCCGCCTTCGTATGGCGATTGATGCGGCGAAAAAAATATCTTGTCCAAATGACACGATTGATCGCGCGATCAAAAAAGGGGCGGGCCTTTTAGATGACGGTAAAATAATTGAAGAATTAACGTACGAAGGTTACGGGCCGCACGGTGTTGGCGTTATTGTCGAGTGTCAGACTGACAATAAGCACCGGACCGCTCCCGAAATACGAAGTGCTTTTAAAAAGCACGGCGGCAATTTAGGTGAGACTAACAGCGTGTCGTGGATGTTTGCCAGGGTGGGCGAAATTGAAGCCTCGAAAGCCGGAGCCTTTGACATAGACGAAGAAGCTATCGAAGCCGGTGCGGATGACGTGCAAAATAATGAAGACGGAACGTATCAATTTTTCTGCGCGCTTGAAAACTTGGATGCGCTCAACAAGGCCCTTTCAACTCGAGGCTGGAAAGTATCGGCCTCGTCACCTTCCTATAAAGCGACGAATATGACCGACATCACTGAAGAACAGAAGAAAGAAGTCGGCGAATTTTTAAATGCGCTTGATGATCTAGACGACACTTCGAAAGTCTTCGCGACGATTGAAAGCTAATGAATTAAAATTTGTATTTTAAGTTAAGCCCGTAAGCTTGCGACTTTTGAAACGTTTTTTCCCAAATTTCCTGCGAAATGGATTCATAAAACAGTTCGGCAGCGTAACTTTGGCCAAAGTTAAACTCGAAGCCCAAGACCACGGGAATAAAATATTTCTTTGCATCTTCACTTAAGCGACATGCCCCGCTGGTAGGCTTACACTGACTCGACAATAAAACCGAGTAAGATGGCCCCCCAAAAACCGAGATAAAATCGTTCAATTTATACGAAACGTGCGTCAACAATTCGGCATTTTTTAGTTCAAGAAAATGCTCAATGCCAAAAAAGATGTCGCTGACTTTTCGTTCTTCGTACATCAGTCCGATTTTAATTGAAAATGAGGACCACATTTCAGATTCGGTCTTAAGACCCAAACCAAATCCGGGTCGAACCGGTGATCGATTTCCGGTTTGCATATTTTCAGCCGTGGATTGGCGTATTAAACCTAAGACCACTTCGTTAGCGGCGTAGACCGAGTTCGCTAGCATCATGGAAATAACAATGATTAAGAATGGCCGCATAAGGTCTCCTCTAAAAAGCTTAGATGATTCTTGTGCGATTTGTCCATGAAACGTTTAAGGACGAGGTGCCTTCGATTTGTTCTTTGATTTCTTTTTTTTGGCTAATAGCTTGGCTTTGTCCGTTAACTTTTTCTTTTTTTTCGAAATCACTTTTGCCGGGGCCCGCTTTAATCTAATTTTGATCGGCGCATCGGGTTCACTGACGGTCACGGTCTGAACGGGTAACGCGGTCTTTTCTACAGATTGTAGATTCATTTTGGTATTTTGAATTTCCGTTTCGGAGGTGTTCAAAACCTGCGTCAGATCGACCGGGGTTTTAGAAATTTGTTCGGGATATTCAAAATTCTGAAACGATATAAGCATGATTAGAATGCCGAATACTAAAAATAAAAGGCTTTGTTTTTTCTTACGATTTATAAATTCGGTCATCAAGGTCTTATCGGAAGTCGATCTTTGAAAGAAGACAAGACTTCAGGCTAGCTTACCTTTTTCTTTTTACGTCGGGAGACACTTTTTTTCTTCTTCGGGATATCGCATTTAGGCGGTTGGAATTCGGGTAAAGTGACCCGATTTTCTAAACTGCAAGTCGAAAAGGGGGTCGCAATAATGAGGTATGATTCATCGGGATTTTTGATGTACGAGTAAAGAACTTCTTTGTACTCGTCGATAAAAAATTGAAATTGATCAAGCGCCCCCAACGAATCAAACTCGGTTGCACGCCACGAGCAAATTTTTTCTCCCTTATCTCTAACCAGACTGACCGTATCTTCAAAAATGACGCTGTGACGTTCGGTGGACAAAACTTTCTTATCATTTCGACTGAGAAGTTTATCCTCTTGCAAGTTTTGACAGACCCGTGGAGCTTCTTTCACTTTACGAAGGCGGATTCGCGCTTCGGCGGGAGCTAGAAAAGAACTAAGAACGAATGCGATGAGCAAAGTGGAATAAGTAAACATACGTTATTTTTAAATAAACTATTTAGAAAGTAAATACTGAAATGCGGTGGCGTAGTATTTAACCTGTCTAATCATCGAGTGTAGGCCGTTCGAACGACTAGGACTTAACCCCGAATCAAAGCCCATCTCTTTTAAAAAGGAAGCTTCGGTGCTTAAAATGGCTTGCGGTGTTTCATTTGAATAAATCGTAAGAACTAAAGCCACAAGCCCTTTGACGAGTAAAGCATCGCTGTCGCCCTGAAAAACTATTTTTTTTCCGGGCGTTAAATCGGCCCTGATCCAAACTTGCGATTGGCAACCCTTAACCTTCAAATCTTCCATTTTTAAATCTTCAGGCACGCCGGGCCATTTCTTCCCCAGATCAATTAATTTTTCATATTTCTGCTCCCAAGTTGGCAGCGCCGCAAATTCTTGCTTCAATGTTTTAATTTTTTCTTCGATGGGCATATTCAATCACTTCTTCTTCAAGGCTTAAACCCTGTTCGCCGATAATTTCTTTAAATTGATTTCTATCTATTTTCTGGGTAATTGCAAAGCATTTCTTGTAGAATTCTGCAAGGTCAGCGTATCCGTTCCAAAGTGATTTCATAACCTTGGGCTCGATAAACTTCTGGGCGACTTCATCAGCATCGAAGTCATGCTTATTCAGATAAAATAGTTGGTCGGATAAATCTCGAGGAGAAAAATCAAGTTGCACCAGACACTCTTCCGCAAGTGCCATTTCTACGTAACTTAAATAATCGCTGAGCACGGCCCAAAACTTGAGGCCGTTCTGTCCGTAGTCACTTCGACAAAAAAAGGAAGTGCACACAACCCCCCGGTATTCCCATATCGAGCACTGATTCACGTTTTTGTCATAGTAAGGACAAAGGAGCGATTCCATATTTCCAAAGTCGCCCGCCTCTTTCGTTAAAAATTTAAATTGATATTCAAACGGCGCAAGCAAACCAATGGGAAGACTGAATTCATGCGTTGCAATTTTCTGTTTGATAACTTGAATACCTGTGGTTTCGTTAGGCTGTTCGAGCAAAGCGCCCACGGCGAAATTAGGAAGGTAGGGATGAAAGGTGCAACACTTTAACGTCGATTTGTATGCCTGGGAAAATCTTTTATCACGCGATCTTAAACAATTATTGCAAGTGGCCGCTTTTTCGACGATGTCGATTCCAAGAATTTTCTTCCCCAGAATGTTTGTGTAGAATGCGGGTACGATCGCTTTTAGTTGCATCGGTCGTCAATTTTTCGAATTAAATTTTGTAAAGACTGAGGCCGCGAAAAGTTCCATCTAAAATCCGAGCAATCGGCAAAGGATGGTAAAAAATCTCGCCTAACTGCGGGAGCAACATTTCGAACTAACCAGTCAACGCTGGCAGAAGATAAGCTTCCGGCTTCGTTAAGTTTCAGTCCAATTTCAATAGGTGTCACAAAACCAATTTGCGAAGGTTTTAGCTGAAGACCGATTTCTTCGAATAGGTCTGGAATAAGCAGCTTTGGTTTTGAAGAATAAAGTTGGCGAATAAACGTTATCACTTTCATCGGTTTGAGGTTTGCAAATTCGGCGGTAATTTGATCGTAGAACAGTACGTCTCGCTCTCCGTTATCGCCGATTAAAATTAAAAGGTCAGGCCTTTCCGCGTTGATTAATTCTCTAAGGGCTTTGAGCTTATGGTCTATTTCAAAAAGCCCCGCCCGCAATTGAAGTTCTCCCGTCGGAAAATTGTTATATGCCAGAAAAGTGAGGTGCGAGATTTTTAAAGCCGGCACTCCGACAATTTCACCAGGAGCATTTGATAAATACACAAATTTCGTATCTTGCGGATTTTCGTTTACGATCAGATGGTAAAGGGCGGCCATTCCGACAAACGGAGTCGTCACGTCAGCAGCCCGACCGATTTTCCCGACCGTGCTTAAGACGTGTGACACCTTAATCGTATCATCGATATCGCTCACAAGAAGGGTCTTTGCCCCGCCCGCTTCGGCCAATGAAAAGACCAATAAAACTACCCAAATACTGCGCATAAATCCCGCCCCGCTCCCATGAAAAGTGGCTCAATATAACACACCGCAACATCCATATCCACAAAGACTTCAAATTCATGACGATTCTGACTAACAATTTTAGGCTTTTCGGAACGATCGATGGCGACTCATTTGCAGACTGTTTTTATCCAACAATTTCAAGAACTTAGGGTGTTTAATTGTGAGACTGCGGGCCCTACTTGGTCTTCGAATTTGCATCTCTAAACCTATAACAAGGAGATTTTATGAAAACATTCCTATTGATCGCCGCTTTAGTGACAGGTTTTAACGCTTTTTCAGCTACTGAGCCGAACAACGAACGGGTTTATAACTTTAAGTTCAAATCAATTTTAAAGCCTATTTCAAAAAAGGCCCCGTCTAAAGAAGATGCTTTTAAATTGGCTGCACGAGACTGCTTTACGCAACTAACTGGTGGCAAATACCCAGGCGAAGAAAAAGGTTTAGATATCATTGATATTTGCGCTAACCCAAAAATGTAGTTAGACTGATTTCATGAGCTTATTAAAATCAGTTTCTAATTTTTTATTTGGCAAAGAGCCTGACATCTTCGACGACAAGGGACGTGTTTTACACAAACTTTCTAAAAAGAAATGGGACGACTGGAACAATCGCATCGTTAAAGGTAGCGAATACAACTGGCGCG
>CAXSEH010000045.1:0-18585 GCA_964236345.1 uncultured Bdellovibrionales bacterium
CAGCGTGGTCACAAAAATAAGTAGAGCAAATATTTTCACCATTTTCATAGTAACACGTTCCGTTAGCTTTCGCCCGAGGCATTAATTTAGACTCAACATCTTGTTTCATTATGATATATTTTCTGAATGAAAACATTCTTGATACTGACCATGGTCCAGACATTTAGCCTTTTTTCTTACGGTTTTATACTTCCCCTCGACCTCATCTTAGAAAAAAATGTCGCGATTAATGGCACGCAAATCATCGCGATTGAACAAGACATTTTTTTTAAAGAAGGTATCCAAGAACTTGGTATCCACGAAAGCTGGCTTATTGAAGGCGACAAAAATCTGAAACTAGTAGCAACGGGCTTAGGAGAATTAAAAGACTCGGTGAAAGTGGTCGCCGTTTACAACGGAAAATCTCGAACCACAATGGTTGGAAAAAACCGCATCACCGACTTAGCAGCGCCTGATTTTTTTGAAAGATATTTGTCAGTTCGCGCCGTGGCATCATATAAAAATTATTTATCCGAACTCGGCGTAGAACCAACGGTACGTCTTTCGCGCGCCGATGGGGGAATTGCCTTTGCCGTCGGACAACCGTCAACGGCAACGTCTCGCAAACCGCAACTTTGGTTTCTGCAAGATTCATTTCAACTTCGCAAGATGCGCCTTCCTAGCGAAGCCGAAGTTTCGTTTAGCGATTTCGTAACGGTGAATCCAAAGTTAGATTATCCCAAAAAAAAAGTGGTTGAGTGGGCCGGAAAATCCGTCACCATTAAAGTAAAAAGTATTAACGATAAACCTAAAGTGAACATCAGTCAGTTTTACCCCCAAAACTTAGATATGCCCTCAGAATTATTAGTTTCATCGAAGGGCCCGTTAGGCGCATTGATCGAAGATTTCTATAAGAGGTTTAGATGAGTTCAGGCCTGCCCGTACAGGTCGCGGTCGATGCTCCATTAAATGATAACTTAACATATGAACAAAACGACGAGTTCAAAGTTTCTCGTGGCGACGTTGTCGAAGTGCCTCTTGGAAAACGCAGCGTTAAAGGGATCGTTATTTCGACGGACGTTCCCGAAAAAAAAGTTGCAGTCGACGAAAAAACTTACGCGCTAAAAAAAGTGATCGGCGTTGATCCAGAATGGCCCCCACTGAAGGATCCATTTTTAAAGTGGCTTGAATGGGTTTCAAATTACTACATTTATCCACTCGGAAAAGTGGTGCAACTATGCTTTCCCCCACTGCGTAAGGCCAAAAAAGCACGCGCCAGCCAGCGCCCCTCGGTTATTCCGAAAACCGAAAGAAAAACGCAGCATAATTTAACCGAAGAACAAGTCAAATGCTTGGAAGACATTAAAAAGACCACGGGTTTTGCCACTCATTTGGTTCACGGGGTCACGGGGTCGGGTAAGACCGAAATATATTTGCAACTTTTTGAAAAAACTTTATCCCAAAATAAACGAGGTCTTTTTCTGCTTCCAGAAATTTCCTTAACTCCGCAATTGATTCAACGATTTGCGGAACGTTTTGGTGATCGCATTGCGGTTTTGCATTCACAGCTAACCGATCGCGAAAGAACAACTCAGTGGTGGGAAATTGTCGAGGGCAAAAAAGATATCTTGATAGGCGCCCGCTCCGCCCTATTTTGTCCAATCGAAAATTTGGGGCTTATCGTCGTCGATGAAGAACATGAAACCAGCTACAAGCAGGATGAAAAATTAAAGTACAATGGCCGGGACTGCGCGGTGATGTTAGGGCGATTTGTTAATTGCCCCGTCATTTTAGGTTCCGCGACTCCTAGTTTAGACACTTGGAAAAACGCGATTGATCACAAATACGTTTTGCACCAACTGAAATTTCGAGTCGAAAACCGCCCACTTCCTGATATTCAGGTTATCGATATGCGTCTTGAAAAAGATATCGAAAAAAAGTCATCAGAAAAGCCGTACTGGCTTTCCCAATCTCTTTACAACGAAATGCAATCAAGCCTTGAACAAAATCACCAGGTGGCTTTGCTTCTTAACCGACGTGGAATGGCACACATGCTTTTTTGCCCAAGTTGCGGTTATTCCGTAGACTGTCCGAACTGCGATATTAGTTTAACTTTGCACGCCCATACGCATTTGGTTTGTCACTATTGTGACTATCATGAAAATGCCAAAACGAAATGTCCCGACTGTAAAGAAGGTGAACTAACCACCATGGGCTTGGGTACCGAAAAAGTCGAAGAAGACCTCAAAAAGCTGTTTCCGAATCACATCGTCGCCCGTGCCGATCGCGACGAAGTGCAGTCTCGTTTAGAAATGGAAGAGCTTGTCGAAAAAATGGAGAAAAAAGAGATCGACATTCTTATTGGTACGCAAATGATTGCGAAGGGTCTTGATTTTACCCATTTGAAGTTAGTGGGTCTTATTCTTGCCGACGTCAGTTTCAATCTTCCAGACTTTAGGGCAGCCGAAAAAAGCTTCCAGCTTATCACGCAAATGAGCGGTCGTTCGGGTCGACACGTTGGGATTCACGATCTACCTGGAAAAGTTGTAATTCAAACGTACAATACCTCTCATGAATCTATTCAATTTTCACAAGATCATGACTATGAAGGTTTTGTTGAAACCGAAATGATGCATCGGCAACAGTTGAACTACCCTCCATTTCATAAAATGGCGGCCATTCGGATTCAATCGATGGATTTAGAAAAGGCAAGACACACCTCAAGCCAATTAGCCCAACGCGCGCATTTTCTGAAAGACAAATACGACGGTTTTAGGCCGGTCGAAGTACTAGGTCCAGCCGCCGCGCCCATTGCCAAACTTCGCAATCAGTTTCGCTACCATATTCTTTTTAAATGTCCGCAACCAAAGATGTTAAACGAATTTGTTCGGCGTTTGATTGGTGACTCGAAGTGGATCGGACCTCAAGTAAAAGTCATGGTCGATGTTGACCCACAGAACTTGTTATAAAATAATAGTTCATGGTCAAATGTCCCCAATGTTCTCTTGATGTGCCAGAAATTATTCCGATCGACGCAGAATTGCGATCTCGTTTGATTGATTCCGATCCTGAATTTCCCGTAAACCAAGAAATATGCCGTTCGTGCATTTCTACTCTCCGAAGAAAAGCTTCAACTTCGGGTGGCCTGCTTATGGCTCAAGAGCGTGCCAAAGATGATCGTAAAGTTAAACTTTGGAAATCGCGAACCAGTCTTGTGCGACAAGGCCATTCCCAAATGGCAAACAAACTTTATTCCGAAGCGGCGATCTCTTACGAAAAATACTTAAAGCTTGTCGAGATGGTTTTTGAATGTCCGAAAGGGCAGTTAACACCTCAACTTCTCAAAGAAGCGGCGAAAACCGCAGAGCTTACGGTGATATCTGGAGTTTACTGGGATTTGATCCGGGTCTACGACACCAGCGATCAGTACGGAGAGCGGCAAAAGCTTGCGGCGAAGCAGTTAAGCGCCTTCGTTCCTTTCACCCCCATTTTCAACGACATCGTTCGTAAAGCCGCCATTTTTCAGCGGCAGGCTCGGCATCCGGAAGTGATTAAAACTTTTTTAGCATCGGCCAGTAAAAAACAAAGCCGTTGCTTCGTCGCGACCGCGGCTTTCAATTCTGCCGACGTACCCGAAGTTTTATTTCTTCGCGATTTTCGTGATACAAAATTAAAGACGAATTTCTGCGGACGAAAATTTGTTGCCCTCTATTACCGTGTGTCTCCTCGTTTAGCTTCCTTTTTGGACAACCACGCCTACGCCAAACCTTTCGTCAGACTGATTTTGCGGCTTGTGATTAAATGCGTTAGGTTCTTTTTTTAAGGAACTTCTTGCAACTGTGAACCCATTTAGACCATCGTAAGACTATGCACATCTACGATTACATCATCATCGGAAGCGGACTAACAGGTTTAACCATCGCGCAAAAATTAGCGCAAGAAACCCAAAATATTTTGATCTTCGAGGCGCACGATTTGCCGGGCGGGGAAAATCGCGTCGCAAAGATAAATGAAACCGAAATAAATAACGGTCTCCGTTTTTTTCCGGCCACGGAATCATCAAAAAAATCGCTAGAATTTCTACAAGGTCTTCTACAAACGGAACTTAGCTCTGGCGCGCAGGAAAGTAACCCCGAGACGTATGAAGCTAGCGGCTTTAAGCGATTCGTCGGTTTCGGCGAAAAAAATGTCGAATTCTATGATCAATTAGCTTATTTCTTGGCGCACGAAGAATTTGCACTGACTATCCAGCCTTATGAGTGGGTTCAAAAAATCCAGGATACGTTAAAAGAAAAAATCCAAACTAGATCCATCGTCACACGCTTTGGTTTTGAAGCGTCGGAATCCGATAAGCCGCTGCTGACTCACGTTGTGGTGAACGGCACAAAACAGGTCTACGCAAAAAATTTTATATTCACCGGCCCCGTTAAAGATCTAACCTTATTACTCCATGATGATATTTTTAATTTGCGCGCAAAAGCCAAATTAAAAAAAGCGCAAGCTTGGCAAGCCATTTGCGTAGATATTTTTCACACGGCCACCGTAGATAAAAATAATATTTTCTTATTAAACGGCACGACCGATGATGAATTAGGTCCTTGTGTAGGCCGATTTCAAAATGCAACTTCCGAAGGACAAATTTCCCAATGGGTCAGCTTCGTCGACACGGAAGCCGCCGAAGATACCGAAAACATCGGCTTGATGCTCAAGAAAATGAAACGCCAAATTAAGCGCGCCTTTCCGGAAGTTGCCGATTCGATCCAAAAAGAAAGAATATTTGTTAGCACGGCTTTATCGGGTGCCGATATTAAGTTAACGGGCCATATGAATATTCCAAAAGTTCCGAATTTGTGGATCGCTTCACCCCAAATTTCCAAATCAAAAAATTTAGTCGGTTCATTGCAACAAGCGCAATTAGTTTTAGCCGCAATGGGTTTCGACACGGGCGTTGATCTGGAAGCGGCCCCACAGTCGGAAGAACATCACGAAGCCGAAATGTAATCATTTCGGCTTTTCGGCTAATGAGCCAGGCCAAGCTCAATAAGTTTCGCATCGATATTTTTAACGTACTCGACGATTAGTTTTTTTCGAGCGGGTTCTTGCTCAATGACGAAATCGGTCATTAGTCTTTTGCGAAAGCCGCGAAGGACCGCATCGGTTTTTTCAAGTTCAACCGGCATGGTTTCCTTGGCAAATTTTGAATTTGCAAATTTTGATTTTCGAAGCCAAAAAGTATTAAAATCCACCGTCTGAAATAATTGGTCTGACAACTCAAGCGCGCACGGAATGTTTTTCTCGCAAATCGTAAATATCGAAGTTACGAATAAAGGCAAATCTTCGCTAAATTCAATTGAACCATTTGCTCTAAAAAAATGGAAAAAACATTCCGATTTTTTTATTTCATTTGCACAGGTTTTTTTAGAACCTAACGACCTGATGTTGCTTTCAAGTTTATTCTTCTTAAGGCCCACCGCTACAAAGTATCTAGCGTTTGGTTGATTGTAAAAATAAACGGCGGCAAATAAAGCTAGAAGCAGAATTGAGAGTAGTACTTTTTTTACCACTCAATAATTAATCTTTAATTTTTTTGAATGTAAACGGATGCAGCACGACGACGGTTGTTCCCTTCGGCGACGCCGGAAAGAACCAAGTCTTGGCCTTGTTAGAGACGCAGTTAAAAAGAACTTCGTTTTTGAGCGTGCTTTTTTTCGGGTCCATTTCCACTTTGACGAGTGCGCCCTGATCGTTCACTTCGTACTGAATATACATTTTGCCTTCGGCGCCCTTTAAACTTTTCTGATTTTCGTTGTAGCAGATGCGCATTTCATTACTGTGTGCGGTGACTGCCGCTTTAACTTGCTCTTTTTCATCATCGCCGGGAAGTCCTCCTAAGGCGAACACTGAAAAGGATCCGATGATGACCATAAAAATAGTGATAAACTTATTCATAAATTCTCTTTTCGAATGACGGTAAGGTTATCTAAGGATTACCTCGAATTTTAGGTTCGTCAATACGTCAAACTATTTACTGTTTTAAATCTTTATAAGTCATTGTTTTTGTTAATAAAATTTATAACAGTAGGTCCAGAATGCAGTCTTCGGGAAACCCTCTTACGTTCACGACTCCGTAAAAGCAAATTCTTGCCCTCGGAAAATCACTGTGATAACTCTAACCTCCACTATAACACACGACGGGTATTTAACTGGTCTTGGCATGATCTTCATAACAAAAATGAAATCACCGAGCACTCTTGGTAAACACTAAGCTCTGCCTGTCGGAGGATGAACCAGAAAGAGAGAATGCATGGCACAAGTTACCATGAAAGAGATGCTAGACGCCGGAGTTCACTTCGGTCACCAAACAGCCCGTTGGAACCCGAAAATGAAGCCTTATGTTTATACGGCTCGTGGCGGAATCCACATCATCGACTTACAAAAAACCGTAGTCCGCGCTAACCAAGCAGCCGAATTCGTAAAAGAAATCGCAGCAGCTGGCGGCGGAGCGATTTTCGTTGGAACAAAAAAACAAGCGATCGAGCCTGTTCAAGAAGCCGCAAAAAAATGCGGACAGTTTTTCGTTACGAAACGTTGGTTGGGTGGAATGTTGACGAACTTTGAAACCATCAAGGCTTCAATCGATCGTCTTCGTAAAATCGATGCCATGAAAGAAAAAGGCGATTACCAATTATTAACTAAAAAAGAGCGCGCGGGTCTTGATAAAGAAGCCACTCGTCTAACTGATTACTTAGAAGGTATCAAAGACATGAAAGCACTTCCAAAAGTGATGTTCGTTGTCGATATGCCAAAAGAACACATCGCGATTGCCGAAGCGAAAAAATTAGGAATCAAAGTTGTGGCGATTGCCGACACGAATTCTGATCCTGAAACGGTTGATTACCCAATTCCGGGAAATGACGACGCGATTCGCGCGATCAAATTATTTTCGAACCTAGTTGCCGATGCTTTCATGGAAGGCGCGCAAGTTTGGGAACAAAAATTACGTACCAATTCGGATAAAGGTTCGGATTTGGCAAAAGAAAAAGGCGAAATGGCACAAGGCCAAGATGCTCGTCGTCCAGCTAAACCAGGCGTGGGACCAGCTCGTCCGGTTTCTAAAACTGAAGCGGCAAAACCTGCAGGACCAACCGTTGTTAAGGCCAGCAAAACTCGTAAGTTAGTTGCGGCCGGAACTGCGGACCTAGTTGAAATTGAAGCTGAATTAAACGAAACAAAAGAAGAGCCGAAAGAAGAACCAGCAGAGTAATCTGCTGCCTTTCTTTTTGATCACGCCACTTAAATAAAGAATTAATTTTAGAAGGAGACTGTATGTCTATCTCTGCAACTATGGTTAAAGAGCTTCGCGAAAAAACAAGCGCGGGCATGATGGATTGTAAAAAAGCTTTAGAAGAATCTAAAGGAGACTTCGAAGCAGCCATTGAATGGTTGCGCGTTAAAGGTCTTTCGGCCGCAGCTAAAAAATCAGATCGCATTGCGGCTGAAGGTTTAGTTCACGCCGTCACTTCGGGAAAAACCGCTTCGGTTATCGAAGTAAATTCTGAAACAGATTTCGTTTCCCGTAATGACGGTTTTAAGAATTTCGTCAGCGCCATGGCCCAACATGTTTTAACAACAGACCACGCGGGTCCGATCCTAGAACAGCCGCACACCGCGGGTAAAACCGTTGGCGATTCTTTAAAAGAAGCAATCGCGACTTTAGGTGAAAACATGGTCATTCGTCGTTCTGAAAAGTACACCCTTAAGGGCGAAGGTCTTTTACACACCTATATCCACGGTGAAGGTAAAATCGGCGTGATGATCGAAGTTTCGGCTTCAAATGCGGCGGCTTCGAATTCGCCTGAAATCAAAACTTTCGCTTCAGATGTTTGTCTTCACATCGCGGCGATGAACCCAATGACGCTGTCTTCGGACATGATCCCGCCTGAAGTTGTGGCGAAAGAAAAAGACATCCTCAAACAAAAGGCCTTAGAGGCGGGCAAGAAGCCAGAGATGCTGGACAAAATTGTCGAAGGTCAAATCCGTAAGTTTTTAGCGGAAAATTCTTTGCTTGATCAGCCTTTCGTAAAAAATCCGGACCAAAAAATTTCTGATTACCAAAAAGAAGCTTCTAAAAAAGCCGGCGGAGATTTAACGATTAAGCGTTTTGTTCGTTTCGAACTGGGCGCGGGCATCGAGAAAAAAGTTGTCGATTTCGCGGCCGAAGTTGCTGCGCAAACGGCAATGACAAAATCGCACTAGTTTTTTGTTTCGAAATTTAAACTGATTCCAAACGCGGAGGGCTTCATGTCAAAACCAATCTATAAGAGAGTTCTTCTTAAATTGAGTGGTGAGGCCCTTGCCGGAAACAAGGGAACCGGAATTGATACGACGGTTCTGAAACAAATCGCCCAAGACATTAAGATTGCCCACGCAACGGGTGTTGAAATTGGCCTGGTCATCGGTGGAGGCAACATCTTTCGTGGTGTGGCCGCCTCAGCTGAGGGAATGGACCGCGCTAGTTCCGACTACATGGGAATGCTTGCAACCTGTATAAATGCTTTGGCCTTACAAGATGCTCTTGAAAAAGAAAATGTCCCCACCCGTGTCCAATCCGCCATCGAAATGGCCGAAATTGCTGAGCCGTACATCCGACGCCGTGCCATTCGCCACCTTGAAAAAGGTCGTTTAGTTATTTTTGGCGCCGGCACGGGTAATCCTTATTTCACGACCGATACCGCCGCATCCCTTCGAGCTATGGAAATTAACGCGCAAGTGTTGATGAAAGCTACAAAGGTGGATGGCATTTACGATAAAGACCCGGTAAAAAATCCCGATGCTAAACGCTATGACGAAATCAGCTACATTGATGTGTTAAAACAAGGATTGCAAGTTATGGATTCAACGGCGATCAGTCTTTGCATGGACAACAAGCTTCCGATCATGACGTTTGATCTTGCAAAGCACGGCAACATATTAAAAGCTATTTTAGGCGAAAAAATTGGTACTTTAGTTCATTAATTTTTAGACCACTTACTAAGGAGATCCCCATGTTGGACCAAGTTAAAAAAAATGCCCAAACTCGCATGGATAAGTCAGTTGCGGCCCTGGTTGAAGATTTCAAAAAAGTTCGCACCGGCAAAGCCCAAGTTTCAATGTTAGACAGTATCCGTGTTAATAACTACGGAGCTCAGGCTCCACTTAATCAGGTTGCTTCAGTTTCTACTCCCGATGCAAAAACATTTCTGATCGCTCCTTGGGATTCTTCGGTTTTAAAAGAGATCGAACAGGCCATCGTAAAATCCGACATCGGTATGGCTCCGATCAATGACGGAAAAGTAATCCGTTTAAAAGTTCCAGATTTAACCGAAGAGCGACGTAAGGATTTAGCGAAGCAAGTTAAAAAGATCGCTGAAGACGCGCGCGTTGCGGTTCGTTTAGTTCGTCGCGACGCCAACGAAGAAGTGAAAGCCGCTTTCAAAAATAAGGCGATTAGCGAAGACGAGTCTAAAAAATGTGAAGCCGATATCCAAAAAATCACCGATGAATTTATTAAAAAAGTAGATACCATGACCGCTGAAAAAGAAAAATCGATCTTAACGATTTAATTTAGCGAAGCATGTTTAAAAAACTTCATCACGTAGCAATAATAATGGACGGAAATGGGCGCTGGGCCCAGCTGCGTGATAAGCCAAGAACCTTTGGTCATATCAAAGGCGCACGGGTTGCTAAAAAAATTATTACATATGCTTCAGACAACAATTTAAAATATTTAACCATGTACGCATTTAGCACCGAAAATTGGTCGCGACCTCAGCAAGAAGTCTCATTTTTGATGCGACTTCTATCGCGTTATTTGAAAAAAGAAAGCATGAACCTTCACCGACAGAACATTCGATTTAATGTTATCGGTGAAGTCGAAAAGCTTCCGGCAGACGTGCAAAATGCAATTCGCCAGACGACCGCATTAACTCAAAATAACACGGGATTACACCTTACTTTCGCGATGAGCTACAGCTCGCGCCAAGAAATCGTTTTGGCAGTCCAAAAAATTGCTAAGAAGTATAAAGAAGGTCACGTGGGGCTTGATCAAATTAACGAAGCTTATTTGAGTGAAAACCTTATGACTTCGCAGATACCAGATCCGGATTTAGTCATTCGCACAAGTGGTGAAAGTCGACTTTCTAACTTTTTAATGTGGCAAGCTTCTTATAGCGAACTTTATTTCAGTCCCATTTTATGGCCTGATTTTACTGCCGAAGACTTTTCTAGGGCCTGTCAAAACTTTTACCAGCGGGAACGCCGGTACGGAAAGGTTCGCTTAAAAAATGAAGAATCTTTCATCTAGAGTCATCTCAGCGGTCGTTGCTTTAATTTTTTTATTCTTAGCCATATATTACGGTCGAGAAAATGGTGTGTACGTGCTAATTTTGGTCGCCGTCGTACGTTGTACGTTCGAACTGGCCAGATTATTCTTTGATGCCTCATACCCCCGTTTTTCTAGATGGTTTATGGTCATTTTATTTACGGGTATTTTTGTTGTCATCGCGCAAGATTCTTTTCGGCCTTTAGCAACAACTGCGATTATCTTTAATTTTATTTTAGTCACTTGCGTCGCGATCCTATTTCACAAGAATTTTAGCAATATCCAAAAAATGATTAGCTTTGTGACCAAATTTTCAATGGGTCTTATCTATACATGCTTTTTGCCGGCCAGCGTGGCTTGGACTGTCCAAACGAACAATGGCATAGAGTGGTTCCTTTGCTTACTAGCAGTTGTTTTTGCGGGCGACATCGGGGCCTATATCTTCGGCGTCAACTTCGGAAAAACTAAAATTGCGCCGACCCTTTCTCCTAACAAAAGTCTTCAAGGTGCTTTAGGGGGCCTACTTTTTTCAACGATCGTTGCCACCCTATTTTGTTTTGCGTTACCAAATACCCCTATTTATGCTTTTCCCTTGTTCGGCTTGATTGGCGGCTTTCTGGGTCAAGTCGGCGATTTTTTTGAGTCCTCTCTGAAGCGCGTTTCAGGCGTAAAAGATTCGGGCACAATTATGCCAGGACACGGCGGGCTCTTGGATCGTCTTGACGGTGTCCTATTTGCGGCCCCGCTGTTTTACGTCGCGGCGACCTATTTTTCGCTCTAAGCTACTCTATAACGATCAGTTACCGCTCGCCCATAGTCGCGTCGCGATTTGGGCCAAAATACACGGCCTGACTAGACGTGTGCCCGTAATAGTCTAAAATAAAGTCTACACTTATCCGAGAGGGCAAAAATATGTTTTTAGCTTCTATTCTGGGTCAACTTTATTCTAATATCGTACCCTTCACTGTTTTACTTGGAATCCTAATTTTTGTTCATGAACTCGGGCACTTTATGGTGGCCCGATTTTGCGGAGTGCGCGTCGAAGTTTTTTCGCTGGGCTTTGGTAAAAAGCTCCTCAGTTATAAACATGGAGATACAACTTACTGCCTTTCGTTAATCCCGCTCGGGGGATACGTGAAAATGTTTGGTGAACAGCCAATGAAAACGAATGAAGAAAATCAGCTTGTTCCATTATCAGCGGAAGAAGAAAAAGTTTCGTTTACTCACAAAAATGTTTGGCAAAGAATTTCGATCGTTCTAGCGGGACCTCTGATGAATTTCTTTTTCGCAATTTTCATTTTTTCGTTCATTGCCCAAATGGGTGAAGAAGCTCGTTCGCCGGTCATCGCAGATATTCAGAATAATTCTGCGGCATCGACAATGGGTTTATCCGCAGGAGACCGAATTTTAGAAATTGGTGGCGTGCCTCTTCAAAGTTATGAAGATTTTCAGAAAAATCTGAATTTACACAAAAATAGCACCGTTCAAGCGATTGTAGAATCAAGCTCGAAAGAAAAGAAAACATTGTCTCTCGCGGTTGCGGCCATCAAAAATCCAAATATTTTTTCAGGCGAATCAATGATTGGATCGATTGAAGGAATAGAAGCTCTTGCAAGAGGAACTCAAGTCGGAGTTAGAACGAGTTCCATGGCCGAAAAAGCGGGCCTGCAAATTGGGGACGAAATTGTATCTATCAATGGTAACAAAGTAACCCGTTGGGATGAAATAGAAAAGTTTTTTACTCAATCAAAAGCTCAGACCACCGGCATGGCCACTTTAGAAGTTTCTCGTGCTGGCGCAACGGATGAAGCTCCCCGATCGACTGCAAAAGTTGAAATCACCTTAGCCGACCTGCAAAAATCTGCTAATTTAAATGATTACGGAATTGAAAAATCGGATTTGTACCTGGAACAGATCGTGAAGGGTTCTCCGGCTGAACTGGCCGGCTTGCAAAGACACGATAGAATTGTTTCGATCGGCAGCACGAAGATAGAAAAATGGGAACAGGTTCTTAACACCATTAAATCGTTCGACGGTAAAGAAGCGTTAGACATCAGCGTAATTCGGCAGGGCGCACCGCTAGCGAAGAAAATTACTCCCCTTGTAACTTCGCAAATGACCGCGTTAGGGCAAGAGGACAAACGTTACACGATCGGAATCATGCCGATGGTTCAGTTCGCTCAACCGGAAATGACCATCGTTCACACTAAATCAATTTTCGCTTCGATAGAAAAAGGTTATTCTCGCACTATCGATATTAGCGTTATGACGGTGTTTTCTTTCGTAAAATTATTTCAAGGTGAGGTTTCGCACAAAAATATTGGAGGCATGATCTCGATCGGAAAAGCCGCCAAAGATTCTTTCGAATTAGGCCTGCAATCCTTTTTGATGACGATGGGTATTTTGTCGGTCAGTCTATTCATCCTAAATCTGTTACCCATCCCCGTTTTAGATGGTGGCCATTTAGTATTTTACACGATCGAAGCCATCAAAGGAACTCCGTTGAGTGTAAAGAAAATGGAAGTCGCCCAGCAAATTGGTTTTGTGTTATTGATGAGTTTAATGGTACTAGCTTTATTCAATGATTTTACAAAATTTTTCTTTAAGACTTAGCGATGATCGTTTTAGCTTGTGAAACCAGCACGCTTCTTGGAAGCGTCGCTGTTCTGAAAGATCAAGCTGTTCTTGCCTACAAAGAATCTTTGCGCCAGGGATCTCACTCGGATGTATTAAACGTTTTTGTCGAAACCGTTTTAAATGAGGCCGGGCTTCAATTAAGCGATGTCGACTTGTTCGCATCCGGCATCGGTCCCGGTAGTTTTACCGGCATTCGAATCAGCTTAAACACCATTAAAACTTTTTCCTATTGCTATAACAAGCCCTGCATTGGGGTCGATTCCCTGCTTAATCTGGCGACGCAATGTTCGCTGCAAACTTTAAGTGACCACCCAATTGTTGCCATGATCAACGCCTACAAAAATATGGTTTATATCGCCACCTACAAAATGGATGATGGCCGAGTCATCGTATTGAAGCCGCCGCAAGTGGTACGCGTGCAAAATTTGGCGAATTATTTGGACACAGATTGTTACGTCGTTGGCGACGGGTATGCGGCGTACAAAAATTTTTTGATATCCCATGTGCCTAAGCAATTGCTGCGTCCCGAAGGTGCCAATGACGAACCTACGGCGCAGGTTTTAGGTCAATTGGCGATGAACACCCCACCGGCGTCATATGTTGCGTGGAACGAACTGCTCCCTATTTATTTGCGTGAGTCGGAAGCGGAAGAAAATGCAAAAGGGATTCGATTTCAGCCTTTATTTTAGGCAGGAATTCAGTATCTGATCATTGCGCTTGATTGCCTCTATCCGCATCCCGTATCATTAATTTAAGATGAATACAGAAAACAAACATAATTACTACGAAATTTTAGAAATCTCCGAAAATGCCACCCAGCACGACATAACGGTAGCCTACGAAAAAGCTAAACGTACTTATTCATCTCAAAATACCTCTTTGAATTCAATTTTTAGCAACGAAGAAGCCCAATTATTCCGAACTATGATTGATGAAGCTTTCCACATTTTAGGAAATCAAACGTACCGAAATGTTTACGAAAAAAGACGTCAGTCAAAACGTTATTCTGAAAGTGACCTGACGATCGAGGCGATCAAAAGTGCTAGTCTTGAACTTTTTCCGGATCTGCAAAAGCGTTCGAATGAAAAACAAACCGAATACATCATCGATCCTGCTTTTGAAAAAGAAATCTCAAACAAAAGAGACTGGACTGGCGATGACCTTAAAAAAGTTCGCGAGTATAAAAGAATTTCCATTGAGACCATGCACGAACGAACAAAAATTAATCCTTGGTATTTAACCGCGATTGAAAAAGTTGACGTGGTTAATCTACCCGCCGCCGTATTCGTACGGGGCTACGTAATCCAAATGGCTCGCTTGATGAATCTAAATGACCTGGCCGTTGCCGACTCTTATATGAAAATCTATCGAAAGAAAGTTGAAAACTAAACAACAAATCCTTCTTAATGTAGGCGAAGAGTTTGTTGGTCAACGTCTTGATCGCTTTCTGGTTACCGTACCGGGAATCCTTTCGCGAAGTTTTGCCCAAGACCTTATCGATAAGCAGCTTGTCACCGTCGACAAAAAAACCGCACGTTCGTCCTTAACTTTAAAATTAGATCAAGTTGTCGAAATCAATTTACCAGAAGTCGAAACTAGCGAACTGGTTCCGTATGATTTTCCTCTTGATATCATTTTTGAAGATCGCGATTTGCTTGTGATCAACAAACCGAGTGGACTTGTCGTTCACCCGGCCGCGGGCCATGGCACTGACACTTTAGTGAATGCTCTTTTACATCACACCAAAGATCTTTCCATGAAGAATGAACAGCGGCCGGGAATTGTTCACCGGATCGATAAAGAAACTAGCGGCCTTTTAGTGGTCGCAAAAAATGATATTGCGCATGAAAAATTGGCCCAACAATTCAAAGATAAAAGTTCGCACCGAATCTATTACGCTCTAGTATCTGGCGGACTTGCGAAAAAAAAAGGTACGCTGCAATCTTATTTGGGCCGCCACATTAATGATCGCAAACGCTACGCATCGGTGCGTGAGAACAATCGAATCATCACAGAATTTGACGAAAATAATGAACTGGGTAAATGGGCCGTTACTTATTACGAGCGAATTGCTCAGTCTTCGGCGACAACATACATTAAATTAAAATTGGAAACGGGCCGAACTCACCAGATACGCGTGCACATGAGCGAATTCGGTTTTCCGTTAGTTGGCGACGTTCAATACGGATATAGTTTACAAAAAGCGAAAGCCGAGAACTTAAAACGGTTTTATTTGCACGCGGCAGAGCTAGGTTTTGAACATCCAACCACACAAAAACCTATGCTTTTCAAAGTTGATTGGCCCGCGGAAGATTTAAAAAAGCTTTTGGATTTGGGATACACCAATGAACAGCTCCACGGATAATTTCGAGAAACACCCGCTTGGCCTTCTTTATAAAACAAGTCGCTTGATCGTTTTTTTCGGTAACGCTCACGCAGATGAAGAAGCGATTCAAAAAGAATTTCCCCAGTTGCATTTTCAAAAGATAAAACAAACTCATTCCGATACCGTGGTCAAAGCTTCTGACAATGTCATAGAAGCTGACTCCCATTACAGCGCCGTTAAAAATTCGGCCCTGCTTATCCGGACTGCCGACTGTTTACCCGTGCTGATATCTTGTCAGCAAACGTCGCGAGTCGCCGCCGTACACGCCGGGTGGAAAGGTGTAGCAAATCGAATTGCCTTAAAAACCATCGAAAGACTAAACGCAACCGGTTCCAGCGAAAGCGATTTTCAAATTTGGATCGGACCGCACATATTACAAAATAGTTTTGAAATTGACCTAGAAGTTTTGAAACAACTTGAACTTGCTACTTTTAAAATGAAAAGGTCTGATTATTGTTTTGAAGAAAATAACAAATATTTCGTGGACCTAAATAAAATCGTCTTATCCCAGATCGTCGAGGCGACCAGGAAACCGGCAAAGGTTCATTTTTTAAACTTGATACTAAAACCGACTTAAATTACTGTTCTTTTCGACGCGAAAAAAACTTGGCCGGACGAAATATAAGTTTCATCGCGGCTCTGGTGTAGCGCTATCGTGCCGTATTGGACCGAGGTACTAACGATACAAATTCAGAAAAATTTCCAACAATTTTAACTACCGAGTCCCGCAACTGGGTTAATGGCTCGGGTCTGATTTGTTCCCCTACTATTCGGGTCAGAGCCTGGGCTATTCTTAATCCGGCCAAGTACACCCGCATATCGATAACGTTAGAAAACCTCGCAGTATATTTTTGCTCACTCTCGTCCATATATTTGTACGCATCCACTCGGGGGACCATAGATTCGTGCATCCAATCGTCATAATGATGGAATAGATCTGGAGTAATTTTGAAATCTTTAAACTTAGTTAGCAAATAGTTCGAATAGGCTACGGCTTGTTCCGACTCTGAAGAACTTCCTAGTATATCTTTATGCGCTAAATAAATAATTTGTGAATCCCAAATTTGGTGGAGATTAAGATCCAGACCCAACCACTTAATAGGAATTTTATTACCGCTATTGTCTTCAACCCTACCCGTATGGAGTGGCTGATGAATGTCCGCAATAAAGTGTACTAAGAATTTTATAGCGTTTTCTTTTTCGATGCCGGTCGATTTTGGGCTGCGAAACATGTCTTCCGCAATGTAAAGGGCCTCTAGCAAACCGCCAAGCTTACGGTATTTTTCGTCTTGCCGTTTTAAATTGTCGAGATAAGTGTAGTTGTCCGGAGCTTTTTCAAAGTGATACCAGATCGTAAATTTCCACTGTTCTTCGGCCCGTGCCGAATCGGCCCAGACAGATACATCGGCTAACGACTGGCCGTTTAGAATATGGCTCAGTTTATTTCGCGTCTCTTTGTCTATGAATCTCCAGGCAACTTGTGCTGCCGTTTTGTGACCTAATGAACCCCAACAGAAAGCATTTTGACTAAATAGCAACAACCCTGTCGCAATTAAGAATCCCTTCATTTTCACCCCACGTGTCTTCATCTCACAAAGACTTCGGCGAAAATGCAACCCTAAATGCTTAAACTCCACGTTAAGATCGTGTTAATATTCCCAAAGTTGATAGGCAAGAGCGCATAGAGCGAAGCCCACTCCCCAATCCATCCACGGATTTGAAGTGAAATAGGTGTAGCCCATAAGTAAAATTGCGATCGGTATAAGTTTTAAGTTCGAACGACGTTTGGCTTCTTTTAGTAACAGCAGTCCGATCGTGCTGAAAAGAAGACTTGCGGCGATTGCTGAAACTGAGAAGTCCATACTTTATTCTAAACCTTCAAAATTTCCGTGTCGAACTATAAGACGAATCGCTAGGTGAATAAAATGTGCTTGATAAGCTGTTTATTTTTTGCTTTTTAAGCTGTGGATTTTTTCCTTGGCGTGCGACACAATGCCTCTTTGCAAATAGATAAAAGCCTATATGTTGCATTACAGCTTGCAGGGATTTTGCAGAAACTTTTTACATGAATAAAAATGCAAAAAACGAATTGATGTTCTTGATGGGTTTAGGTGCCGTAACTTCTTTGCTTTTGAAACAGAAAAAATTGTCGCTGGGGCTCACTCTAGGCGCGGCGGTTTTGGGCCTTTCAAAAGTAACGAAACCTTTTTCTTTCCGAAATCGGGTTGTGATGATCACCGGTGGATCGCGGGGCTTGGGCTTAGCCTTAGCTAAAAGATTTGTTCGCGAAGGCGCTTACGTTTCGTTACTGGCTCGGGATGCGAAAGAGTTAGAAAGGGCGAAGACCCTTTTATTAGGTTTCACTTCGTCTGATCATATTTTACTTTGCGAATGTGACATTACCGACAACGCTCAGCTGACGAATGCTTTTCAGAAAACCATGAATGAGCTTGGTGATATTGACGTCTTAGTTAATAACGCCGGCGCCATTATCGTTGGGCCGTTCGAATCTATGAGTTTAGCCGATTTCGAAGCGCAGATCCGTCTTCACCTTTACGCCAATGTGAATGCGACCCAAAAAATCTTACCGATTTTCCGAAAGAAGAAAGGCGGTCGCATCGTCAACATCTGTTCAATGGGAGGAAAAGTGGCCGTTCCTCACATGCTTCCTTATGACACCTCGAAATTTGCCCTAGCCGGATTTTCTCAAGGCATTACGGCAGAATTTGCGAAGGAAAATATCGCAGTTACAACGGTTTACCCGACATTAATGCGAACGGGTTCACCGATTCAAGCCGTGTTTAAAGGAAACGCCCAGAAGGAATTTTCATGGTTCGCGAACGCGGATGTGTTTCCTGGCCTATCTATGTCGGTAGAAGAAGCCGCAGACAAAATCGTCGAGGCGACACGTCACCGTCGTTCAGAATTAATTCCCACGGGGCTTGGACGCGCACGTATGATGATCGGCGCTTTCTTGCCTGAGCTGATGCTTTACACCATGGGTGTTATGAATAGACTTATGCCCTCGGGAATATCGTCTATGTATCGGACCGGAGCCCAGGCTCAAACCGAATCGTCGTACCTTTCAACCAGTCTTAAGCAGGCAGCAGAAAAAGCCGAGCAAGATAATAATCAGCACGAAAAAAGTAATCCCCATTTTAATTTGGGATTACCCAGATCAGAAGATAGATTCGGGTTTTTTAAAAATTGAATCAGGATTTCA